>NZ_JCAQAV010000023.1:0-80699 GCF_059617925.1 Janthinobacterium sp. JF4 | reverse complement strand
CGCCGATGATAGTGCTGCAACCAGTGTGAAAGTAGGTTATCGTCAGGCTTGTTATATAAAAAAACCCCGCTAGATACGGGGTTTTTTTTCGTCTGCAGCATTCATTTGACTAGATGCCCCAGGTGATGCTTTCATTTTCCGCCTTGGCCGCGCGCAGCATCTCCATCAACGGATAGGCGCGCTGCGAAAAATGCACTTTTTGTGCGCGCGCATGGGTACCCGTCTCGCCATCTTCCAAGGTTTCCGGCGTATGCGCATCGTGTTCGATGTCATTTTCCGGATGCAGTTTGCTTTCTGCGACTTCTTTTTCCAGCAAGGCCAGGGCATCGCCCGCTTCCGCTGGGGTGATGACGCCGCGCGTGGGGTTCTTGTGCAGGATGTCGAGGATGCGCTGGGCATGTTCCTGGTACATCAGCACTTCAGGGGAAGATTTGGATTTAAATGAGATCAACATAAGCGCTTTCTGAAACTTGTTGTTAGTGTCGAAACAATATCACGACTTGAAATGTCGCACAGGCCGTCCGATTGCCCGGATTGCACATTTGCAAGCCGGTTACGGCCATCTGTTGGACAACGCACGCATTTACAAGGGCTTGCTGACCGTGAAAACACCTATTTAAGCGATCGTTAAGTCTCAATCCAGTTTTACCGAGTCCATGAAGGTGTCGATGGTGTCACGCGACAGCTTGCTTTCTTCCCCAAGAATGATGATCTGGAAGATGCGTTTGTCCTGCGCCACAAAACGCCCGACCAGCAAGACGGGCTTGCCTTGCTGCGTGCCCGCTGCTTCGATGCTCAGCGAGCTGCGTTGATGGCTGCCTGCCGCCGTGCTGCTGGCCGCCGAGGCCAGCTTTTCGCTGCGCACGGTGCCATTGATATTTTTCAACAGTGCCGTCTGCATGGCGGGCAGGGCTGCTTGTGCCTGTTCCGCACTGTCGAGCACGGCGCTGCCGATGGCGAAGGTAGCGCCGTCGACCTCGCTGGCCGTCATGGTCAGGCTGATTTCCTTGCCATCGAGATCGATCTCGCGCGTCAGCACGGCCGGCTTGCCTGGAAACAAGGCCGTAAACTGGGCATCGGGGCTGCGATAGTCGCGCCAGTCGAATTTCGGACTGCAGGCGGACAGGATGCTGGCAGCCGCGAGCGTCGCCAGGAAGAGGGCAAGTGATGGTTTTTTCATCAGCAGATGGTAGCAGCGCCGCGAATCACGCGCAATCGCGCACGCGTGGCGCTCACTGGCCGCCTTATATTTCGCGCAGCACGCGCCGGTACTGGATCGCTTCGGCGACATGCGGCGGCGTGATGGCGGCGCTGTCCGCCAGATCCGCGATGCTGCGCGCCACGCGCAGTACCCGGTGGTAGGTGCGCGCCGACCAGTGCAATCGCGTCATGGCGCCATGCAACAACTGTTCGCCGTGTGGCTCCAGGCGACAATGCTGTTCGATTTCCATGTTGCTCAGGCGCTGGTTGGACTTTCCCTGGCGTGCCAGCTGCAAGGCAAAGGCTGCCGCTACCCGGGTGGCGATGGCTTGTGTACTTTCGCCAGCGCCTGCACGTCGCCCCAGCGCCGCCGGCGGCATGGCGGCCACTTCAATCTGCAGGTCGATACGGTCGAGCAGCGGGCCGGACAGGCGATTGTGATAGCGCAGCACGGCGTCCGGTGTGCAACGGCAACGGCCGGAAACGTGCCCCAGATAGCCGCACGGGCAGGGATTCATGGCGGCGATCAACTGAAAGCGGGCAGGAAACTCGGCCTGGCGGGCCGCGCGTGAAATGCTGATGACGCCCGATTCCATGGGTTGGCGCAGCACATCGAGCACCCGGCGCTGGAATTCGGCGATTTCGTCGAGAAACAGCACGCCGCAGTGGGCCAGCGATATTTCTCCCGGGCGCGGCACGTTGCCGCCGCCCACCAGGGCCACGCCGGACGCTGTCTGGTGCGGGGCGCGATAGGGGCGGCGTTTCCAGTGTTCCACCTTGAAGTGGCCACCCAAGGAATGCACGGCAGCCGATTCCAGCGCCTCTTCATCGCTCATGGGCGGCAGCACGCCGGGGAAGCGGCTGGCCAGCATGGTCTTGCCCGCGCCCGGCGGTCCCACCATCAAGACGTTGTGACCGCCCGCGGCCGCCACTTCCAGTGCCCGCCGCGCCTGCTGCTGCCCTTGCACGTCGGCAAAGTCGGGATAGGGAAAAGCGTGCGCTGCCAGCACGGGCTGGTGACGTTGCAGGGCAGTGTGGCTGGCGCGCGCGGCAAAATGCGCGCAGACCTCGAGCAAGCTGTGGGCGGGATAGATGCAGGCATCGCTGACGAGAGCGGCCTCGTCCGCGTTCGCCTGCGGCAGGATGAAGGCGCGTGGCGCGCCCGACTGGCTGCGCTGCATGGCAAAGGTCATGGCCAGGGCGCCGCGGATGGGGCGCAACTGGCCTGACAGCGACAGTTCGCCCGCGAATTCATAGTGGTGTAATTGGTCGCCCGGCAACTGGCCGGAGGCGGCGAGTATGCCCAGCGCAATGGGCAGGTCGAAGCGGCCAGATTCTTTGGGCAAGTCTGCCGGCGCCAGATTGGCCGTGATGCGCCGCGCCGGCATCTCAAAGCCGCAGTTTTGCAGCGCGGCACGAACGCGGTCGCGCGATTCCTTCACTTCCGTATCCGGCAGGCCGACAATCGTAAACGAGGGCAAGCCATTGGCAAGGTGGACTTCGACACTTACCTCGGGCGCCTCCATGCCGGCCAGGGCGCGGCTTTTCAGGACGGCCAGGCTCATCAGAATCCCCTGTAGCGCGGGCGCGCGCAGGATCAGTCTAGCGCTTGAACAGGAATGAGGCTTGAGGTATGCCAGCAAGGCCGCCGATGACGGCGCCCTGCCTGCACAGCGGTTCAGGCTGTTGGATCGTTCAGGCGCGTTTCCAGTTCGATCAGGCGCAATTCCAGTGCGTCCAGCTTGGCGCGGGTCTTGGCCAGCACTTGCGCCTGGATATCGAATTCCTCGCGCGTGACGAGGTCCAGGCGGGCGAAGCCCTGGGTCATCATCGATTTCACGTTTTTCTCGATATCCTTGGCAGGCGAGTTTTCGATGGCTTGATGGATCTTGCCTTGCAAGTCGTTAAAGAAGGTATTCATGTCCATGGTCAGTCCTTTTATGGTGCGGCCTGTGCATCGCACCATTGCGGTGCACAGCGGCGTTAATCTGGTGCGAAACTGGGCGGTTCATCCTGCTTTGGCAGCCCATACCCGCATGTCCACAGGCTTGCAGGGTATGTGTGGCCGGAAACGCCCCTGTCAAGGTGGCAAGAGAGCTGGCACGTATTCTGCTAAAGAAGGTATGAACGCTTTGTGATCTCCAGCCAAGATTTTAAACCTCAACCGCTTTAAAAGTTCAATAAAAGGGAATCGCCATGAAGAATCTGTCCAAGAACATGACTTTAGCTGCAGCGTTGACGCTGGCCATGACCGCCTTGTGCGGCAGCGCCATGGCCCAGGATGCAGTGGCGGCGCCTGCTGCGGCCGAAGCCGTACCTGATAACGTGGTGAGCTACAACGTGGCGCTGACCAGCGATTACCGTTACCGCGGTATCTCGCAAAGCCGCTTGAAACCGGCCATCAGCGGCGGTGCCGACTATACCCATAACCCGACGGGCCTGTATGTGGGCACCTGGCTGTCGAGCATCAAATGGATCAAGGACGGTGGCGGCGATACGAATCTGGAATGGGATATCTACGGCGGCAAACGGGGCGAGATCAGCAAGGATTTTACCTATGACGTGGGCGGCCTGTACTATTTCTATCCATCGAATGGACTGAGCACCAATGCGAACACCTTCGAGCTGTACGGCCAGCTCGGTTATGGCCCGCTGTACATCAAGTACTCGCACTCGACCACCAATCTGTTCGGCGTTGCCGACAGCAAGAACAGCGGCTACCTCGACGTGGGCGGCAACTTCGACCTGATCGACGGCTACATCATGAACGTGCACGTGGGGCGCCAGAAGGTCGAGCACAACGACGCCCTCAGCTACAACGATGTCAAGATCGGCGTGACCAAGGACTTCGGCATGGCCACCGTTTCCCTGGCTGCGGTCAAGGCCAACATCACGTCGCTGGCACCGAATGGCAAGAATCTGGCGAAATCCGGTCTCGTGCTGACCGTATCCAAAACCTTTTAAGCGAGACTGCCATGAAAATGATTACTGCAATCATTAAACCGTTCAAACTGGACGAAGTACGCGAAGCCTTGTCGGCTATCAATGTGCAAGGCATTACCGTCACCGAAGTGAAGGGTTTCGGCCGCCAGAAAGGACACACGGAACTCTACCGTGGTGCCGAGTATGTCGTCGATTTCTTGCCAAAGACCAAGATTGAAGCGGCCGTTGATGACGCCATTGTCGACCAGGCCATCGAAGCGATCGAAGGTGCCGCGCGTACCGGTAAAATCGGTGATGGCAAGATTTTCGTCTACAACCTGGAACAGGTCATCCGCATCCGTACCGGTGAAACCGGCAACGAAGCGCTCTAAGGGGAATATTGATGCAAAAAAATATAACAAAATTGCTCGCCGGGATAGCCTGCCTGTGCGCGTTTGGCCTTGCCTCGCCGAGCTTTGCCGATGCGCCCGCCAAGACGGAGGCGGCCACGACCACGGCCGTTGCCGCTCCCGCCGTGACGCCGGTGCCTGATGCAGCAGCACCGGCGGCTGTCGCTCCGGCCGCTGCAGCACCAGCCGCTGCCCCTGTCGCCAACAAGGGCGACACCAGTTTCATGATGATCAGCACCTTGCTGGTGATCCTGATGACGATCCCCGGCCTGGCCCTGTTCTACGGTGGCCTGGTGCGCTCGAAAAACATGCTGTCGGTGCTGATGCAAGTGTTCATGGTGTTCGCGCTGGTCATCGTGCTGTGGTGTATCTACGGTTACTCGATCGCCTTCACGGAAAAAACCGCCTTCTTCGGTGGCTTCGACCGCCTGTTCCTGAATGGTATCTGGGACCCGGCCAAAGGCACGTTTGCCGCCGCCGCCACCTTCAGCAAGGGCGTCGTCATTCCCGAGTTCGTCTTTGTCGCGTTCCAGGGCACGTTTGCCGCCATCACCTGCGCGCTGATCGTCGGCGCCTTTGCCGAGCGCGCCAAATTTTCCGCCGTGCTGGCCTTCGTCGTACTGTGGTTCACGTTCGCCTACCTGCCAGCGGCCCACATGGTCTGGTTCTGGACGGGACCTGACCTGATCACCAGCGCCGCCACCTCGGCCAGCGAAGCCCTGAAGGCAGGCTGGATCTGGCAAAAAGGCGCGCTGGACTTTGCCGGCGGCACCGTGGTGCACATCAACGCCGCTGTCGCCGGCCTGGTGGGCGCCATCATGATCGGCAAGCGCGTCGGCTACGGCCGTGAGTCGATGGCGCCGCATTCGCTGACGATGACCATGATAGGCGCATCCTTGCTGTGGGTGGGCTGGTTCGGTTTCAATGCCGGTTCCTCGCTGGAAGCGGGCGACGTGGCTGCCCTGGCCTTCGTCAATACCTTGCTGGCAACGGCTGCCGCCACCCTGTCGTGGGTGTTTGGCGAGTGGATCAGCAAAGGCAAGCCATCGATGCTCGGTGGCGCGTCTGGCGCCGTGGCCGGCCTGGTGGCGATCACTCCGGCGGCCGGCTTTGTCGGCCCGATGGGCGGCCTGGTCATCGGCTTGCTGGCCGGTGTCGTCTGCCTGTGGGGCGTGAATGGCCTGAAACGCCTGATCGGCGCCGACGATTCGCTCGACGTGTTCGGCGTGCATGGCGTGGGCGGTATCCTCGGTGCCTTGCTGACGGGTGTGTTTGCTGCGCCACAACTGGGCGGCCAGGGCGTTTTCGACTATGTGACCAACAAGATGTCGGCGGATCCGTATTCGATCGGCCACCAGGTGTGGGTGCAGGCGCAAGCGGTCGGCACCACCATCCTCTGGTCTGCCATCGTCTCCGTCACCGCCTATAAACTGGTCGACATCGTCATCGGCTTGCGCGTACCGGAAGAAGAGGAGCGCGAAGGCCTCGATATCACCAGCCACGGCGAGCAGGCGTATCATGGCTAAATAGCAATTATCTGGCATGCCAGCGCCCCGGCGCGGCATGTCCGGCTGGAAAAGGCATCTCATCGAGGTGCTTTTTTTTCGTTGTGGGAATGTAAAAGGTCTTTAAAACAAGGCTTTTGCCCCGATTTGGGGTACTTACACGGTAATATAGTCGGCAGTTCTGTGTGCTTTTTTGAATACTGCACATAATTTAAGGATGTAACTATGGTTCCCCATCTCGTCACGGCCCTGACCGGACCGCTGCTCGACCTCGAAAAAAAGATTCTGGCCGCGACGCCGGCCATTGAGCGCTGGTTTCGCATGGAGTGGCAAGAGCACACGCCGCCCTTCTATTGCTCGGTAGACTTGCGTAATGCCGGCTACAAGCTGGCGCCCGTCGATACCAATCTGTTTCCTGGCGGTTTCCATAACCTGGCCACGGAAATGCTGCCCTTGTCCGTGCAGGCGGCCATGGCCGCCATCGACAAGTATTGCCCGGACGCCCGCAACCTGCTGATCGTGCCGGAATTGCACAACACCACGCCGCAGTACCTGCAGAACGTGGCGCGATTGATGCAAATCTTCCGCCAGACGGGGCTGCACGTGCGCTTCGGCTCCTGGTCGCCCGAGATCACTCAGCCGACACCCTTGGCGTTGCCAGATGGCAACATGCTCGTCATCGAGCCGCTCGTGCGCCTGAACAATGGCCGCCGCCTGGGCTTGAAGGATTTCGACCCGTGCACGATTCTGCTGAATAACGACTTGTCGGACGGCATCCCCGATATCTTGCAAAATATTCATGAGCAAAGCCTGCTGCCGCCCTTGCATGCGGGCTGGGCCTTGCGCCGCAAGAGCAACCACTACACGGCTTACGATGAAGTGGTGAAAAAATTCGGCAAGATGATCGATGTCGATCCGTGGATGCTCAATCCTTTCCACGCCAAGTGCAGCGACGTGAATTTCCAGGAAGGCGAGGGCGAAGATGCGCTGGCCGCCAGCGTCGATGTGCTGCTGGCCAAGATCCGCAAGAAATACAAGGAATACGGCATCAAGGAAAAGCCGTTCGTCATCGTCAAGCCCGATGCGGGCACGTATGGCACGGGCATCATGACGGTGCGCGACGCCAGCGAAGTGCGCGACTTGTCGCGTAAGCAGCGCGACAAGATGTCCATCGTCAAGGACGGTAAAGTCGTCACCGACGTGATCATCCAGGAAGGCGTGCCGACCTTTGAAAGCATCAAGGATGCCGTGGCCGAACCGGTCGTCTACATGATCGACCGCTACGTGGTGGGCGGTTTTTACCGCGTGCACGCGGAGCGTGGCGTGGACCAGAACCTGAACGCGCCCGGCTCGCAATACGTGCCGCTGGCATTTGCCCAGCAGCATGCCGTGCCGGACTTGAAGGCCAAGCCGGGCACGGCCGCGCCGAACCGCTTCTATGTGTATGGCGTGGTGGCGCGCCTGGCCTTGCTGGCCGCGTCGCTGGAAATGGAGCGCACGGACCCGAATCCCGAGGTGTACTGATCCCTCCCTGCAGCTTGCCGGGCGCGGCGACTACCGCGCCTGGCGATCTCGGCTAGAATCAAGCATTCCTTATCCAGGCTCCCCGATTGGACGCACCATGAAAATTGCATTCCTTGCCGACCCGCTGGCAGGCTTCAAGACTTACAAAGATTCCACCTTCGCCATGATGCGCGAGGCGGCCAAACGCGGCCATGCCGTGTATGCCTTCGAACAAAAGGACATGGCGCTGGAAGAGGGCATCGTTACGGCACTGGTCAAACACATCGAGCTGACGGGCGACGAACACGACTGGTACAAGGTGGTCTCCACCGAAGAAGTGCGCCTGTCGACCCTGGACGCCATCATCGAGCGCAAGGATCCGCCGTTCGACATGGAATATGTGTACGGCACGTATTTGCTGGAACTGGCGGAAAAGCAGGGCGCCTGCGTCTTCAACAAGCCGTCCGCCATCCGCGACAACAATGAAAAGCTGGCCATTGCCCAGTTTTCCGAATTCACCTCGCCGACCCTGGTGACGTCGAACGAAGCACGCCTGCGCGCCTTCCACGCCAAGCACCAGGACGTCATCTTCAAGCCGCTCGACGGCATGGGTGGCACGGGCATCTTCCGCGTCAAGGCCGATGGCCTGAACCTGGGTGCCATCATCGAGACCTTGAGCGAGAACGGCGCGCAAACCATCATGGCGCAGCGGTTTATCGCCGACATCGTCAAGGGCGACAAGCGCATCCTCGTCATCGGCGGCAAGCCGGTGCCGTTTTCGCTGGCGCGCATCCCGCAGGCGGGCGAAGTACGGGGCAACCTGGCCGCCGGCGGCACGGGCGTGGCGCAGCCATTGACGGCGCGCGACCTGGAAATCGCTGAAAAGCTGGGCCCGATCCTGGCCGCGCGTGGCCTGATGCTGGTAGGATTGGACGTGATCGGCGACTATCTGACGGAAGTCAACGTCACCAGCCCGACCTGCTTCCAGGAAATCATGCAGCAGACGGGTTTTGACGTGGCCGCCATGTTTGTCGACGCCGTCGAGCAGGGCGTTGCGCAAACGCAGCAGCGCTAAAAGGTGAAATGACTATGGTAGGGATTTTGCTCATGACACATGCACCGCTGGGACAGGCATTCATCGCCGCTTGCGCGCATGTGTTTCGGGGGCCAACGGAACGTTTTGAAGCCATCGACGTCGTCGCCGACCAGGATCTGGCGGAAGTGCAAAAGCTGGCGTCGGACGCCATCTGCCGCCTCGACGACGGCTCCGGCGTGCTGGTGATTACCGACGTGAAGGGCGGCACGCCGTCGAACTGCTGCAACAAGCTGGCCGATGCAGGCCGGGTGGAAGTCATCGCCGGCATCAGCCTGCCGATGCTGCTGCGCGCCATCACGTATCGCCGCGACACGCTCGACGTGGTGGTGGAGATGGCGCTGGCCGGTGCGCAAAGCGGCGCCGTGCGCGTCGATAACCGCATTCGCGTGGGCGAGTAAAGAGTGACATGGCCGCCGCCCTGAAGGCGGCGGGTTTTATAGGCAAGGGCTGGCAATAATGCAGTGCATTCAGGGATAGAGACCATACAAAAATGATTCAAAGAGAACTCGAAATCATCAACAAGCTGGGACTGCACGCACGCGCCTCCGCCAAATTTACCCAGCTCGCAGCCAAGTTCAAGAGCGACGTCTGGCTGACCCGCAACGCGCGCCGCATCAACGCCAAGTCCATCATGGGTGTGATGATGCTGGCCGCCGGCAAGGGCGCGAAAGTGACCCTGGAAGCCGAGGGCGATGATGAGCTGGCATGTGTCGATGCCCTCACCGCCCTGATTAATGACAGGTTTGGCGAAGGCGAGTAATGCCCGCCGAACGCAGCCGCAGCCGCATTCCGACAGGTCATCCCATGGCATCTTTCACGCTCCACGGCATCCCGGTTTCCCGCGGCATCGCCATTGGCCGCGCGCACCTGCTGGCGCCGGCCGCCCTTGACGTCAAACATTACCTGGTCGCCCAGGAACAGATCGAAGCCGAAGTCCAGCGTTTGCAAAACGCCATCGCCGCCGTCCACAAGGAACTGCAAACCCTGTGGAACGAGTTGCCGAAAGACGCGCCCACGGAACTGGGCGCCTTCATCGACGTGCACGCGCTGATCCTGTCCGATCCGATGATTTCCGAAGCGCCGCTCGACATCATCCGCTCGCGCCACTACAACGCCGAATGGGCGCTGCTGACGCAGATCGATGAATTGTCGGCCCAGTTCGACGAAATCGAAGACCCGTACCTGCGCGAACGCAAGGCCGACATCCAGCAGGTGGCCGAACGCGTCTTGAAAGTCTTGCTGGGCACCGAGCAGCTGTTGCCCAAGGCCGCCGCCGAAGATGAATTGATGGCGCAGATGATCGTCGTCGCCCACGACATCTCGCCGGCCGACATGCTGCAGTTCCGCGACCGTTCCTTCATCGGCTTCATCACCGATGTGGGCGGGCAGAACTCGCACACGGCCATCGTCGCGCGCAGCCTGGATATTCCGGCTGCCGTGGGCATGTCGCAGGCGTCGATGCTGATCGAGCAGGACGACTGGCTGATCATCGACGGCGATGCAGGCGTGGTGATCGCCAACCCCAGCGCCCTGGTGCTGGAACAGTACCGCGAGCGTCAGGTGGCCATGCAGCGCGCGCGCAAAAAGCTGGGCAAGCTGAAAAAGACGCCGGCCGTGACCAAATGCGGCACGCCCATCACCCTGCTGGCGAATATCGAGTTGCCCGAGGATTGCGCGTTTGCGCTGGAATCGGGCGCCAGCGGCGTGGGCCTGTTCCGCTCCGAATTCCTGTTCATGGGCCGCGCCCACAAGATACCCACCGAGGACGAGCAATTCGAGGCTTACCGCAACACGGTGCAGTCGATGAAAGGGCGCGTCGTGACCATCCGCACGCTCGACATCGGCGCCGACAAGCCGCTCGACCAGTCCGACCATACAGCCTTGAATCCCGCCCTGGGCTTGCGCGCCATCCGCTACTGCCTGGCCGAGCCGCAATTGTTCCTGACGCAGCTGCGGGCGATTTTGCGTGCCTCGGCCTTCGGCAAGGTGCGCATCCTGATTCCGATGCTGGCGCATGCCTTCGAGATCGACCAGTCGCTGGCCATGATAGAGCAAGCGAAGGCCAGCCTGCGCGAGGAAGGCGTCAAGTTCGACGACGCCGTCGAAGTGGGCGCCATGATCGAGATCCCGGCCGCCGCGCTGGCCTTGCCCATGTTCGTCAAGCGCATGGATTTCCTGTCGATCGGCACGAATGATCTGATCCAGTACACCTTGGCCATCGACCGCGTCGACTACGAAGTGGCGCATTTGTACAATCCTCTGCATCCGGCCGTGCTGCAGCTGATCTCCATGACGATCGCCGCCGGCCACAAGGCGGGCATCGACGTGGCCGTCTGCGGCGAGATGGCGGGCGACGTGAAGCTCACGCGCTTGCTGCTGGGCATGGGCTTGCGCGAGTTTTCCATGCACCCGGCCCAGCTGTTAGCGGTCAAGCAAGAGATACTCAACAGCGATCTGGGTCTGATTGCACCACAAATGCGCAAAATTATGCGTTCCATGGAACCAAATGTGATCGCGGAAGCCGTCCGGCAACTGCAGCTCATGTAAACTGTCACCCTATCGGCATCAGGACACATCGCGCGCGGCAAGAGGGTTCCTGATGCTAAAGTTGCAGCACCTATCATCGCGGTGCTGCATCGACCATGGCCCGTGGGGCCACCCCTTTTTATAAACCGACACACATGTCATCCATTGGAATCGTTTCGCCGCAAACCATGTATTTTGCGCAACCCCTGCAGCTGCAAAGCGGAGCATCGCTGCGGGACTATATGTTGATGTATGAAACCTACGGCACCCTGAACGCCGACAAATCGAACGCAGTGCTGGTCTGCCATGCCCTGAACGCCTCGCACCACGTGGCCGGCGTCTACGCGGACGAACCGAAAAGCACGGGCTGGTGGGACAATATGGTCGGTCCCGGCAAGCCGCTCGACACCGACAAATTCTTCGTCATCGGCGTCAACAACCTGGGCTCCTGCTTCGGTTCGACGGGCCCCATGCACACCAATCCCGCCACCGGCAAGCCGTATGGCGCTTCTTTCCCCGTCGTGACGGTGGAAGACTGGGTCAGCGCGCAGGCGCGCCTGGCCGATGAACTGGGCATCACCCAGTTCGCCGCCGTGATGGGCGGCTCCCTGGGCGGCATGCAGGCGCTGGCGTGGAGCATCATGTTCCCCGAGCGGCTGCGCCACTGCGTGGTGATCGCCTCGACGGCCAAGCTGTCGGCGCAGAACATCGCCTTCAACGACGTGGCGCGCCAGGCCATCCTGTCCGACCCCGATTACCATGGCGGCGACTTCTATGCACACGGCGTGGTGCCGAAGAACGGCTTGCGCGTGGCGCGCATGGTGGGGCACATCACCTATCTGTCGAATGACGACATGGCTGAAAAATTCGGCCGCAAGCTGCGCGATGCGGCGCAGACGGGCGACTACAAATTCGGCTTCGGCATCGACTTCGAGATCGAATCGTATTTGCGCTACCAGGGCGACAAGTTCTCCGAATACTTCGACGCCAACACGTATCTCTTGATCACCAAAGCGCTCGATTATTTCGATCCGGCGCGCGCGCATGGCGGCGACCTGGCCAAGGCCCTGTCGGGCACGAAGGCCAAGTTCTTCCTCGCCTCGTTTTCCACCGACTGGCGTTTCTCGCCCGAGCGCAGCCGCGAAATCGTCGAAGCGCTGGTATGCAACCGCCGCCAGGTCACGTATGCGGAAATCGACGCGCCGCACGGCCACGACGCCTTCCTGCTGGAAGATGCGCGCTACATGAACATGGTGCGCGCCTATTATGGCCAGGTATGGAACGATATCGGGGCGGGCTTGCCCGCTCCAGCACAGCACACCGCCGTCCGCCAGGGCGCCAAGGAGACCGCATGACTTTTGACGAATTGAGCGCGCTGCGCCCCGACCTGGCCTTCATCGCCCACTGGGTGCCGAACAACGCGCACGTACTGGACGTGGGTTGCGGCGAAGGCGTGATGCTGCAGTATCTGCAAAGCGACAAGGAATGCAGCGGCTATGGCATCGAGATCGCCGACGACAAGGTGCTGGCCAGCACCCTGCGCGGCGTGAACGTGATCCAGCAGGATATGGAAAAGGGCCTGGCCATCTTTGGCGACAACAGCTTCGACACGGTGCTGTGCCTGTCGTCCTTGCAGATGATGAAGCAGGTCGAGCCGCTGCTGCGCGACATCGTGCGCGTGGGCGCCGAAGCCATCGTCTCCTTCCCCAACTTCGCCTACTGGCCGCACCGCGTGGCGCTGCTGAAAGGGCGCATGCCCGTGTCGAAATCGCTGCCTTACCAGTGGTACGACACCCCCAACGTGCGCTGCGCCACCATCAACGACTTCCGCGAACTGGCCGAGGAATGTGGCCTGGAAGTGATCGAGTGCGTGGCCCTGGCCGAGGGCAAGATGGTCTCCGTGCTGCCGAACCTGCGCGGTGACCTGGCCGTCTTCCGCCTGCGTAAAAAAGCGGTGCATTGATGACCACAAGCCCGGCGCCTGGCTGGCGCTCCTATGCCAATGGCCGCATGCTGACCGTGCTGGTGCTGGGCTTCAGTTCCGGACTGCCCCTGTTCATCCTGCTGTACCTGCTGCAGGCATGGCTGGCCAAGTCGGGCCTGAACGTCAAGGCGCTGGGGCTGTTCGCCCTGGTGCAGTTCCCGTACATCTGGAAATTCCTGTGGGCGCCCCTGATGGACCGCTACCGCATCCTGGGCCTGGGACGCCGGCGCGGCTGGATGGCCTTGACGCAAGTGGCGCTGTTCTTTGCCATCGGCGGCATGGGCATGCTGGACCCGCTCACGCAGATCGGCCTGATCGCGTTTGCTGCCGGTGGCGTGGCCTTTCTGTCGGCCAGCCAGGATATCGTCATCGACGCCTACCGGCGCGAAATCCTCAGCGATAACGAGCAGGGCCTGGGCGCCGCCGTCATCGTCAACGCGTACAAAGTGGCGGGCATGGTGCCGGGCGCGCTGTCGCTGATCCTGGCCGACCGCATGCCGTGGCAGCCCGTGTTCTGGATCACGGCCGCCTTCATGCTGCCGGGGTTTGTGTGCACCTTGCTGATCAGGGAGCCGACCGTCTACGGCTCGCCGCCGAAGACCATGCGCGAAGCGATCATCTTGCCGTTCCAGGAATTCATCGCGCGCGATGGTTGGCGTAACGCAATGTGGATCCTCGCCTTCGTATTACTCTACAAAATCGGCGACAGCATGGCCACGGCGCTGGCGACGAAGTTTTATCTGGACCTGGGATTTTCCATGACGCAGATCGGCCTGGCCGCCAACACCACGGGTTTCTGGGCCAGCCTGGCCGGCGGCGTGGTGGGCGGCATATGGATGCTCAAGCTGGGCATCAACCGGGGCCTGTGGGTGTTCGGCGCGCTGCAGGCGATCGCGATTCTGGGATTCGCCTGGCTGGCGCAGGTGGGGCCGAACACCATGCTGCTCAGCGCCGTGATCGGTTTTGAAGCTTTCGCCAGCCTGGGCCTGGGTGCGGCCGCCTTTGTCGCCTTCCTGTCGCGCACCACGGACCCGCGCTACACGGCCACGCAATATGCCTTGTTTTCCAGCCTGAGCGCCGTGCCGCGCACCCTGATCAATGCCTCGGTGGGCTTTCTGGTCGCCGAGCTGGGCTGGTTCTCGTTTTTCATCGTTTGCTTCTTCCTGGCCTTCCCGGCCATGATGATGCTGCCTAAAATCGCTCCATGGAGGTCTGCCAATGGCACCAATATCCCTTAAACGTTACACCATCCTGGCCAGCCTGTGCGCGGCCACCGCGCTGGCGCCGCTGTCCGTCTTCGCCCAGCAGGCGACGGTACAGGACGGCATCAAGGTGCGTCCTTTGTCGACTTCGCGCATCTTCGCCGGCGGCGCCGATTTCAATGCACAATCGAAGCAGCAATATACGCAGCTGGTCAACGAGGCGAAGGAAAAAAATGCGCTGGTGCCGGACAGCGATCCGCAAGTGAAGCGGCTGCGCGCCATCGCCCAGCGCATCATCCCGTTCGCCACGCGCTGGAACGAGGCGGCGGCCAGCTGGAACTGGCAGGTCAACCTGCTCAACTCGGACGAGGTCAACGCCTTTTGCATGCCGGGCGGGCAGATCGCTTTCTACAGCGGCATCATCACCAAGCTGAACCTGACCGACGATGAAGTGGCGGTCGTCATGGGACATGAAATTTCGCACGCCTTGCGCGAACACTCGCAGGCGCAGGCGGGCAAGGGCAACCTGGCGGCCGTGGGGGCCAAGCTGGCCGGCGCCGGCCTGTCGGCCTGGCTCGGCGTCGATCCGAGCATCACCAGCACCGCCACGAATATGGCGGCGCAGGGTGTGATGCTGAAGTTCTCGCGCGACGATGAGCGCGAAGCGGACCTGATCGGCATGGACCTGGCCGCGCGCGCCGGTTTCGATCCGCGCGCCGGCGTGGTGCTGTGGCAGAAAATGGCCGCCGTGAGCGCGGGCGCGCCGCCGGAATTCCTCTCGACTCACCCGTCGGGCAAGGACCGCATCTCGCAGATGAACAGCCACATGACGCAAGTGCTGCCCCTGTACGCGCGCAGCAAGGGCGTCAGCGTGGACGCCTTGCCGCCGTACCGCAGCAACGCCATTGCCAAGCGCTAGGATGTCGTCCCGTCGTGGCCCCGCGCCGCTGCCCATGCGCGACGGCGTGGCGCCCAGCTACCTGTGGCTGCCGGAAGGGCGGTGGCCGGACATGCTGTCGTTTCTGCTCGATCGCTATCCGCAGATCAGCGCCGCGCAATGGCAGGACCGCATGGCGCGCGGCGAAGTGGTCAGCGGCGACGGCGCCGTGCTGGCGCCCGACAGCGCATACCGGCGCGGCATGCGCATTTTTTACTACCGCGAGCTGGAACGCGAAACGCCGATCCCGTTTCAGGAAGAGATCCTGTTCCAGGACGACCACCTGGTGGTGGTCGACAAGCCGCACTTCTTGCCCATGACGCCGGGCGGGCGCTTCGTGCAGGAGACCCTGCTGACGCGCCTGAAGAAAAAGCTGGATTGCGCCGAGCTGACGCCGATTCACCGCCTCGACCGCGAGACGGCCGGCGTGGTGATTTTTTCGCGCCAGGTGGCCAGCCGTGGCGCCTATCAGTCGCTGTTCCAGCGCCGCGAAGTGCGCAAGACGTACGAGGCGCTGGCGCCGCGCCTGGCTGGCCGCGATTTTCCGTTTACCTATCGCAGCCGCATGGTCGAGGGCGCGCAGTTTTTCCTCATGCGCGAGGAAGCGGGGGAGCCGAATTCGGAAACCACCCTCGACGTGATCGAAGAACGCGGCGACATGTGCCTGTACCGGCTGCAGCCGCACACGGGCCGCAAGCACCAGCTGCGCGTGCACCTGGCCGCGCTGGGCATCCCCATTGTCAACGATGCGTTTTACCCCGTGGCCCAGCCGTGCAAGGAAGACGACATGTCGCACCCGCTGCAGTTGCTGGCGCGCGCCATCGATTTCACGGACCCGTTGAGCGGCGCGCCGCGCCACTTCGAAAGCCGGCGCGTGCTGGCGTAACCCGACACCCCCATTGGCGTGTCAACCATGTTGTCGGCAGATCAGGCGTAGGTCGGCTTAGCGCAGCGTAAGCCGACACCACCGCCGACGTGTCAAAGATCAGCCTTTGAGCGTGTAATCGATGATCAGGGGCGCATGGTCGGAGAACCGCTCGTCCTTGTAGACGCTGACCGTGTGCGCCTGGGCCGCGATGCCTGGCGTGGCGACGTGGTAGTCGATGCGCCAGCCCACGTTCTTCGCGTAGGCTTGCCCGCGGTTGCTCCACCACGTGTACTGGTCTTCGCGCTTGTCCAGGCCGCGGTGCACGTCGACGAAACCCACTTCGTCGAAGACGCGCGTCAGCCACGCGCGCTCTTCCGGCAGGAAGCCGGAATTCTTCTTGTTGCCCTTCCAGTTCTTCAGGTCGATTTCGTGGTGGGCGATGTTCCAGTCGCCGCAGATGACCACTTCGCGCCCCAGCGCCTTCAATGTCAGCAGGTGCGGCAGGAACAGTTCCATGAAGCGGAACTTGGCTTCCTGGCGTTCCGGGCCGGACGAACCGGACGGGCAGTACACGGAAATGACGGACAGATTGCCAAAATCACAGCGCACGTAGCGGCCTTCGGCATCGAATTCGGGGCTGCCGAAGCCGATATGCACGGCGTCTGGTTCGACCTTGCTGTACACGCCCGTGCCGGAATAGCCTTTTTTCTCGGCGTAGTGGAAATGGCCATGGTAGCCGTGCGGGTTGAGGAATTCAGGCGTCATGTCGGGCAGCTGCGCCTTCAATTCCTGCACGCAGATGAAATCGGCCGTCTGCGTGCCCATCCAGTTGAAAAAGCCTTTTTTGGCGGCGGAGCGGATGCCGTTCAGGTTGGCGGAGATAATTTTTGGCATAGATTGAGAATGAAAAGGGCGCTGGACGGGGCCGGCGGGCGCGGCATGGCGATTGTCTCGCCGCTGCGCGCGGATTAAAATACAGGCACTTTTAAAAAATGAGGCTAATGTGAATAATTTACGCCAGCAGTTTATCGCGTTTTCAGTATCCAAGGGAGTCTTGCGGTTCGGCGAGTTCACCACCAAGGCCGGGCGCCAGTCACCATATTTCTTCAATGCGGGCCTGTTCCACGACGGCGCCACCCTGGCCGAGCTGGCGCAGTTCTATGCGCAGACCCTGCTCGACTCGGGCGTGGAATTCGACATGCTGTTCGGTCCCGCCTACAAGGGCATCACCCTGGCGTCGGCCACCGCCGTGGCGCTGGCCGGCAAGGGCCGCAACACCTCGTTCGCCTTCAACCGCAAGGAAGCCAAGGACCATGGCGAAGGCGGCACCATCGTCGGCGCCAAGCTGCATGGCAAAGTCGTCATCATTGACGATGTGATCTCGGCCGGCACCTCGGTGCGCGAATCGGTGGACATGATCCGCGCCGCCGGCGCCGAGCCATGCGCCGTGCTGATCGCGCTGGACCGCATGGAGCGCTCCGGCCCGGACGGCCAGCTGTCGCCAAGTTCGGCGGTGCAGGAAGTATCGAAACAGTACGGCATCCCCGTCATCTCGATCGGCAACCTGGATGACTTGTTCGGCTACCTGAATGGCGCGGGCGCCGATCCGGAACTGCTCAAGCATAAGGAAGCCGTCTCCGCGTATCGCGCCAAGTATGGCATTTAAAGCGCCCATGGCGGCGTTGCGGCGCGTTGCCGCACTAGCGTGCTGTCTGCCGCGCCTTGCCCTGAGCACTTTAAATCGTTTTGTCTTCCAGCAGCGCCCGCAGCCGCGGGTCGCTGCAGGCGGTGGCAGCTTGCGGGTGGCATTGCAACAGCTGCCGCAACAGCGCGCCGCCGATGCCGCGCCGGCGGAACGGCGGTTTCACGAACAGCATGTTCACCGTCACCCCGTTCGCGCACTTGCTGATGTCGAGCATGGCCACCTGCTGGCCGTCGACCCACGCACACAGCGCACTGTCTCCTTGCCAGTCTATCCGCATCACGCCAGCCATGGTTTGACCGCCGCATGCAGGCCCAGGGCAAACAGCCCGGCAAAAAAGCATCGCTTGAATACTGGCTGCGCGATGCGCCCGCGCAGCCATTGACCGGCCAGCATGCCGGCCAGCGCCGGCAGCAGCGCATACGCGGAAGCGCCGGCCGCACCGAGACTGAAGTCGCCGTGCAGGGCCAGGCTGGCCGCCAGCGCCACGGTCGACGCGGTAAACGCCAGTCCCAGCGCCTGCACCAGCGCATCGCGCGCCAATCCCAATCCCTGCAGATACGGCACGGCAGGGATCACGAACACGCCCGTGGCGGCCGTCACCAGCCCTGTCACCGCGCCCGCCACGGGCCCCAGCCACGCTTCGTGCCGCGCCGGCACGCGCAACTGCAGCGAGAACAGGCCCGCCAGCGCATACAGCATCAGCGCCACGCCCAGCGCGACGACGGCCCAGGTCTCGCTATCCTTCGGCAGCAGGGCGCCACCCGCCAGGGTACCGGCCATGACGGCCGCCAGCATGGGCCATAAACGCTGCAGCAGGGCGCGCAGGCCTGGGCCGGCTGCCAGCTGCCACACGTTCGTCGCCATCGATGGCACGATCAAGAGGGCGGCTGCCTGCACGGGCGGCATGACCAGGCTGAGCGTGCCCATGGCCACCGTCGGCAAGCCCAGTCCGACTACGCCCTTGACGAAGCCAGCGACGAGGAAGCTGGCGCCGACGGCCAGCAGGAATGACGTCTCCATCTTTTTCATCCAGAATGATTTTGCGTGGATTCTGCGCCTGCCAGAGATTTTCGCCAAGGTGGATTATTTTGAGCCAGCCTAAGGGATAGCCGAAGGCTGATAAGATGGCGAAAAGGAGAGCCGCCATGCGCTTTGATCTGGTCGATTTACAGCTGTTTGTCAACGTGGTGGAGGCGGGCAGCCTGACGGCGGGTGCCGCGCGCAGCCATCTCGCATTGGCGTCGAGCAGTGCGCGCGTGCGCGGCATGGAAGAGATGCTGGGCATGCCGCTGCTGCTGCGCGGGCGGCGCGGCGTGGAACCGACCCCCGTGGGTCAGACCTTGCTGCATCACGCGCGCCTGGTGCTGCTGCAAATGGAGAAAATGCGCGGTGAGCTCGGCGAATTTGCGCGCGGTTTGAAAGGGCAGTTGCGCCTGCTGTGCAATACGGCCGCGCTCAGCGAATTCTTGCCCGAAGCGCTCGGTGCTTTTCTCGACCGCCATCCGAATCTGACCATCGACCTGGAAGAGCGCCTCAGTTACGATATCGTCAAGGCCGTCTCGGAAGGGCTGGCCGACATGGGCATCGTCTCCGACTCGGTCGACATGCGCGGCTTGCAGACGTTCTTGTTCCGCCCCGACCGGCTGGTGGTGATCGCCGCGGCCGATGGCGTGCATCACCGCGCGCTGGGGCAGGATGGCGTCGTCGACTTTGCCAGCGTGCTGGATCACGATTTCATCGGCCTGGCCGACGACAGCGCGATGCAGCAGTACCTGGGCATGCATGCGGCGCGCCTGGGGCGCCCATTGAAGGTGCGCGTGCGCCTGCGCAGTTTCGATGCCGTCTGCCGCATGGTGGCCAGCGGCGTGGGCATCAGCGTGGTGCCGCTGGCGGCGGCCAGCCGCTGCCAGCAGACGATGGCGCTGCGCTGCCTTGAATTATCCGATCCCTGGTCGGTACGCAATCTGACAATCTGCGTGCGCCAGTTCAGTGAATTACCCCTGTATGCGCGCCAGTTGATCGATCATCTGAAGGCGTGACAGGGCATGACAGGAGCAGCGATGCGTTTTTCAGAAGACAAGATGGCCAGCCTGCTGTGCAGCGACCAGGTCGAACGGCCCATCCACATCTGGCAGCCGGAGCAGCCACGCGCAGTGATCCTGGCGATCCACGGCGGCATGGCGCATGCGGGCGACTACGTCACGCCGGCGCTGACCTTCCGCCAGCACGGCATCGCCACCGTCAGCTTCGACATGGTGGGCCACGATGGCAAGCGCAAGGTCGATATCCCCTCGTTCGACGCCTTCCTCGACGACGCGGAACTGTTCCTCGCCTGGGTCAAGCAGGCGTATCCGGGCTTGCCCATCTTTGTCATGGGCCATTCCATGGGCGGCCTGATCGCCACGCACCTGGGGCTGCGGCGCTTTGCGGGCGACCCGGCCATCAAAGGCTTCATCATCTCATCGCCGTATTACGTGAATGCGATTCCCGTGCCGAAGGTGCTGCAGATGCTGTCCGGCTGGCTGGCGCAGCGCTTCCCCACGATGAAGGTACCGCTGGGCAACTTGACCATGCTGCTGACGCATGATCAAACCATCACCGCGCGTCATTTCCAGGATGAGCGCGATGGCATACGCGCCAGTGCGGCATCGGTGCGCTTCGCCCATGCCTTGACCTTGGCGCAAAAGGAACTGGCGGGCGGCTTGTCGGATTGGCGCTTCCCCCTGTTCGCCGTGGTGGCGGGCGACGACAAGCTGGCCGACAGCCGCGCCACGGAAAGCCTGTTGCGCAGCGTGCCCGATGGCCTGCTCGACTACCACTACTATCCGGCCAATTATCACGAGAATTTCAATGAAGTGAACCGCGACGTGATCTTCGCCGCCATTCTGGCGTGGATGGAGACACTGCTGGCACCCGTGCCGGCGTGAGGCGCCAGTATCGTTATAATCGTCTTGACTGAATTGACCGCCGGTGCATGCCGGCCCGGTCCCCGCGGCACAGGGGAATACTCAAGGAACGAACGATGCGCTTGCTGATTGCCCTGTTACTCCCGTGGCTGACCTTTTTCACGATCGGCCGTCCGATCGCCGGCATCATTTGCCTGATCCTGCAAATCACCCTGATCGGCTGGCTGCCGGCGACGATCTGGGCCGTGTATGCGCTGAGCCAGTACAAGACGGACCAGAAGATCGCCGAGGCCATGCGCCGGCGCTAACCTAAGACTGGCCTAAGCTGCGCTTCCTATCTTGATTCAAGCGACATGAGGAGAGTGAGATGGCATCAAACAGACGCGGTACCCTGGGCCTGGCGGCGGCAATGCTGGCCGCCGGGCTGTTGCTGGGAAGTGCGGCGCAGGCCCAAACCGACAGCGCACTGCCGCCCGTGCAGAAAAGCGGGGCGGTGGAGTACCTGAGCGGCGGCATCGGCCTCGATGAATCGACGGCCATCAAGAGCGCCAGCCGGCAATGGCCCTTGAGTCTCGTGTTTTCCGTGCAGGCGCCGGGCAAGGCGGAATTTGCCTCCGACGTGAAGCTGGAAATACGCGACGCCAAGGGCGCGCTGGCGCTGGAAACGACGGCCAGCGGACCGTTCCTGCTGGCGAAACTGCCGCCGGGCAGCTACAGCCTGCGCGCTACCCTGGCCGGCAAGACATTGGAACGCAAGGTGCAGGTCAAGGCAGGCAGTTCTGCGCGGGTGGAGCTGGTCTGGCCGGCGGGAACGAACCAGGGCCAGCCTTGATGCCGGGCGACGGCAGCCCGATCAGCTGACTGCGAGCACGCGTCCTTCGGCTGCGCTTTGCAGCGCCAGTTCGATCAGACGTATCGTCGCCGCCGCGTCTTCGGCCGCCACGGGCGCTGCTGCGCCATGGCGGATGGCGTCGGCCATGCCCTGGTAAAAGTCCTGGTAGCGGCCCGCCTGCATCTCGAGGTGTTCACAATGGCCGTCCGGCTGGGTGCCCAGGTGCAGCGCGCCGCGCACGGGATCCACGCCCCAGCCGGGCTGTCCCGGCCTGCCGCCCGCCTTCAAGGCATCTTCCTGCGGGTCGAGGCCAAATTTCACAAAACTGCCCTTGTCGCCATGCGCGGCGAAGCGCGCCGTCGGCGCCTTCACCAGGCAGCCCGCTTGCAGCACCACGCGCAAGCGGTCGTAGTACAGGACGATGTGCATATAGTCGACGGCTTGGGCGCCATCGCGCTGCAGGGCGATATCGGCGTACAGCTTTTCCGGCTGGCCGAACAGCTGCATGGCCTGGTCCAGCATGTGCGGGCCCAGGTCGTACAGCAAGCCGCCACCCGGTGCGCCGGACTCGCGCCAGCGCTGGCGGATCTCGGGGCGGAAGCGGTCGAAATGCGATTCGACGCTGGCGATGCGGCCCAGGGTACCCTGCGCCAGCAGCGTTTTCAGGGTCAGGAAGTCGCTATCCCAGCGCCGGTTGTGGTACACGCTGAGCACCAGCTTGCGCTCGTTCGCCAGCGCGATCAGACTCTGTGCTTCAACGCTGGAAATGGTGAATGGCTTGTCGACCACCACGTGCTTGCCCGCTTGCAGGGCTGCCTGCGCCAGGCTGAAATGCGCTTCGTTGGGCGCGGCGATGACGACCAGTTCGATCGATGGATCGGCAAACAGCTGCGCGGGCTCCGCATATACGGTCGCGTGCGGCCAATCCTTGTGCACGAGCTCCGGTTTGCTGGAGGCGACGGCCGCCAGTTCCAGGGCATCGATGGTGGACAGGACGGGAGCGTGGAAGGTGGAGCCGGCGAAGCCGTAGCCGACCAGGCCGGTTTTGATTTTTTTCATGGTAAATAATTAAAATTATTGGATATGCTTTTCAAAGTATATCATTTCCACTATTTTTGTACTGGATTGATAAAAATCATATTATTTAATTTCTGTCAAATACGTTCTGTGAATTTTTTGACTGACTATGATAATATTTTAAAATTATTTAATGGATTTATCCGACTTTTGACGTTGATATTGGGAACTTTATGATTTTTTGTCTGGCTTTGTATTTCATTTATGCTATTAGTCTAATGATGACTAGTCTTGCACTTTTTAAGTTAAGTCCATCAATGATTCAATGGATTGATAGAATACAAAGTTCAACAAAGAATGGTTTAATAGACGTGGCACAACTCTCTGATACGGATGCATTGAAAGGATTTAAAAATTACTTCTTAGGAGGCGCCTTTTTTTCTTTCATTCTTTACGTTTTTTTCGATAAAATTGATTTTAAAACAGCCAAACAGGTATCTGCCACTACATTTTTGATGTTTTTTTATACAGCAGGATCCATAGGTGCTTGGGCGTATAAACGGACTGAAATATTTGAAAAATTTATTTCTGATACTAAACGTGATGTAGGGAGGGCGGTAAAGTATATTGCTGCATTTTTTGTTTTTTTGAATGTGGCTTTCATTTCCTATTGTTATTTCTTAAGCATCAATGAGCTGTCAAGTATTCCTATGTTTATGGTATATTCTTTTCTTGCAGTCGTCGTTGTTGTTTTTAGCGTGATAACTGCAAACACGCTTTCTGTATTTTTTATATTCGCACCTGCACTTGCTGCAATTGCATATCTTCGTGGAATTATATTTTCTGCTAAAATTGTTTTGATTGTCGGTAAAGATAAGTTTTTTAATTTTTTGGTTTTTTATGGAATATTTTTTACACTCTATCTTGCTTTTTTGAGTTTGCCAAATCTTAGATCTGTATTTTCCTTTGTCCCAATTATTTGTCAATAATTCATCTTGCGCATATGATGATCGTGAACATTATTTGATTAATGAAATAGTATATCTTCCAATAAAAAAGACGCCGCAGCGTCTTTTTTTGTGGATTTTGGAACTGGGGAACTTATCCCGCCAGCTTGGCCTTCAGCAGTTCCGTCAGCTGCGCCGGGTTGGCCTTGCCCTTGGATGCTTTCATGGCCTGGCCGATCAGCGCGTTGATGGCCGCTTCCTTGCCGGCGCGGTACTGCTCCACCGACTTGGCGTTCGCCGCCAGCACTTCATCGACGATCGCTTCCAGGGCGCCAGAATCCGAAATCTGCTTCAGGCCCTTGGCGTCGATGACGGCATCGACCAGGTGCTCGTCGCTGGACTTCGCTTCCCACATGCCGGCGAAGACCTCTTTTGCCGCCTTGTTCGAGATCGTGCCGTCGGCGATGCGCTTGAGCATGGCGGCCAGCTGCGCGGCGGAGACGGGGGCGTCGTCCAGGTCCACGCCTTCGCGGTTCAGGGTCGACGACACGTCGCCCATCAGCCAGTTGGCGGCGGCCTTGGCGTTTTCCTTGCCGGCCTTGTCGACCACGGCGACGAAATAGGTCGCCATGGCTTTCGATTGCGTCAGCACCAGCGCATCGTATTCCGGCAGCGCGTATTCGCTGATGAAGCGCGCGCGCATGGCGGCCGGCAGTTCCGGCATCGAGGCCTTGACCGTGGCTATCCACTCTGGCGAGATGACCAGCGGCGGCAGGTCCGGGTCCGGGAAGTAGCGGTAATCCTGGGCGTCTTCCTTGCTGCGCATTTCGCGCGTTTCCTTGCGGTCCGGATCGTACAGGCGCGTCGCCTGCACGACCTTGCCGCCGTCTTCGATCAGTTCGATCTGGCGGCGCACTTCGACGTGCACGGCTTCTTCGATGAAGCGGAAGGAGTTCAGGTTCTTGATTTCGCAGCGCGTGCCGAATTCCTTCTGGCCCACGGGGCGGACGGAAACGTTGACGTCGCAGCGGAACGAGCCTTCCTGCATGTTGCCATCGCAAACGCCCAGCCACATGACCAGCGAGTGCAGCGCCTTGGCATAGGCCACGGCTTCGGCGGCGCTGCGGATTTCCGGCTCCGAGACGATTTCCAGCAGCGGCGTGCCTGCGCGGTTCAAGTCGATGCCGCTCATGCCCGCATAATCTTCATGCAGGGATTTGCCGGCGTCTTCTTCCAGGTGGGCGCGCGTCAGGTTGACCGTCTTGGTGACGAATTCGCCATCCTTTTCGTAGCCGAAGGTCAGCGCGCCGCCGATGACGACGGGGTCCTCGAACTGGCTGATCTGGTAGCCTTTGGGCGAATCCGGATAAAAATAGTTCTTGCGCGCGAAGACCGAGTGCGGCGCGACGGTGGCGCCGACGGCCAGGCCGAAACGGATGGCGCGGTCGACGGCCTGCTTGTTCATCACGGGCAGCACGCCAGGCAGCGCCAGGTCGACTGGGCTCGCTTGCGTATTGGCTTCGGCGCCGTACTTGATCGGCGAACCGCTGAAAATTTTGGATTCGGTCGTGAGCTGCACGTGGTTCTCAAGACCGATGACGACTTCCCATTGCATAGTGTTCTCGCTTATTTTTGGTGGCGCCGGCAAAGCGGCGCAAATATATAGTTAGATGCCGGCAGGAGCGCGCGTATGCCAGTCCGTCACTTGCTGGAACTGGTGGGCGATGTTCAGCAGCTTGGCTTCGCCAAAATAATTGCCGATGATTTGCAGGCCGACGGGGCGCTTGCTGTTTTTCTCGCCATCGCCAAAGCCGCATGGGATCGACATGCCGGGCAGGCCGGCCAGGCTGGTCGACAGGGTGTAGATGTCGGCCAGGTAGTTGGCCACCGGATCGTCCGTCTTGTCGCCCAGGTCCCAGGCGACGGTCGGCGCGACGGGGCCCATGATGACGTCGCAAACGGCGTTCGGGCCATTCAGGACGGCGTCGAAATCCTGCGCGATCAGGCGGCGGATCTTTTGCGCCTTCAGGTAGTAGGCGTCGTAGTAGCCGTGGCACAGTACATAGGTGCCGACCATGATGCGGCGCTGCACTTCCGGGCCGAAGCCCTGCGCGCGCGACTTCTTGTACATGTCCTGCAAATCTTTGTACTCGGTGGCGCGATGGCCGTAGCGCACGCCGTCGTAGCGCGACAGGTTCGACGATGCTTCCGCCGGCGCGATCATGTAGTAGGCGGGAATCGACAGGGCGGTGTTCGGCAGCGAGATGTCGACCAGGGTGGCGCCCAGCTTTTCATACTGCGCCAGCGCGCCGCGCACGGCCGCTTCCACGTCCTTGGCCAGGCCCTCGCCGAAGTATTCGCGCGGCACGCCGATGCGCAAGCCTGTGAGGGGTTCATTCAGGCTGCGCGAAAAATCTTCCGCCACGCCGCCCTGTTCCGGCGACAGGCTGGTCGAGTCGCGTTCGTCGAAGCCGGCCATGGCACTCAAGAGCAGGGCGCAGTCTTCGGCCGAGCGGGCCATCGGGCCGCCCTGGTCCAGCGACGAAGCAAAGGCGATCATGCCGAAGCGCGAGACGCGGCCATACGTCGGCTTGATGCCGGTGATGCCGCAAAAAGCGGCAGGCTGGCGGATCGAACCGCCCGTGTCGGTGCCGGTGGCCGCCGGCGTCAGGCCAGCCGCGACGGCGGCGGCCGAGCCGCCCGACGAGCCGCCCGGCACGGCGGTGTTGTCCCACGGATTGCGCACGGCGCCGAAGGCCGAGTTCTCGTTGCCGGAGCCCATGGCGAATTCATCGCAATTGACCTTGCCCAGGGTGACCATGCCGGCCGCCTGGAATTTTTCCACGACGGTGGCGTCAAACGGGCTGGCGTAGTTGGCCAGCATTTTCGAGCCGGCCGTCGTGCGCCAGCCTTGCGTGACGAACAAGTCCTTGTGCGCGATCGGCACGCCCGTCAATGGCGTGGCCGTGCCGGCGGCAATGCGCGCATCCGCTGCGGCAGCTTGCGCCAGGGTCAGGGCACGGTCGACGTGCAGGAAGGCGTTCGAGTTGTCCGCTTCGATGCGGTCGAGGAAATGCGTCGCCAGCGCAACGGCGGAAATTTCCTTGTTCTGCAAAAGCGTGGACAGCTGTTTGATGGATTTTGTATGCATGGCGTTTCTATTTTTATCTATTCGGCAAGGTTGGGATTCGTGCACTGCGCCGTTCTAGCGCCAGACAGAAGCGTAGCGAGCGGAAGTGAGTTGTGGCCGAGAAGCGGAGCTGTGCTTTAGCACAGTGAGCATCGCAGGCCGCAAATCGCGACGCGCAGTAGCTTATGTCAGGTGCCAGTTACTCGATTACTTTTGGCACCAGATAGAGTCCATCCTGGACCTTCGGCGCCACGGCCTGGTAGGCGTCGCGGCGATTTTCCTCGGTGGCGACGTCCTCGCGCAGGCGCAGGGCGATATTGTCCATATGGGCGGCCAGCGGGTGGCTCAGGGGCGCCACGCCATCGGTATTGACGGCTTGCATTTGTTCCGCCAGTGCAAAAATCTTGTTCAATTGGGCCAAAGACGTGACGGCCTGGTCGTCGGCCATTTCAAGTTGGGCCAGGTGGGCGATGCGTTTTACGTCGGAGAGTGTCAGGGACATGGCGAATGGCGCGGAGTGCCGCGCATTAGTATTAAGTTGGCGTTTTGATAAAACGCGGGTATTTACTGCTATTTTGCTCACAAAAATCGAGGAATGCCGCGTAACTCGCGGCTGCAAGAGTCGCACTTTTCCATGGTTTTTGAGCAAATCGCATTCAAATTATAAGGTAGAATGGCGGGTTAATGCGTTGCCGGCGCTGATGGACTGCAGCCGCAGCATAGAAAAGATTGCGCAAGCGCTAAGTGAAACCCGGGAAAATCGCCTTCATGGATTTTCAGGGGGCCTGAAAGCGCCCGCTTTGAAACTCCCCATAAACAGCTTTTGCGCAGCTCGATGCGCTACAGGACACTCATGTTTGGTTTTTTACGCAGGTATATCTCCACCGATCTGGCCATTGACTTGGGCACGGCCAACACCCTTATTTATGTACGCGGCCTCGGTATCGTCCTGGACGAGCCATCCGTCGTCGCCATCCGCCAGGAAGGCGGTCCGAATGGCAAGAAGACCATTCAGGCAGTCGGCAAGGAAGCCAAGCAGATGCTGGGCAAGGTGCCGGGCAATATCGAAGCGATTCGTCCGATGAAAGATGGCGTGATCGCCGACTTCACCGTGACCGAGCAGATGCTCAAGCAATTCATCCGCATGGTGCACGACTCGAAATTCTTCCGTCCATCGCCGCGCATCATCATTTGCGTGCCGTGCGGTTCGACCCAGGTCGAACGCCGCGCGATCCGCGAATCGGCCCTGGGCGCCGGTGCCTCGCAGGTGTACCTGATCGAAGAACCGATGGCAGCGGCCATCGGCGCCGGCTTGCCCGTGTCGGAAGCGACCGGTTCGATGGTGGTCGACATCGGCGGCGGCACCACGGAAGTGGGCATCATCTCGCTGGGTGGCATGGTCTACAAGGGTTCCGTGCGCGTCGGCGGCGACAAGTTTGATGAAGCCATCGTCAACTACATCCGCCGCAACTACGGCATGCTGATCGGCGAACAGACGGCTGAAGCCATCAAGAAGGCCATCGGTTCGGCCTTCCCGGGTTCGGAAGTGAAGGAAATGGAAGTCAAGGGCCGCAACCTGTCCGAAGGCATCCCGCGCTCGTTCACCATCTCCAGCAACGAGATTCTCGAAGCGCTGACCGACCCGCTGAACAACATCGTCTCGGCCGTGAAGAACGCGCTGGAACAGACGCCGCCGGAACTGGGCGCCGACATCGCCGAAAAAGGCATGATGCTGACGGGCGGCGGCGCACTGCTGCGCGACCTGGACCGCCTGCTGATGGAGGAAACCGGCCTGCCGGTGCTGGTGGCCGAGGACCCGCTCACCTGCGTGGTGCGCGGTTCCGGGATGGCCCTGGAACGTATGGACAAGCTCGGCTCGATCTTCTCCTACGAATAATCTGACAGAAGGGCCGGAAACCACTCCGGCCTTTTTTTGGTTTTGGCGCCGGCGTTTGACCGGGGCCTGCACGTTGGCGCACTGCGCCTGGCCTGATTATTGGAAGTCATGGAATACAGTCCTCCGCCACTTTTCAAACAAGGCGCCTCCGCCCGCGTCAAGATGATGGTGTTCGCCGGCATTTCTATCGCCCTGCTGCTGGTCGATTCGCGCATGCACGCGCTGACGGCCGTGCGCCAGGCAGTCGGCACCGTGCTGTATCCGGTGCAGATGGCGGCCCTGGTGCCGCGCGACGTGGCGCTCGGTGTCGGCAATTACTTTTCTTCGCTCTCCGCCCTGGAAAAACAGGTGCGCGACCTGAAGCACGAACAGATCGCCTCGGCGCAGATCATGCAGCAGGCGCAGCTCAACATCGTTGAAAACAACCACTTGCGCAAGCTGATGGAGGCGCGCGAGCGCGTGCCCGTCAAGACCATGATGGCCGAAGTGCTGTATGACACGCGCGATTCGGCCACGCGCAAGATCGTGCTGGACCGGGGCATTCAGCATGGCGTGGAACTGGGCCGCCCCGTGATCGACAACCTGGGCGTGGTGGGGCAAGTCACGCGCGTGTTCCCGTTCACCTCCGAAGTGACCTTGCTGACGGACGAAGAGCAGGCCATTCCGGTGCAGCTGCTGCGCAATGGCGTGCGCAGCGTGGCCATCGGGCGCGGCAAGTCCGGCACCATGGAGCTGCGCTTCACGGCCCCCAGCGCCGACATCCAGATCGGCGATATCGTCATCACCTCGGGTCTCGACGGACTGTACCCGGCCGGCCTGGCCGTGGCGCGCGTGACCCTGGTCGAGCGCAATGCGCATGGCCCGTTCGGCCGTGTCGTGTGCCAGCCGCTGGCCGGCATCGAACGCAACACCCAGCTGCTCATCTTGATGACATCCCCCGAGATTCCACCGCGCCCGCCCGCCGAAGAGGTCAAGACGGGCCGCAAGATCGCTGGCAAGATGGCGCCGATCAAGGATCCTGCCAAGGAGCCTGCCGCTGCGGTGCCGGCCGCCACGCCGGTCGCCAAGCCGCCTGCCGCCAACGCGGCTGCGCCCGCGCCCGCAAAACCTGCGGCACTAGCGCCCGCACCCGCCGCCGTGCCACCGAAGGAAGCGACACGATGAACCGCCCGCATTACATCCTGCTGCCGGTCAGCCCCCTGTTCATCGGGTTTTCCCTGCTGTGCGCTTTTTTGCTGAACCTGCTGCCATGGGGGCAGTTCGTCGGCGTGCCCGACTTCGTCGCCCTGGTGCTGGTCTTCTGGGGTATACACCAGCCGCGCAAGGTCGGCATCGGCGTGGCGTTCTTCATGGGGTTGATGATGGACGTGCACGATTCGACCCTGCTGGGCGAGAATGCGCTGGCCTATACCTTGCTGTCGTATTTCGCCATCATGATGCACCGCCGCGTGCTGTGGTTCCCCATCATGACGCAGGCGCTCCACGTGCTGCCGCTGTTGCTGCTGACGCAGGCGCTGCAATTGCTGACGCGCCTGATCGTCTCGGGCCGCTTCCCCGGCTGGCTCAATTTCATCGAGAGCTTCGTCGCCGTCGCCCTGTGGCCCATCGTCACGTGGATACTGCTGGCGCCGCAGCGCCGCGCAGTGGACCGCGACCATAACCGGCCGATTTGACGGGCGCCTGCCATGACTGAACTCAAGAACACTGAGCGCGAACTGCATTTTTTCCGCAGGCGCCTGACCATCCTGGGCGCGCTCGTCTTCGTCTGCTTTTCGCTGCTGCTGGCGCGCTTCATCTGGCTGCAGGTGATCAAGCACGAGGACTATGCGACCAAGGCCGAAGACAACCGCATCGCCGTGGTGCCCATCGTGCCCACGCGCGGCCTGATCCTCGACCGCAACGGCGTGGTATTGGCGCGTAATTACTCGGCCTATACGCTGGAAATCACCCCATCGAAGCTGAGCGCCAGTCTCGATTCGGTGATCGACGAGCTGTCGACCCTGGTGCAGATCGACATCAAGGACCGCCGCCGCTTCAAGAAGCTGCTGGAGGAATCCAAGAACTTCGTCAGCGTGCCGCTGCGCACGCGCCTGACGGACGAGGAAGTGGCGCGCTTCACGGCGCAGCGTTTCCGCTTCCCCGGTGTCGAGGTACAGGCGCGCCTGTTCCGCCAGTATCCGATGGGCGAGGTGGCATCGCACGTGGTGGGCTTCATCGGCCGCATCAACCGCAATGAAGCCAAGGCGCTGGAAGAGGGCGAGGACGCGGCCAACTACAACGGCACCGACCATATCGGCAAGGAAGGCCTGGAAAAAAGCTACGAAAAGCAGCTGCATGGCACCACCGGCTACGAAGAGGTGGAAGTGTCGGCCGGCGGGCGCGCCATGCGTACCTTGTCGCGCACGGCGGCCACTCCTGGCAATAACCTGATCCTGTCGATCGACATCGAACTGCAGAAGGTGGTCGAGGAAGCGTTCGGCGAATGGCGCGGCGCGGCCGTGGCGATCGACCCGGCCACGGGCGACATCCTCGCCTACGTGTCCAAGCCAGGCTACGACCCCAACTTGTTCGTCGACGGCATCGACCAGCAAAGCTGGAACGAACTCAATACCTCGCTGGACCGGCCGATGGTCAACCGTCCTCTGTCCGGCACCTATGCGCCCGGCTCGACCTTCAAGCCCTTCATGGCGCTGGCCGCGCTGGAATTGGGCAAGCGCACGCCGAGCCAGGCGATTTCCGATCCCGGTTTCTTCATCCTCGGCGGACACACCTTCCGCGACGACAAGGTGGGCGGCCATGGCACGGTGGACATGCACAAGTCCATCGTCGTGTCCTGCAACACCTATTACTATCAGCTGGGCCGCGACATGGGCATCGACGCCATCCACGACTTCATGAAGCCGTTCGGCTTCGGCCAGTTGACTGGCATCGACCTGAATAACGAAAAGACGGGCGTGCTGCCGTCGACGGAATGGAAGCGCAACCGCTTCAAGACGCCGCAGCAGAAAAAATGGGTGGGCGGCGACACGATTTCGGTGAGTAACGGCTCTGGCTACAACTCGTATACGCCGCTGCAGATCGCCCACGCGACGGCCAACCTGGCCAACAACGGCGTGGTGATGAAGCCGCATCTGGTGAAGATCATCGAAGACGCCGCCACGCGCGCGCGCACCCTGACGGTGCCCAAGGAAAGCTACCGCATCGCGCTCAAGCAGGAAAACATCGACATCATCAAGCGCGCCATGGTGGGCGTGACCAGCGAGCAGGGCGGCACGGCCGCGCGCATCTTCACCGGCGTGCAGTACACGGTGGGCGGCAAGACGGGTACGGCGCAAGTGGTGGGCATCAAGAAAAACGAGAAGTACAATGCCAAGCTGCTGGCCGAACGCCTGCGCGACAACGCCTTGTTCACGGCCTTCGCGCCGGCCGACAAGCCGCGCATCGCGATTGCCATCGTGGTGGAAAATGCGGGCTTCGGTGCCGGCGTGGCCGCGCCGATCGCGCGCAAGGCGCTCGACTACTACCTGCTGGGCAAGCGTCCGAGCGACAAGGAAAAGGACACCACCAAGGTGCCCAAGGAAGATGTCGACGAAGTGCGCACCCTCGAAGAAATCACGGACGAGCAAGCAGCCCCGGCGGCACCTGCCAGACAATAAGGAAGCACATGCCCATTAACGAGAGGCGCTCGCTGTGGCGGCGCGCCAAACCCTATCTGGCGGTGTTCGATCCGCCGCTGATGATCATCATCCTGATGCTGCTCAGTACCAGCTTGCTGACCCTGTATTCGGCCAGCATCGGCATCCCCGGCAAGATCGAGGATCACCTGCGCAACATCCTGCTGTGCTTTTTCGTCATGTGGGTGGCGGCCAACATCACGCCGCAGATGATGATGCGCATCGCCGTGCCCGCGTACACGATCTCGGTGATCTTGCTGGTGGCCGTGGCGCTGTTCGGCACCATCAAGCTCGGTGCGCGGCGCTGGCTGCATATCGGCGTGATCGATATCCAGCCGTCCGAATTCCTGAAGATCGCCACGCCGCTGATGCTGGCCTGGTTTTTCCAGCATAATGCGGGCGCCCTGCGCTGGAAATCGTTCCTGATGGCGGCCGTGCTGCTGCTGGTGCCCGTCTACCTGATCGCGCGCCAGCCCGACCTGGGCACGGCGCTGCTGGTGGTGGCGGCCGGCTTTACCGTCATCTTCCTGGCCGGCCTGTCGTGGAAGGTGCTGGCCGGCTTGCTGATCACCTTTGTTTCCTGCCTGCCCATCGCCTGGTCGCACCTGCATGATTACCAGCGCGACCGCGTGATGATGCTGATCGACCCGACCAAGGATCCGCTGGGCAAGGGCTTCCATATCATCCAGTCCATCATCGCCATCGGTTCCGGCGGCATGACGGGCAAGGGCTGGACGCACGGCACGCAAGCCCACCTGGAGTTTGTTCCGGAACGTACGACCGATTTCATTTTTGCCGTATATTCCGAGGAATTCGGCCTGGTCGGTAACTTGATCCTGATGCTGATGTATTTGCTGCTGGTGGGACGGGGGCTGATGATCGCCGCCAACGCCCCCAGTTTTTTCACTCGCCTGCTGGCAGGAGCGATCACTATGATTTTCTTTACTTACGCCTTCGTCAACATGGGCATGGTCAGCGGCATCGTGCCGGTGGTCGGCGTTCCCTTGCCATTCCTCAGCTACGGCGGCACCGCGCTGCTGACGCTGGGCGTGGCCACCGGTATCCTGATGAGCATTCAGCGCCACCGCAAGCTGGTGCAGACCTGATGCGCGCGCCTGTCGATACCTTCGCCATGCGCGGGCCGAATGTTGCCACACTGCTGGCGGTCTTGCTGACTCTTGCCGCTTGCGGCACGGCGCCGCACAAGCCCGCATCGCATAATGTGCCGCTGCCGTCCGGCGGCAAGGTCAAGGTGCCGGTGCGCCAGGATCCCACCTTGCCGGCATTGCCGGCGGCCGGCTCCGGGCGCGGCGGCTACTACAAGGATGACGGCCCGGGAGACAATCCGCCAGCCAACCTGCGCGACGTGCCTGACGCGGAAGTGCGCAACGAGCCGTATTCGACGCGCTCGAACCGCCCGTATGTCGTGTTCGGCAAGACGTACACGCCGATCACCGACAACGAACCGTTTACCCAGAAGGGCACGGGCACCTGGTATGGCAAGAAATTCCATGGCCAGCGCACCTCGTCGGGTGAAATCTACGATATGTACAAGATGACGGCGGCCCATCCGACCTTGCCGATTCCGTCGTATGCGCGGGTGACGAGCATCGACAGCGGCGAGCAGGTGATCGTGCGCATCAACGACCGCGGTCCCTTCCATGCCAAGCGCGTCATCGACGTGTCCTATACGGCGGCGCTGAAGCTGGGATTCCTCGGCAAGGGCAGCCACCAGGTGGTGGTCGAACGGCTGCTGCCGGCCGATATCGACGCCATCCTGGCGGCTAGAGCGGCACCGAAGCCGGTGCCTTCCGTGGTGGCCATCTCCATCGATACGCCGGTGGAAACGGGCGCCGTGGTGCAGCCGGAAGTGTCGACGCAGATGCTGCCTGTCGATGCGACGGTGGCCATGCCGGCACCGGCGGCGCTGGCCAGCGGCTTCTATTTGCAGCTGGGCGCCTACTCGCGCGCCGACAATGCGGAATCGGGACGTTCGCGCCTGGCGCCGTATGCGGCAGCTTTGGGGACCCTGGGCGTGGTGCAGGCCGGTAATCTGTTCCGCCTGTACGGCGGACCGTTCTCCAGCCGCGCCGAGGCGGCACGCGCGGCGGCGAATTTACCGGAATCGACTGGCATCAAGCCCATCGTCATCCAACGCTAGGCGCGCCTGACGGTGCAAAGCACCTGATAAAACCGTAGCGAGCGGCAGCGATTTGTGGCTAAGAAGCGCAGCTGTGCTGGAGCACAGCGAGCATCGCAGGCCGCAAAGCGCGACGCGCAGTAGGTTTGGTCAGGCGCTTATTTGCAGCTGCGCAGTTCCTGCTCTGGGAACTGCGTTTTGATCTTCTCGAGACGCGCGCGCGTGGCGGCGTCGAGGTCGCGGAACTGGTAGGCCAGCTGCTTGCTGGCGCTGTAGCGCGGCGCGACGCGGGCGCTGTGCACGCCCTGTTTGTTGAGCGATGCCAGCTGGCTTTGCGCGCTGGTTTCCGACTTGAACACGCCCAGTGAGATGCCCCAGCGTAGCGGGCTGCTTTCGTTCATGATGAAGTAATTCGTCACGCCCAGCTGCTTCAATTCGCCGGCCTTGCGGTCGGCGCCTTCCTTGCTGCCCTGCGGCGGGATGTACACCATGTAGCTGGAAACCTCCTGGCCGGCCACGTTGCGGCGCGACTGGCGGTCGCCCAGGTCCAGCGCCGCCACTTGCGCTTCGAAGCGGCGCCCGTCAGCCAGCAGGAAATTGCCCACTTCCGTGCAGGCATACGATGGCGGCGGCGCCGGTGCCGCCGCCGCCGGCGGCGCGCCCTCTTCGGCGGCGGGCGCCGTGGCCTGCTCCTGCGTCAACAAGGTGAGCTTGGCCGCCTGTAGCTGGTTTTTCAGGCGCGCCGGTTCGCGCGTCTCGGTGCGAAAACTGCCCAGATAACCCTGGCCGATGGCCAGCACCAGCAGGTTGACGCCGGCCAGCAGCCAGAAGACGAATTTCAGCATACGTGGTTTCCTTGTGTTCCCGCTGCCCCGGCGCGCGCGGCCGCCTGCAGGCCGAGCATGACGATATTGTCCACCAGATGCAGCGGCACGGCCAGCGCCAGGGCCGGTGCGATGCGCGCTGCGGCGCCGCCCGACAGCAGGCAGGCGCTGGCGCCGTGCATGCGCACGGCCCGTTCGATGGCGCCCGCCTGGGCCGCCAGGCAGCCGGAGAGAATGGCGTCGTCCGTGTTGTCGGCAAAGCCGGCCGGCAGCATGGCATCGCTGGCGATTTGCGGCAGCTGCGCCGTGTTGCGCGCCAGCGAGCTGGCCATCAGTCCCAGTCCCGGCAAGATCATCCCGCCGAGGAAAACGCCATCGGCCGTGATGGCGTCGATGGTGGTGGCGGTGCCGCAATTGGCGACGATGGCGGGCAGGCCAGGCGCCAGCGTCTGCGCGCCGATGGCGGCGGCAAAGCGGTCGCAGCCCAGCTGCGACGGCGCGCGGTAGCCATTCGTGAGGCCCGCCAGCTGCGGCAGCGAGATAAAGTCGCGCGGCACTACCGGCAGCATGGCGCGCAGGCGCGTGCCGATGACGGCGCCTGCCACGTTCGACAGCAGCGCTTCGCTGATGCCGAGTGTCGCCCACTGCGCGGCCAGGGTATCGATCTGCGCATGCGTGACGGCGCCGCTGGCCAGCCAGCCGCCGGCGGCACTGTCGGCGGCCACGAGTGCCCACTTGATGCGCGTATTGCCGGCGTCGATCAGCAGTAGCATGCGCTTACTCCCCGCTCAGGCGCAAGGACACGTCGCCGGACATGATTTCCTGCAGGCCGCCATCGGTGCGCAGCAGCAGGCGGCCCAGCTGGTCCACGCCAGCCGCCACGCCTTGCTGCAGCAGCTGGCCGTTGTCGAGAATTTTCACGTGCTGGCCCTGCCAGGCATGGAGCAGGTTCCAGCGTTCCGTAAACGGCGCAAAGCCCGTGTCGTCGAATTCGGCCAGCACGCCGGCCAGGCGGCTCAAGAGCGCCGCCACCATGGTGTTGCGCTCCATCTGCGCCAGCCAGGGCACGGCCGAGACGCTGCGCCCGATCTGCCGTTCCAGCGCATCGGGCATCAGCAGATTGATGCCGCAGCCGATCACGGCCCACACGCCGCCATCGGCTGCCTGCTGCGTCTCGACGAGGATGCCGGCCAGTTTATGGCCATCCTTGAGCAGGTCGTTCGGCCACTTCAGTTGCACCGGCACGCCCAAGGAAGTCATGCTTTCGGCCAGCGCCACGCCGACGGCCAGCGGCAGGCCGACCAGCTGATGCAGCGGCCCCTTGAAGCGCCAGGCCAGCGAGAACATCAGGCTGGCGTCCGGCTGCGACACCCACGGGCGTCCGGCACGCCCCCGTCCGGCCGTCTGCTGGCCGGCGATGCGCAGGGTGGGGCCGGCCAGGGTGGCGCAGCGCGCCAGCAGGTCGGCGTTGGTCGATCCCGTTTCGTCGACCACTTCGATGGCCACGCGGGAGGCGCCCGTGGCGCAATGGGCGGCGATGGCCGCGCTGTTCAAGTCTGAGTGCTTCGTCATGGTGGTCAGTTCAGTTGCGTGCCTTGTGCGGCGCGTTGGCGAAGGCCCGGTCGTAGACGGCATTGGGCAGCGCGCGCAGCAGCTTGGCGACGACGCCCATCTGCCACGGAATCACGCGGTAGCTGTCGCCGTCGGCGATGGCGCGCGCGGCGCGCACGGCGAATTTGTCGGCCGGCATCAGGAAGGGCATGCGGTAGGCATTGTGGCGCGTCATCGGCGTGTCGATGTAGCCGGGCGTGATGGTGACGACCTTGACGCCCGCCGGTTTCAATTCCAGGCGCAGCGATTCGCAGTAGCTGATGACGGCCGCCTTCGAGGCGCTGTAGGCTTCGGCGCCGGGCAGGCCGCGGATGCCGGCCACGCTGCCGATCCCCACCAGGCGTCCGCTGCCCTGGCTTTTCATGGCGGCGATGAAGGGCGCGAAGGTGGCGACGGTGGCCGTGACGTTGATGGCGATGAGGCGCGCGAAGGCGTCGAGGTCTTCCGCGTGTTCGGTGAGGGTGCCGTAGGACACGCCGGCGCTGGCGATGACGACGTCGATGCCGCCGGCATGGGCGATGAAGTCATCGGCCGCGCTTTTCAGGGCGGCGTGGTCGCACACGTCGACGGCGTAGGCGCGGTGGCGTTCAGGGTGGGGCAGGGAGGCGATCAGTTGCTGCAGGGTGTCGCCGCGGCGCGCCAGCAAGCCCAGCTGGGCGCCCTGGCGCGCGTATTGCAGCGCCAGGGCGGCGCCCAGTCCGCTCGACGCGCCCGTGATGAAAACGCGGTGCATCAGGCAAGGCCCGGGCGCGCCAGGGAAGTGGCCATGCTTATTTCTTTTCCGCTTTGGCTTTCGCGACCAGCACGTCCATCACGCTGAGCGCCTGGGCGTTCAGCTGCTCTTCGTTCTTGGCCGACTTGCTGCCCTGATCGGCCTGCGAAGGCGAAGTGATGTAGCGGCCATCGATGGCGATCATGGGCCAGAACGTGACGTTATAGCCTTGCATCATGGCGTCCGCGCGGCGCACGCGGGCCGAGACGCCCATCGAACGGTAGGTGTCGATGAATTTCTGGCGGTCCACGCCCTGCCTGGCGACGAAGTCGAAGACGGCGTCGTCGGTGTTCAGGCGGTTGCGTTCCACGTGCATGGCGTGGAAGACGCCGGTGTGCAGCTTGTCGACCAGGCCCATGGCTTGCAGGGTGAAGAACAGCCGCTGCTGCGGCGCCACGCTGTCATCGCGCGACACGTGCACGCGCTTGAAGACGATGTTGTCGCCCTGTTTCTTGACCCAGGCCGCCAGTTGCGGTTCGAGCACGTTGCAATGCGGGCAGTAATAGGCGAAGAATTCCGTCACTTCGATTTTCTTGCCCGATTCCGTCGCCTGCGGCGTGGCCAGGGTTTCGTATTCGACGCCATTCTTCGGTTCGGCCGGCGAGGCCGACGCGCCCATGGCGGCAGTGCACAGGGCGGCGGCGAACAGGATTTTCTTCAGAAAACGCATGCTGGTTCCTTATTTTTGGTTGCGGACGACGGCGACATCGATGCCGTTTTCAGACAGTTTGGTGCGCGCGCGGTTCATCGCTTCGAGCTGGTTGAACGGCCCGATGCGCACGCGGTGCAGTACGCCGGCGTCGGTGCTGCGGTCGCTGATGGCCGCTTCGAAGCCGAGCAGCGCCAGTTTGCCGCGCGTGCTTTCGGCGTCCGACATGTCATGGAAGGCGCCGGCCTGCAGATAATAAATCCATTTGTCGCCGGCTGCATCGGCCTTCGCTTGCGGCGCGGGCGCTGCTGGTGCTGCCGCCGGCGTTTTCGGCGCCGGCTTGTCCTTCAATGTTCCGATCAACTCCTGCAGCGCGTCCGGCGGCGGCGCCTTCGGCTGCTGCGCGGTGGCGGGCGCGGGTGCCGGCGCGGCCGGCTGCGTCGGCGTGACGATCTCGCGTGGCTCCTTGGAGAAGTCGCGTGCCGCTTCCTTGGCCGCTTCCTTGTTGCCGTACATCGGCTTGTTCGGGTCGGCGATCTGGCCGGCTGTCGGTTCGGCCGATTTGCCGGCCTTGCCCGATTTGTCGGTGAACGGCGAGGCGCCCTTGGTGATCACCAGGGCGACCACCACGGCGATGCCCAGGCCGATGACCAGGCCGATGATGATGCCGACCAGGGTATTGCCCTGCTGGCGCCGGGTCGAAGAGAAACGGGAAGCATGATTCATTGACGGTTTGACCTTCGCGATTACATTTTGTTTGGCGCGGACACGCCGATCAGTGCCAGGCCGTTGCGCAGTACCTGGCGCGCGGCGATGACGAGGGCCAGGCGGGCCATCTTGACGGCTTCGTCCTCGACCAGCACTTTTTCAGCGAAGTAGAAGCTGTGCAGGTTGGCGGCCAGGTCGCGCAGGTAGAAGGCGACTTGGTGCGGTCCCAGTTCCGCTTGCGCCCGCGCCAGCATTTCCGGGTAGGCGGCCAGGGTCGCCAGCAGGGTCGCTTCGGTCGGCGCCGTCAGTGGGGACAAATCAACGCCGGCGACCGTGCTGGCATCGCCACCCCAGTTTTCCAGGATGCGGCAGATGCGCGCATGCGCATACTGCACGTAATAGACGGGGTTTTCATCGGTGGTTTTCAGCGCCACGTCGACGTCGAAGACGAATTCCGTGTCGGCCTTGCGCGAGATCAGGAAGAAGCGCACGGCGTCACGGCCCTTGGCGATGTCGCCGCCGCCCGACCATTCGATCAGGTCGCGCACGGTCACGTAAGAGCCGGCGCGCTTCGAAATCTTGACTTCCTCGCCGTCCTTCATGACGGTGACCATCTTGTGCAGCACGTAATCGGGGTAGCCTTGCGGGATGCCCATGTCGACGGCCTGCAGGCCGGCGCGCACGCGCGCGATGGTGCCGTGGTGGTCGCTGCCCTGGATATTGATGGCCTGCACGAAGCCGCGCTGCCATTTCACCAGGTGATACGCGACGTCCGGCACGAAATACGTGTAGGTGCCGTCCGTCTTGCGCATGACGCGGTCCTTGTCGTCGCCGAAGTCGGTGGTGCGCAGCCACAGCGCGCCATCCTGCTCGTAAGTGTGGCCTGCCTTGATCAGGGTTTCGACCGCGCTATTGACCTTGCCGTCCGCGTACAGCGACGATTCCAGGTAGTAATTGTCGAACTTCACGCCGAAGGCCTGCAAGTCGATGTCCTGCTCGTTGCGCAGGTAGGTAACGGCGAACGGGCGGATCGAATCGATGTCTTCCACGTTGCCATTGGCCGTGGCAGGCTGGCCATCGCTGGCCGAGACGGTCTTGCCGGCCTTGAAGTCGTTGGCGATGTCAGCGATGTAGTCGCCGTTGTAGGCGGACTCGGGCCATTCGGCGTCGCCCGGCTTGAAGCCGCGCGCGCGCGCCTGCACGGAATTGGCCAGGGTCTGGATCTGCACGCCTGCGTCGTTATAGTAGAACTCGCGCGTCACTTGGTAGCCTTGCGCGTCGAACAGCGAGGACAGGGCGTCGCCCAGGGCTGCCTGGCGGCCGTGGCCCACGTGCAGGGGGCCGGTCGGGTTGGCCGAGACGAATTCCAGGATGACTTGCTTGCCGGCGCCTGCCGTGCTGCGGCCATAGCTGTCGGCCTCGCTCAAGATGGTTTTTACCACGGCCTGCTTGGCGGCGGCGGACACGCGCACGTTGATGAAGCCGGGACCGGCGATTTCCACTGCCTCGACCAGGCCCTTGCCGGCCGGGTTGGCCAGCACGGCCGCAACGATGGTTTGCGCCAGTTCGCGCGGATTCTGTTTCAGCTGCTTGGCCAGTTGCATGGCGATATTGCAGGCGACGTCGCCATGCGATGCATCGCGTGGTCGCTCGAGCACCACGGTAGGCGCAAGCGAAGTGCCGGCCAGGACGGGAGCGAGGGCGGCCTGGAACAGGGCGATGATTTCTTGTTTCTGTTGGGCGAGCATGAGCAGGATGGCGGCGGAACCGCGTTAAGAATGAATAAAATGAATCAAAAAGCAAAACGGACGGCAAGTACCCAAGCCGCCCAGACTGCGTTAATTATACTGGTTTGCTGCCGGGAACAATACGCCAGCCGGCAGTGTCCCCGCGCCGGCGCGTTTCACGATATTATCAGGACAGCATGGTTGTGTTGGTGCATGAAAACATCAGCATGGCGCATTCTGCTTGTATATATGCAGTTTTTTGCCGCAATTTACAGGTATCGCTGCAATCGCTTGGGCCAGAGGGCGCCACAAACGCTACAATCGACCCTTTATTGATGACGCGCGGCCGCGACTTTGCCACCATGCAGTCCGCCGCGCGCAGCCACACCGGATAACTATGAACAAGCGCCCCACGCTGAAATTGAAAACCAAGCCGGCGCCAGGCCAGGCTCCTGCCGCACCGAAATTGCGTCCCAGCTATCATCCCGACCTGAAACCGGTCTTGCAGCCAGGCTTCCAGCCCGATTTGCGCGCCGATTCGCTGGCGTTTTGCCTGCTGGGCGCGGCTAATGCCGTGGCGCAAGTGCGCACGGGCACGGCCTTGCCGCAGGCGCTGGCCAAGGTGTTTACGCAATCGAACGCCAGCCCGCAGGCGCGCGGCGCCATCCAGGATATTTCCTACCGCACCATGCGCCAGCTGGGCCGCAGCGAAACCCTGGTCGGCCTGATGACGTCGAAGGCGCCCGAGCCGCCGATGCTGGCCGCCCTGCTGTGCTGCGCGCTGTCGCTGATGTCGGCCGAGCCGGGCGAACAGCCGTACGAAGAGTTTACCGTTGTCGACCAGGCCGTCACGGTCGCCACCTCGCACCCTGACCTGGCGCATGCCAAGGGCATGGTCAACGCCGTCTTGCGCCGCTTCTTGCGCGAGCGCAAGTCCTTGCTGGAAGCGGCCCTGCAGCAACCGTTGGCGCAATGGAATTATCCGCAGTGGTGGATCGACTCGCTGCGCCTGGCGTATCCGCGCGACTGGCAGGCCATTTTGACGGCCGGCAATGCCGTGCCACCGCTGACCTTGCGCGTGAATCGCCGCAAGAGCACGGTGGAAGCGTATCTGGCCGTGCTGGAGGAGGCGGGCATTGCCGCGCGCCAGGTGGGACCGTTTGCCGTGCGCCTGGACAAGCCGATCGGCGTGGCGCTGATCCCCGGCTTCGAGCAGGGTGTCGTTTCCGTGCAAGATGCCGGCGCGCAATTGGCCGCACCGCTGCTGGACTTGCAGGACGGCATGCGCGTGCTCGACGCTTGCGCGGCGCCGGGCGGCAAGACGTGCCACATCCTGGAACTGGCCGACGTGCAAGTGACGGCCATCGATGCGGATGCCAAGCGCCTGCCGCGCATCGCGGAAAACCTTGAGCGCCTGGGCCTGGACGCTACCCTGAAAGCGCAGGATGCGCAATCGAGCGCGTGGTGGGACGGCCAGCAGTACGACCGCATCCTGGCCGATGTGCCGTGCACGGCCTCGGGCATCGTGCGCCGCCATCCCGATATCCGCTGGTTGCGCCGCAAGGGTGACGCGTTCCAACTTGCAACACTTTCATCCAAAATTCTGGACAACCTGTGGCAGATGCTGCGCCCCGATGGTAAATTGCTGTTCGTGACATGTTCATTGTGGCCGCAAGAGTCCGAGGCACAGGCGGCGGCATTTGCGGTGCGCAATAATGCGACCCGATTGACAGCGCCTGGCCAGCTGTTGCCGACTGGCAGCGCGGAGCAGGACCACGACGGTTTGTTCTATGCGCTATTCCAAAAAAATGCGGCTTGAGCGATTCGTCGAACCTTTTCCTACGGACTACACCGGCACACTTGTGACAACACGACTCTTCCGACTCCTGGCCCTGCTGCTGATGCTGGCATGTACCATGCCACGCGCGCATGCCGCCGACATGGTCGAGATCACCCGTGCCTACATCGAGTCGAGCGAAGAGGGCTATAAGCTGGCTGCCACGTATTCCTTTGAGCTCAATCACGACCTCGATGATGCGGTACAGCATGGCGTGCCGTTGTATTTCACGACTGAAATCGAATTGACCCGGCCCCGCTGGTACTGGTTCGATGAAAAAGCCATCGTCGCGCGCCAGACCAGCAAGCTGTCGTATAACGTGCTCACGCGCCAGTATCATGTGTCGGGTGGCGGCTTGCAGCAAAGCTTCCCCACGCTCGATGACGCGCTGTTCCTGATCCGCCGTCCCAGCCGCTGGCTGGTGGCGCGGCGCGGCGAGCTGAAAGTGGGGCAGACGTATAACGTCACCTTGCGCATGGGCATGGACCGCGACTACCTGCCCAAGCCGATACAGGTCAATGCCTTCAATAACAGCGACTGGCGCCTGGCTTCGAATAAAAAAACCTTCTTGTATACGGCGGAGTAGTGAGTCAAGCATTGCGCTATCTGCTGGTGGTGGGCGGCGGCATTGTCAGTATCCTGCTGTTCCTGCTGGCGTCGGCTTCCGACAATTCCGGCTTCTTCGACCGTTACTACACCTGGCTGCTGGGCCTGAACGCGGCCGTCGCCGTGTCCCTGCTGGCGCTGGTGGGCATTTCCCTGGCCCGCCTGTACGCGCGTTACAAGAGCGGCAAGTTCGGCTCCAAGCTGATGACGCGCCTGGTGATGCTGTTCGCCGCCGTCGGCATCCTGCCGGGCCTGGTGATTTTCCTTGTCTCTGTGCAATTCGTCTCCCACTCCATCGAATCCTGGTTCAACGTCAAGATTGAAGCGGCGCTGGAATCGGGGATTGAGCTGGGCCGTGCCGGACTCGATGCGGCCCTGGTCGAGCTCGACCACCGGGGTCACAAGGCCGTCGAAGAACTGGGCGCCGATCCGGTGGCCAGCCCGGCCGTGCTGACCAGCCTGCTACGCGAAGAGGGCATGCAAAATGTCATGATCGTCAGCGGCGATGGCGTGCTGCTGGCCAGCGCCGGGCCGCACAGCGCGGCCGACTTGCCGACGGCTGCCATGCTGGTGCAGGCGGCCTTGCCGGCCGGCTATGCCTCCGCCGAAGGCGGGCTGGAGTTGCACGACGATGGCACGGAGTCGGGCGGCGGCGGTTTCCGCTCGGGCTTGCCAGCATCGCTGGAAACGGCGGCCAGCCTGCGCCTGCGCGTGCTGGTGGCCGTGCCGGGGCCGTCCGTCTCGCCCCGCTACCTGCAATTGCTGCAATCGGTGCCGCCCAAGCTGGCGACGAATGGCGAAGTGCTGCGCGCCGCCTACAGCGAATACAAGGAACGTTTCGTCGCGCGCGTGGGCTTGCGCAAGATGTACATGGAAATCCTCACCTTGACCTTGCTGCTGGCCATTTTCGGCGCCATCGGCAGTGCTTTCCTGATTGCGGGCAACCTGGCCCAGCCCCTGCTGCTGCTGGCCGAAGGCACGCGCGCGGTGGCCGAGGGCGACCTGTCGCCGCGCCCCATCGTCGCCACCAAGGATGAACTGGGCACCCTGACGCAGTCGTTCAACATCATGACGCGCCAGTTGCTCGATGCGCGCACGGCCGTGGAAAGCAACCGCGCCGCCTTGCAAAACGCCAAGGCCCACCTGGAATCGGTGCTGGCGAACATGTCGGCCGGCGTGATGGTGCTCGACGGCGACTTTAAACTGGTGACCTGCAATGAGTCGGTCGAGCGCATCTTGCAGCATTCGGGCATGAGCATGGTGGGCCAGCCGCTGGCGCATATTGCTGGAATGGAAGAATTTGGCGGCGCCATCATCAGCGCCTTCACGGCGCAAAGCGCGCAATCGGCATCGGGCCGCAACCAGCAGCGCCTGCACTGGCAGCGCCAGATCGAGATTCCGCGCCGCCTGGGCAGCAGTGCCGACGAGCATGACATCACCTTGCTGGCGCGCGGCTCGCGCCTGCCGCTGGAGTCCGGCAGCGGCTACATCGTCGTCTTCGATGATATTTCCGACGTGATTTCCGCGCAGCGCTCGATCGCCTGGGGCGAGGTGGCGCGCCGCCTGGCGCATGAAATCAAGAATCCGCTGACACCGATCCAGCTGTCGGCCGAGCGCCTGCAGATGAAGCTCGAAGGCAAGCTGGAGCAGCCGGACGCCGACCTGCTCAGCCGCGCCACCACCACCATCGTCAAGCAGGTCGATGCGATGAAGCGCATGGTCGACGACTTCCGCGACTATGCGCGCACGCCGCCGGCCGTGCTCACGCCGCTGCGCTTGAACGAGCTGATCGAAGAGATATTGAACCTGTACCTGCGCGGCGACGATGGCGACATCATCCACCCGCTGCTGGCGCCGAATCTGCCGATGGTGATGGGCGATCCGACCCAGTTGCGCCAGGTGATCCATAACCTGCTGCAGAACGCGCAGGACGCCATGGCCGACCTGCCGCCGGACTCGCCGCATCCGCGGATTGACGTAAGGACGGAAGCAATTCATTATCGCAGTGCGGACGGCGGCGTGAATATCGCCGTGCGGCTGGCCATCAGCGACAATGGTCCTGGTTTTGCGCCAAAAATCCTGGCGCGGGCCTTCGAGCCGTATGTGACCTCGAAGGCGCGCGGCACGGGCTTGGGCCTGGCGATGGTCAAGAAAATTATCGATGAACACGGCGGACGCATCGATATCGAGAACCGGGTCGACGGCAATGGCGCTTCGGTGGTCATTTTGCTGTTAAAGTTAGCTCCCGACACTCCTGCCCAGGAATTCCTGGCGTGAGGGTCTGGTTTAGTATTTAAAACACTAATAAAATCATAGTTGTCCGCCGTGTGCATCTTGTGCGCGACGGCCGGCGAAATGAGGAAGGCAAGACACGAATGGCAAACATACTCGTAGTGGATGATGAAATGGGTATCCGTGAGTTGCTCTCGGAAATTTTGGGCGACGAAGGACATGCTATCCAGCTGGCCGAAAATGCGCAGCAGGCGCGTGAAGCGCGTGCCGCCGGTGCGCCGGATCTGGTACTGCTGGATATCTGGATGCCCGACACCGATGGCGTCACCTTGCTCAAGGAATGGCAGCGCGACGGCTTGCTGACCATGCCGGTGATCATGATGTCGGGCCACGCCACCATCGATACGGCGGTCGAGGCGACGCGCATCGGCGCCATGAACTTCCTGGAGAAACCGATTGCCCTGCAAAAACTGCTGAAGGCAGTCCAGCAAGGCTTGACGCGGGCACAGGAAACCGTGCGTGCGCCGAGCGTGGCGCCGCGTCCCGTGGCACCCGTGGTGGTCGAGGAAAGCACGCATCCCGTGCCCAGCTTTGGCGGCAGCGCGCCGCAACAGTTGATGGTACGCCCGGGCATCGCGCTACCGGCGGTGGCCGAAGGGCATGGCTACAACCTGTCGTTCGACTTGCCGCTGCGCGAGGCGCGCGATGCGTTTGAACGCATGTATTTCGAACACCACCTGGGGCGCGAAGGTGGCAGCATGACCCGCGTGGCGGAAAAAACGGGCCTCGAGCGTACCCATTTGTACCGCAAGCTGAAACAGCTGGGCGTCGAACCGGGCAAGCTGGCCAAGAAAAACCTGTGACGGCAACCGTGCGGCGTCCGACGCCGCTGACCCTGGTCAGCGGTGGACGCGCCGCCGGGCGTGAGGCGGCCATCGCGCAAGCCTTGTCGCCTGGCCAGCCGGCCGCCGTGATCCTCGAGGGCCTCGCTGACAGCAGCGCCATCCTGGCCGACCTGGCCGAACAAGTTTCCCCTTCTCCATCATTTCCCTTGCAACTGTTGCGCATCGCGCCCGGTTGCCTGTGCTGCAGCGGCAATCTCGTATTGCGTGTAACATTGAATCGTCTGCTGCGCCATCCACCCGCGCGCTTGTTCATCAGCCTGGCCGACGCCTCGCACATCGAACAATTGCGCACCTGGCTCACCGCCAGTCCCTACGATGCCCTGCTGGCGCTGCAAGCCGACATCGTGGTTTCCTGACGATTGTTTGATCGACTCACCGCAAGCGCAGTTTGCATCTCGTTACAACTCTGTAGCCCGCAGGGTGGCATGGCCGCTTGAAATGGCGCCGTGTGAACCCCACCTCTGTTCTGACACCGCAGGAGCTTCTCCTGCTTGAGCGAAGGATGCAAAATGAACCTGATCTATAACAGCGAACAATATAGTGTCGTGGAATTCGGCGCCGACGTCGACCTGGAAGCCTTGCGCTTTGGCGGCTATGAAATCGTCGACAAGGGCGGCAAGCGGGAAACGTTTATCGCCGGCATTCTTGCGCAAAACTTCCGCCGCGACGTCACGGAATTGATCGCCAGTGAACCCAGCATGGAAGAGATCGATGAATTTTTGGGCAGCTACGATTCCCTCATGAGCCAGCCCGTCCTGTTGCACTGACAGTGGCTGTCTGATGGTGCTCGCCACCATACCAATCCGCCAGGCGGCGTGGTATGGTGGCTGTGTTACCTTGCTGCAAACAGACCATGTGCCAACTTCTCGGAATGAATTGCAATGTCCCCACGGACATTGTCTTTAGTTTTACCGGCTTCGCCATGCGCGGCGGCCATACCGATACCCACCATGACGGCTGGGGCATCGCCTTTTTCGAGGGCGCCGGCGTGCGCCATTTCGTCGACCACCAGGCGGCCATCGCCTCGCCCGTGGCCGAACTGATCAAACGCTATCCCATCAAGTCGCGCAATGTCATCGCGCATATCCGCAAGGCCACGCAAGGCCAGGTGGCGCTGGAAAACTGCCACCCCTTCGTGCGCGAACTGTGGGGCCGCTACTGGGTCTTTGCCCACAATGGCGATTTGAAGGATTTCCACCCCGTGCTGACGGGCAGTTACCGCCCCGTCGGTTGCACGGACAGCGAGCTGGCGTTCTGCTATCTGCTGCAGCAATTGCACGCGCGCTTTGGCGATGCCCCGCCGGCGTTGCCGCAACTGCATGCCGCCCTGGCGGAGTGGTTGCCCGGCATCGCGGCCCACGGTACCTTCAACATGATGCTGTCGAGCGGCGAGGCGCTGTTTGCCCATTGTTCGACCAGCTTGCACTATCTGGTGCGACAACATCCGTTTCCAACTGCTAAACTCTCCGATGAAGACCTGAGCGTGGACTTTTCCCAGGTGACGACACCCCAGGACCGCGTGGCCGTGATCGTTACCCAACCGCTGACGACGAATGAGCAATGGACGGCGTTTGCGCCGGGCGAATTGAAATTATTTGTCGACGGGATGGTGCAAGACACGCCAGTGGCCTAATTTGTTGACGACAATACGCTCGATTGCTGCCAAAATATCCACAGCGCGGGCGGAATTCAGCTAAAGTATTGTCAATAGTGAACCTTGATGCGGGCGCGGCGCGGCCGGCGTCACTCGACGTGATTGATGAAGAATTAATGATCGATATTTCCAGCAACGACATCACCCCGAAACCCTTGCGCGTGCGCGAGTTCTATCTGGGGCGACAACCTATCCTTGACCGCAATCAAGCCCTGTTTGGCTATGAGTTGCTTTTCCGCAACGCTCCGGTCGGTCCCGCCAACATTACCAGCGACCTGTCCGCCACGGCGTCCGTCATCGCCCACGCTTCCCAGCTGGGGATGGAAAAGGTCATCGGCGACGCGCTCGGTTTCGTCAACGTCGATGCCGACGTGATCATGAGCGACATCTTCGTTTTCCTGCCGCGTGAAAAAGTCGTGCTGGAAATCGTCGAATCGATGCCCGTCACGCCGGAAGTGCGCGCGCGCGTCAGCGAACTGGTGGGCCATGGCTTCACCTTCGCGCTGGAAAACGTCGTCTCCGATACGGCGCAAGTGCAGGAATTGTTGCCGCTGGTGCAGTACGTCAAGATGGACATGAGCAAGGTCGACCCGAAAGTGCTGGCAACCTTGGCGCCCCGTTTCAAGCAGCAAAACAAGAAACTGGTGGCGGAGAAGGTCGAGACGCGCGAAGAATTCAAGTCGGGCCTGGATCTGGGCTTCGATTTCTTCCAGGGCTATTACTTTGCCAAGCCCGCCATCATGACGGGCAAGAAGCTGTCGCCGTCGCAACTGGCCGTCATGGAACTGATGACACTGGTGACGTCGGACGCCGACAACATGGATATCGAGCGCGCCATCAAGCGCGACGTGTCGCTGGCCCTGAACCTGTTGCGCCTGGTCAATACGCCCGCCGTGGGCGCACGCCAGCGCATCGATTCGCTGAGCCAGGCCGTGACCGTGCTGGGCCGCCGCCAATTGCAGCGCTGGCTGCAAATCATGCTGTATGCGGAACCAAGCAAGCGCGGCCATAGCATGACGCCGCTGCTGATGCTGGCCACCACGCGCGGCCGTTTGCTGGAATTGCTGGCGCATAAACTGCGCCCGAACCACGCCCATTCGGCCGATATCGCCTTTACGGTCGGCATCATGTCGCTGATGGATACCCTGTTCGGCGTGCCGATGTCGGAAATCCTCAGCCAGATCGAAGTGATCGATGAAGTGGCCGAAGCGCTGCTGTCGCGCGAGGGTTTCTACGGCGACCTGCTGCGCCTGGCCGAATGCATCGAGCGCATCGAAGACATGGAAGGCGAGATCGTACCGACCTTGCGCGACCTGGCCATGTCGCCGGACGACCTGGTGGAGCTGGAAATGGCCGCCTACGAATGGAGCGACAACGTTGTCAGATATGCGCTGTAGGTCGGATTAGGCCCGCAGGGCCGTAATCCGACAATATTGTTGGCATGGTTGTGGTGTTGTCGGATTACGCGCAAGCGCTAATCCGACCTACGCGACCCGCCCAAAAAAAAAGCCCTGCACGGCGATGCCGTGGCAGGGCTTTTTTACGCCGCTACGCTGCGGCGCCCGGCCAGTGCTTGTGCAGCTCGGGGTCGGTGCGCAATTCCCACAGGGCCAGCACGACGACGGCGATACCGACGAGCAGCTCGTTCCACATGACGACGGGCTGCTCGGCCAGCCGCAGTACCCATGGCGAGGCAGCCACCCAGACGCCCACCAGCAGGTTGACGACGACGGCCCAGAAATAGGTCTTGTACAGGTCGAAAGCGGCCAGCACGGCGATCACCAGGCCCGAGACAAAGGCGTTGATCATCTGCGGTGAACCCTCGGGATAGGAAAAGGCCCAGGGCGAGACGACCAGCCACAGGCCCAGCAACAGGATCACTTGATCCTGCCAGCGTTTCAGTTTGAAATTGGTTGCCATATATCCTCCTTGCCAGTTGGGGAACGGGCCGGAGCGGGCATGCAGCATGCCGACCGGCATACTGCGTTAGTGCGCTTCGGCGCGCGATAAGTTCCGCGCGCCTTGTACATATATTATGACAGATTCGGTGCCAGCCAGCGTTCCACGTCCTCGATATTGGCGCCACGGCGCCTGGCCATGTCTTCTGCCTGATCCATGCCGATCTTGCCGACGACGAAGTATTTCGACTCCGGATGGGCAAAATAGAAGCCGGAAACGGCTGCGCCGGGGAACATGGCATACGATTCCGTCAGCAGCATGCCGATTTCCCCGGCCTGCATGACCTCGAACATCTCTTTCTTGACCGTGTGCTCGGGGCAAGCCGGGTAGCCGGGCGCGGGGCGGATGCCGACATACTTTTCGCCGATCATGTCGTCATTGCTCAAATGCTCGTCCGGCACATAGCCCCACAAATCCTTGCGCACGCGTTCGTGCAGGTATTCGGCAAACGCCTCGGCCAGCCGGTCCGCCAGCGATTTGAGCATGATGGACGAGTAATCGTCGTGCGCATCCTCGAAGCGTTTTTCGTACTTTTCGATGCCCAGGCCGGACGTCACGGCGAACATGCCGATGTAATCCTTGACGCCCGAAGCCTTCGGTGCAATGAAGTCGGCCAGGCACTGGTTCGGACGCTGCACGCCGTCGACCACCGGCTTGACGCCCTGCTGGCGCATGCCGTAGTACGTGAACGCCACGGTACTGCGTGTATCGTCCGTGTACACCTCGATATCGTCGTCATTGATGCTGTTGGCCGGCAGCAGGGACACGACGCCATTGGCCGTCAGCCAGCGCCCGTCGATGAGTTTTTTCAGCAAGGCCTGGCCTTCCGCGTACACCTTGGTGGCCGCGTCGCCCACCACGTCATCCGTCAAGATGGCGGGGAAGGGGCCGGCCAGGTCCCAGGTCTGGAAGAACGGGCCCCAGTCGATATAGTTGGCCAGCGTGGCCAGGTCGACATTTTTAAACACGCGGCGGCCGATGAACTTCGGTTTCACGGGCGTGCAGGGGCCGTCGAAGGGCACGATCATCTTGTTGGCGCGGGCTTGCGCCAGCGGCAGGATGGGCAGCGCCTTCTTGTTGGCGTGCTGCTCGCGGATGCGCGCGTAGTCGAGTTCGATGTCTTCCACGTATTTGTCGCGCTGTTCCGGCGTCAGCAGCGATTGCGCCACGGAGACGGAACGCGAGGCATCCGGCACGTAGATCACGGGGCCTTCGTAGTTGTGGGCGATTTTTACGGCTGTGTGGGCGCGACTGGTGGTGGCGCCGCCGATCAGCAGGGGAATCTTGAGCATGCGGAAATGTTCGTCGCGCTGCATTTCCTTGGCGACATACGCCATTTCTTCCAGCGATGGCGTGATCAGGCCGGACAAGCCGATGATGTCCGCGTTTTCCACCTTGGCGCGGGCGAGGATTTCCGAGCACGGCACCATCACGCCCATGTTGACCACTTCGAAGTTGTTGCACTGCAGAACGACGGTGACGATATTCTTGCCGATGTCATGCACGTCGCCTTTCACGGTCGCCATGATGATCTTGCCTTTCGGCTTGGCGACGATGCCCGTGCGCTTTTCTTCCAGCAGCTTTTCTTCCTCGATAAACGGGATCAAATGGGCCACGGCCTGCTTCATGACGCGCGCCGATTTCACCACTTGCGGCAAGAACATTTTGCCTTGGCCAAACAGGTCGCCGACCACGTCCATGCCGGCCATCAGCGGGCCCTCGATCACGTGGATGGGGCGTCCGCCATTGTGCAGCAGTTCCTGGCGCGCTTCTTCCGTGTCTTCCACGATGAATTGCGTGATGCCGTGCACCAGCGCGTGCGACAGGCGTGCCTGCACGGTGCCTTCGCGCCAGGCCAGGGTTTGCGCTTCGGCCTTGCCGCCCGCCTTCAGGGTACCGGCAAATTCGATCATGCGCTCGGTCGAGTCTTCGCGGCGGTTCAGCACCACGTCTTCCACGCGCTCGCGCAACTCCGGGTCCAGGTTGTCGTACACGCCCACCATGCCGGCGTTGACGATGCCCATGGTCATGCCGGCCTTGATGGCGTGGTACAGGAAGACCGTGTGGATGGCTTCGCGGGCGGGATCGTTGCCGCGGAAACTGAATGACACGTTCGACACGCCGCCCGAGATCTTCGCGTACGGCAGGTTTTCCTTGATCCAGCGCGTGGCGTTGATGAAGTCGACGGCGTAGTTGTTATGCTCTTCGATGCCGGTGGCGACGGCAAAGATGTTCGGATCGAAAATGATGTCTTCCGGCGGGAAGTCCAGCGCATCGATCAACAAGTGATATGCGCGCGCGCAAATTTCGATCTTGCGCTCGAAGGTGTCGGCTTGCCCCTTTTCATCGAAGGCCATGACGATGACGGCGGCGCCGTAGCGGCGGCACAGTTTCGCCTGGCGCAGGAATTCTTCCTCGCCTTCCTTCATCGAGATGGAATTGACGATGGCCTTGCCCTGCACGCACTTCAGGCCCGCTTCGATGACCGACCATTTCGACGAGTCGACCATGATGGGCACGCGCGAAATATCGGGTTCCGAGGCGATCAGGTTCAAAAAGCGCGTCATGGCGGCCAGCGAATCGAGCATGGCCTCGTCCATGTTGATGTCGATCACTTGCGCGCCGTTTTCCACTTGCTGGCGCGCCACGGACAGGGCCTCGTCGTATTGCTCGTTGAGAATCATGCGCGCAAACGCTTTCGAGCCTGTGACGTTGGTGCGCTCGCCCACGTTGACGAACAGAGAATCGTCATTGACGACGAACGGCTCCAGGCCGGCCAGGCGCAAGTCGTGCGATGGGGCCGGCACGGTGCGCGGCGTGTTTTTCGACAGCAATTCGCCGATGGCGGCGATGTGCTCGGGCGTGGTGCCGCAGCAGCCGCCGGCCATGTTCAAGAAGCCCGCGTCGGCAAATTCGCGCAGCAGGGCGGACGTGTCGGCTGGCAACTCGTCGAAACCCGTGTCGCTCATGGGGTTGGGCAAGCCCGCGTTCGGGTAGATGCACACGAAGGTGTCGGCGATCTTGGCCAGCTCTTCCGCGTATGGACGCATCAGGGCGGCGCCCAGCGCGCAGTTCAGGCCGATGGTCAGCGGTTTTGCGTGGCGCACGGAATTCCAGAAGGCGGGCACGGTCTGGCCGGACAAAATGCGTCCCGAGGCGTCCGTGACGGTGCCGGAAATCATCAAAGGCAGGCGCACGACGCCAGGATTTTGCTCGTAGAACAAGTCAATGGCGAACAGGGCCGCCTTGCAGTTCAAGGTGTCGAAGATGGTTTCCACCAGCAGCACGTCGGCGCCGCCTTCCACCAGGCCCTGCGTCTGTTGCAGGTAGGCGGCCACCAGTTGGTCGAAACTGACGTTGCGCGCGGCCGGGTCGTTGACGTCGGGCGAGATCGATGCCGTCTTCGGCGTCGGTCCCAGGGCGCCGGCGACGAAACGTGGCTTGTCCGGGGTGGAATACTTGTCGCAGGCGGCGCGCGCCAGTCTGGCTGCCTGCACGTTCATTTCATAGGCCAGGTGGGCCATGTGGTAGTCGTCTTGCGCGATGGTCGTGGCGCCGAAGGTATTCGTTTCGATCAGGTCGGCGCCGGCTGCCAGGTAGCGCTCGTGGATTTCCTGGATGATGTGCGGCTGCGTCAGGGTCAGCAGCTCGTTATTGCCCTTGACGAACAGTTCGCGCGCGCCACTGTCGGCTGGCGCGGCGAAATCGATGAAGCGGCCGGCGGGACCGCCACGGTAGGCTTCTTCGTCGAGCTTGTATTGCTGGATGATCGTGCCCATGGCGCCGTCGAGGATCATGATCCGCTGCGCCAGAATGGCGCGCAAGGTGGCTTCGGTCGGGGACATGGCGGGGATCACGGTATCGTTCATTTCATGCTTTCAATAGGCAAACGGGCGGCGGCGCGGCGACAGGACTGGTACGAGGCGGTTGCGGGCCAGCAGGATCAGCTGACGGAGAGTGCCGGCCGGGTAGGGCAGGCAGAAGGTGGCAATCGCCTGATTTCACCGGGTCTAAAATTATACGGCATCAGGCTGCTTCGGCTTTAAGCAAAAGCAGCCGTTCGCCCCACGGCAGGCCTTCTTGCAACACATCGCCTTCCGCCACGCCTGCTGCTGAAAATGACATTCCTGAAAATCTTATTAAAAATGTTAATTCTTTCGTCTAAGTTGGCAGGAAAGTATTGGCGTCTGGGCTGTGGAAAAATTTCCACATTATTTGAATCCGTTCCGATTCTTTTTCATGAATCGAATGGCAATAGCCGCAAAGGAAAATAATTTTGATTTAAGTCAGTACAGAGTGAGAGGAATAGTGCTCAGAATAAAGTTTGCCAAGCAGATATTTTAACTATTATCAAAACCAATTGAATCAAAAGCATTAATAGTTGTTATTGGGAATTGAATTAGCCGATAATATTGATTCCTGGAAATCAAATTCTCACCAAAAGTCACCAATATGTCACATTTATCTTGTGTCCTCCCCGGCATCGCGCTGCATCAACATGGTGGCCAGCCATGAAAAACCATCTGCTTGCAGCATTGTTTGTCATGCTGGGCCTGTCCGCCTGCGGCGGCGGCGGTGGCGGCGGTGGCGACACGGTGGTGGCGACCACTTCGGGTACGCCTGTCCTGACTCCTGCCGTGACGGCCGTCTCGGCGGCGAATGTCGCCGTGGGTGGCAGCCTGGTGGTGACGGGCACCAATCTGAGCCGCGTGACGGCCTTCCAGGTGGCCGGCGTGACCGTTGCCACCAGTGCCGCCAGCGACACCAGCGTGACCCTGGCCATGCCTGGCGTACCCGTCACGGGCGCCTTGAGCCTGGTCAGCGCCAGTGGCACGGCGGCCACCAGCTATAACGTCAATGTGTATCTGCCATTGAGCGTGGGCAGCGTTGCCCCGGCGACGGGCGGTGTCGGTTCCAGCGTGACGATCACGGGCGGCGGCATGGGTGCCGTGACGGCGGTGCAGTTTGGCAATGGCGCGGCGGCAACGCCGCAAAGCCAGACGGCCAGCAGCGTGACCGTAGTGGTGCCTGCGGGTGCGGCGACAGGCGTGCTGACGGTGCGCGGTCCCTACAACGATGTGGTCAGCAGCGACGCGTACACGGTCTTGGCCAGCGTGGCGGTGACGTCGATCACCTCGGCCGTCAACGGCGCGACCTTGTCGGTAACGGTGCAGGGCAGCAATCTCGATCAGGTCAGCTCGGCTTCGGTGGGCAATACGCCGGCCGTCATCGTCAGCGCCAGTGCCAGCCGGCTGCTGCTGTCCGCGCCAGCGGCGGCAACGGGCAATGTGATGCTGTCGGCCGCTTCGCGCATCGCGGTGAATGCGGGCACGGTGTCGGCCTTTACCCTGGGCAGCATTGATTTCGCGCAAGTACTGAATTTGAACGCCAGCAATACGGCATTGCGCCTGACGCGCGGCAAGCCGGCCGCCGTGCGCGTGTCCGTGCTGGCCACGCAGGCGGGCCAGGCCAGCCCGGCGGTCACCTTGAATGCGACCGCCGCCAATGGCAGCAACCTGGGCAGCATCGCGATGACAGGGCCGGCGCTCTTGCCGACGACGAAGAACGATGACAGTTTCAATGGCAATTTCAGTGCCGTCCTGCCCTCCGGCTGGATCTTGCCCGGCGTGCGCGTGCGCGTGACGGCCGTCGGCAATGATGGCGTGCAGGTGAGCCAGGAAGCGGCGCCCGTAGTGGCCAGCCTGGCCAGAATCCGGTTGGTGCTCGTGCCCTTGAGCACCGACGATGGCGTGGCACAACTGCCTGATGCCGAGACGATCCGTGCCGCGCTGCTGCGCGTGTATCCGTATGCGACGGAAAATATCAGCATCACCACGCGCGCTGCGCTGAGCATGCCAGGCAGCAGCACGGCCGACAGCTGGTGGAGCGATACCCTGGGCAAGCTGGAAAGCAAGCGCGCGCTGGAAGACAGCGGCGCCTATTATTATGGTTTCGTGCCGAGAATGTCTTCCACCCGCGCCGCCGGCCTGGCCTACATCAACCAGCGCAGCAGCGGCAGCGACTTCACGTCGGCCATCGGCCTCGATGCCAGGTTCAACAGCACCGCATCGGTCGATCCATTCGGCAATCAATGGCCGGAATGGCTGACTACGCTCGTGCATGAGCTGGGCCACAACCACTCGCTGCAGCACGTTGCCTGCGGCGGCCCGTCCGGCACCGCTGCCGACTACCCGTATGCGAATGGCAATCTGGGCCCGCAACCGCTGTATAACAGCGATTATGCGGGCAACATTGGCCAGCTGAGCAAGCCTGTCTACGGCAGCACGCCGATGAAGGACGTGATGAGCTATTGCAGCGGCGCCTGGTTTTCCGACTATAGCTATGCGCGGGTGCAGCAATTCCTGGAAAAACGCAGCACGCAGAGCACGGGCAGCAATGTGCTGGCCGCCAGCATGTCCGTGGCGGAGAATGGCTATCTGACCATTTCCGGCCGCATCACGCCAAGCGGCGTGGCCTTGCGCCCAGCCGTAGCCTCGTCCACGCGCGTTGGCGCAGCGGCCAGCGGCAGCGGCCAGGCTTACACCTTGCGGGTCCTGACGGCGTCCGGAGCGACTATTGACTTGCCCTTCGATGCCGTGACCGTGGCCGACCATGGCGGCAGCGCCATGAGCCACTTCCGCGTCAGCTTCGCCAATCCGGGCGATATCAGCGACGTGAAAGTATTGTCAAAAGGTAGGGCATTGGCCACCCTGGACCGCCCGCTTCGCCGCGGCAAGGCCGCCAACGATGGCAGCTTTGAGGTCAAGCAAAACGGCGGCCAGCTGGCGCTGGTCTGGGATGCGCATGCGGAGCCGTATGCGGCCGTGCTGCACGTGGCCGCCGATGGCCGCAAGACGGTGGTCGCCAGCGGCTTGACGGGTGGCAATGCCAGCGTCGACGTGAGCGCCTTGCCGGCCGGTGGCCGCTTCGAGGTCAGCCTGTCGTCGTCCGTCCGCGCGCGCCTGATGAACGTCCAGCGCCGCTAAGCCAGCGGGGGATGCAAAAAGGGCTTGCCGCGGCAAGCCCTTTTTTTATGCGCGCAGGCATTGGTGCATAAATTGCACAGATCCTGTGCCTGGCGGAGGCTGCCATTTCCCGGCACGCCTGCCTAGAATGGGTCTTCATCCACTTGCGGAGCATCCCATGCCCATCCTGAACCTGCGTTTGTCCACCGCGCCCGATGCGCGCCAGTCGGCCGCCATCGCCGCCACCCTGAGCGGCCTGACGGCGCGGCTGCTGCACAAGGCGCCCGAATTGACGTCGGTGGCGATCAGCCATGTCGACGCGGCGCACTGGTTTGTCGGCGGCCCCTCGCTGCAAGCCCAGGGCAAGAGCAGTTTTTTCCTCGATATCCTGATCAGCGATGAAACGAATACGGCGGCGGAAAAGGCCGCGTATATCGCCGCAGTGTTCGCCGCCATGCAGGAGTGTCTCGGCGCCCTGCATGACGTCAGCTACATCCACGTGCACGACGCGCGCCAGGCGGCCTGGGGCTATGGCGGCTTGACGCAGCAGTTCCGCGCCGTGCGCAAGGCGCTGCAGCAGCCGTGATCAATCCCAGCGGCGATCCTGATAGTGTTGCACGGCAAAATCGACGAAGACCCTGACCTTTGGCGACAGCTGGCGGCTGTGCGGATACAGCGCGTACAAGGTGCGTGGGTGCAAGGTGTAGCCGGGCAATATCTCGACCAGCTGGCCGCTGTGCAGCGCGTCGCGCACGATGAAGGCGGCCGCGCCGGCAATCCCCATGCCGCCCACGGCGGCTGCGCGCAGGGCGACGCTGGTATTGGCTTGCAGGCTGCCACGCACGGCCACTTGGTGCGCGGCGCCGTCACGATCCGTGAACGACCACTGCGCCGGCTTGTCGCCGGAGGTGTATATCAGGCAATTGTGCTGCGCCAGCTCTTGCGGCGTGGCCGGATGGCCATGGCGGGCCAGGTAGGCGGGCGAGGCGACGGCCACCGTGCGGCTGCTGGCCAGCTGGCGCGCCACCAGGGTGGAATCGGGCAAGCCGCGCGCCAGGCGCAGCGCCACGTCGAAGCCATCGTCGATCAGGTCGACGATGCGGTCATTGCAGACGAGGTCGATGTGGATGTGCGGGTATTGGCGGGTAAAATCGGGCAGCCAGGCGGCCAGTTCCAGGGTGCCGAAGGCCATCGGCGCATTGATGCGCAGGCTGCCGGACGGTTGCGCCTGGTGCATGGCGACGGCGCGGTCGGCCGCGTCAAGGGCGTCGAGAATGTCGCGGCTGGCCATATAGTATTCCTGCCCGGCGGCCGTCAAGGCGAAGCGGCGCGTGGTGCGGTTCAGCAACTGGGCGCCCAGCTGGCTTTCCAGCTGGCGGATCTGGCGCGACACGATGGAGTGGGAGATGCCCAGCGCGGCGCCGGCGGCCGTGAAACTGCCCAGTTCCACGACGCGGCGCAGGGCGCGCAAGGCGGTCAGCTGGTCCATGGGAGCGTGCCGCCGGTATCGATTGCCTGCTTAGACGAAGCGTTTGCCTTCGAGGGGGAAGCCCTTGATGAACTCGGCCGCAGGCAGGCGCTTGCCGCCCGGTTTTTGCAGTTCCGTCAGGCGCAGGGAACCATTGCCGCAGGCCACGACGATGCCGTGCTGGGCGTCGGCCGCCAGTACCTGGCCCGGCGCTTCCTTGCTGTCCGCTTCAATTACCTCGGCGGACCAGATCTTGATGGTGACGCCATCGACCTGGCCGCAGGCGCCGGGAAACGGATTGAAGGCGCGGATTTTCAGGCCCAGTTCCAGCGCCGGCAAGCTGAAATCGAGCGCCGCTTCTTCCTTGGCGATCTTTGCCGCGTAGGTCACGCCCGCTTCCGGCTGCGGCACGGCTTCGAGCGGCTGCTGCTGCATCTTGCGCAGGGTCTCGACGATCATCTTGCCGCCCAGGGTGGCCAGCTTGTCGTGCAGGGTGGCGGTGGAATCGCCCGCTTCGATGGGCGTGCGCTCGATGGCCAGCATGGGACCCGTATCGAGGCCTTCTTCCATCTGCATGATGGTCACGCCCGTTTCATCGTCGCCCGCCTCGATGGCGCGGTGGATGGGGGCGGCGCCGCGCCAGCGCGGCAGCAATGAACCGTGGATATTGATGCAGGGTTTGATGTCGAGCGTGCTGCGCGGCAAGATCAAGCCGTAGGCCGCCACCACCATCACGTCGTAGTCAAGGGCCAGCAGGCGCTCGTGGGCCGCTTTTGCCTCGGCGGCGCGCTGCGGGTCCTTGCTGTCCATGCGCAGGGACAGCGGCTGCAGCACCTCGATGCCGTGCTGCTGCGCATACTGCTTGACGGCCGAGGCGTGCAATTGCATGCCGCGTCCGGCAGGGCGGTCGGGCTGGGTCAGCACCAGCGGAATCTCGAATCCCGCTTCGTGCAAGTCTTTCAGGGCCGTGGCGGCAAATTCAGGCGTGCCTGCGAAGATCACTTTCATATGGTTCCTTGACGTGAGGTGCGCAGGCCCGCGCCGGAGGCGCCAGGCTGGCATGGTGGAACGGCTACTGTTGTTGCTTAGTCTATCAGCAGTATCGCAAAAGCGGCTTAGAAACGGCGGTTCTGTGCGCGCAGGCTCGCTTCGCGCTCAAGACCACGGATTTCCTTGATCATCTTGGTCTTGATGCGGTTGCGCTTGAGCGGCGACAGATATTCGACGAATACCTTGCCCAGCAAGTGATCCATCTCATGCTGGATGCAGACGGCCAGCAAGCCATCGGCTTCCAGCTCGAACGGCTTGCCATGGCGGTCCTGGGCGCGCACCTTGATGCGGGCCGGGCGCTCGACGCCATCGTAGACGCCAGGCACGGACAAACAGCCTTCGTCGTAGATCTGCTTTTCTTCGCTGGCCCAGGTGATTTCCGGATTGACGAATACCTGCAGCTGGTTTTTTTCTTCGGTGGTGTCGATCACCATCATCTGGATATGCTCGTCTACTTGCGACGCAGCCAGGCCGACGCCTGGGGCGTCGTACATGGTTTCAGCCATGTCGTCGATCAGGGTTTGCAGGCGCGCGTCAAATTCGGTGACGGGCTTGGCGATCGTGTGCAGGCGCGGATCGGGGTAACGCAGGATATTTAATATGGACATACGGATTCGACTGGTTAAGGTGGGCGCCGGTGCGCCGGATTATTCATGCCTGGGCCATGCGAACGATGGCAGGGCTATTTGTGTTGGGTACGCCTTGAGCGCGTATGGCACAACGGCACGGCAGATGCGTTTGCCCGTGCGCTATTCGTTTGCTGCAAAGGGAAATTTTATCACAGACGCCCATGCCCCTGTGGACGGCGGGCCGTTTTGCATGGCCATTGCACGCATTGTTGCGCGCATCGGTATCGCGCGCGCGCCATGGCGCTAGCATGGGGTGGCACAGTACACAGCGAGGTTGCCATGCATGCACCAGCAACGATGACAGACACGGCCACGGAACTGGCGGGCTGGCTGCGCCTGCAGCATCTGTCCGGCGTGGGGCCGGTGGCGGCGCGTGCCTTGCTGGCCCGCTTCGGCTTGCCGCCGGCCATCTTCGCCGCATCATTCGAGGCCCTGCGCGAAGTGGTGCCGGCCAGCGTGGCGCGCGCCATCGCGCAGCCGCCCAAGCCGGTGGCCAACAGCCAGCTGGCACTCACCCTGCAGTGGCTGCAACGCCCCGGCAACGCCGTGCTGACCTTGGCCGATGCCGCGTATCCGCCCCTGCTGCTGGAAATCGCCGATCCGCCGCTCTTGCTATATGTAAGGGGGCGGGCGGAACTGCTGTCGCGTCCTGGCGTGGCCATCATCGGCAGCCGCAATGCCAGCGCGCAAGGCATGCAGAATGCGGCCGCCTTTGCGCAGGCCCTCAGCGCGGCGGGCCTGACCATCATTTCCGGGCTGGCGCTGGGCATCGACACGCACGCGCACGAGGGTGGCTTGCGCGGCGCGGGCGCCACCATCGCCGTCATCGGCACGGGCGCCGATCTGGTGTATCCGCGACGTAACCTTGATCTGGCGCAAAGAATTGCTGAACAGGGCTGCATCGTCAGCGAGTATGCGCTGGGCTTGCCCGCCATGCCAGGTAACTTTCCGCGCCGCAATCGTCTGATCAGCGGCCTGGCGCGCGGCGTGCTGGTGATCGAGGCGGCCGCGCAATCGGGTTCATTGATCACGGCGCGCCTGGCCGGCGAGCAGGGGCGCGACGTGTATGCCTTGCCCGGTTCCATCCATGCCACCCTGGCCAAGGGCTGCCATGCATTGATCAAGCAGGGCGCCAAGCTGGTCGAGTCGGCCGATGACGTGCTGCAGGAGCTGCAGTGGCTGGGCGGTATCCCCGAGGTTGCGCCAGTGGTGGAAGACGAGACGCCGCTGCTGGCGGCGCTGGGCCACGATCCCGTCGATGCCGATACCCTGGCCGCGCGCAGCGGCCTGGCCATGGGCGCGCTGATGGGGCAATTGCTGGCGCTGGAGCTGGCAGGCCGGGTGGAGCGCTTGCCGGGAGGACTGTTTCAACGCTGTAAATGACAGCTTGTCACTTGTGTGGCGGCCTTGCCGCACGGGGGCGCTTTGTCGGTGCACACCCTTGTGTCTTAGCGAACTTAGCTGCTAGAGTAGAGCCATGTTCGATATCCTGGTGTACCTCTACGAGACTTACTATCGCCCCGATGCCTGCCCCGAGCCGGCAGTCCTGGCGCGCAAACTGTCGGCCGTCGGTTTCGACGACGTGGAGATTTCCGAAGCGCTCGTGTGGCTGACGGATTTGAACGCCATGGCCGGCGTCGAACAAACCCTGACGGCCAGCTCCACGGGCACGCGCTTCTATGTGCAGCAGGAAAGTGATGTGCTGGGCACGGCCGCCATCGGTTTCATCCAGTTCCTGGAAAGCGCCAAGGTGCTCTCGCCGCTGCAGCGCGAAATCGTCATCGAACGGGCGCTGGCGCTCGACGAGGCGCCCGTTTCGCTGGGCAAGCTGAAAGTCATCGTGCTGATGCTGCTGTGGAGCCAGGGCAAGGAACCGGATGCCCTGATGTTCGACGACCTGTTTGTCGACGACGAAGACCTCCCCCCGCGCCTATTGCACTAATCATATAGACGTCGCTGGCGGCCACTGTCGCTGCCTGCCCGACCCTGGCGCCATCGCCGCGCCATCCCCTTTACTATGTGCTGCATCGGCATGCACGCTTGACAATCGCGTTTGCGCCTGCGCATTCTTGCTTGCAGATAACTTGCCGAATTCTTCAATAGGCGCTTATCATTGGCCGCTTGACAAGACCACAAGTCACAAGGCCTTGCGCAGACAAAAGCGTCGGCGCCTGGCAATGCACTGTATGATGCGCATGCTGAAACTATCCTAGAGCATTTTTCGAGACTAAAAAATATGACAAAAACCCTCATCATCGCCGAGAAGCCTTCTGTCGCGAACGATATCGCGAAGACGCTTGGCGGCTTCACCAAGCACGATGAGTACTTTGAATCGGATGAATACGTCCTGTCGTCGGCGGTCGGCCACTTGCTGGAGATCGCCGTACCGGAAGAATTCGACGTGAAGCGCGGCAAATGGAGTTTCGCGCACTTGCCGATGATTCCACCGTATTTCGCGCTGAACCCGATCGCCAAGACGGAAGCGCGCCTCAAAGTATTAAACAAGCTGATCAAACGCAAAGACGTCACCACCCTCATCAACGCATGCGATGCGGGGCGCGAAGGCGAGCTGATTTTCCGCCTGATCGCGCAAAACGCGAAAGCCAAGCAACCGGTCAAGCGCCTGTGGCTGCAGTCGATGACGCCGGGCGCCATCCGCGACGGTTTCTCGCACCTGCGCAGCGACGAAGAAATGCTGCCGCTGGCGGACGCGGCCCGCTGCCGTTCGGAAGCCGATTGGTTGATCGGTATCAATGGCACGCGCGCCATGACGGCGTTTAATTCGAAAGAAGGCGGTTTTTACCTGACCACCGTGGGCCGCGTGCAGACGCCAACTTTGTCCATCGTCGTCGAACGCGAAGACAAGATCAAGAAATTCGTGCCGCGCGACTTCTGGGAAGTGCGCGCCGAGTTCGTCTGCGCGGCCGGCATCTATGAAGGCCGCTGGCTCGACACGAAGTTCAAGAAGGACGAGAACGACCCCGAGAAACGCGCCGAGCGCCTGTGGAGCAAGACGGCTGCCGACTCGATCGCCACCGCCTGCCGCGGCCGTCAAGGCATCGTCACGGAAGAGTCGAAGCCGACCACCTCGATGGCGCCGGGCCTGTTCGATCTGACCAGCCTGCAGCGCGAAGCGAACTCGCGTTTCGGCTTCTCGGCCAAGAATACCCTGGGCCTGGCCCAGGCGCTATACGAAAAGCACAAGGTGCTGACGTATCCGCGTACCGATTCGCGCCACCTGCCGGAAGACTACATGCCGACCGTGTTGCAGGCGCTGGAAACGGTCAAGGAAAACAGCAACTACCACCAGTTCGCCAAGCAGATCATCGACAAGGGCTGGGTCAAGCCGAACAAGCGCATCTTCGACAACACCAAGATCTCGGATCACTTCGCGATCATCCCGACGACGATCGCGCCCAAGAATTTGTCCGAGCCGGAACAAAAATTGTACGACCTGGTCACGCGCCGTTTCATGGCCGTGTTCTTCCCGCCTGCGGAATTCCAGGTCACCACGCGCTACACGGAAGTGTCCGGCCATCAGTTCAAGACGGAAGGCAAGGTCATGACCAATCCGGGCTGGCTGGCCATCTACGGCAAGGAAGCGTCGACGGACGCCGACAAGGAAAGCAATGGCAACGGCAACCTGGTGCCAGTGGCCAAGGGCGAGAAAGTCCAGACGGAAAGCGTCAACGCCAACGGCCTGGTCACCAAGCCGCCTGCGCGCTTCACGGAGGCGACGTTGCTGTCGGCCATGGAAGGCGCCGGCAAGCTGATCGACGACGACGAGCTGCGCGATGCGATGGCTGGCAAGGGCCTCGGCACGCCAGCCACGCGCGCGGCCACCATCGAGGGCTTGCTGACGGAACGCTACCTGATCCGGGAAGGCCGCGAACTGATTCCGACGGCGAAGGCATCGCAGCTGATGACTTTGTTGAAAGGCCTGGGCGTCAACGAATTGACGGCGCCGGAGCTGACGGGCGAGTGGGAATACAAGCTGTCGCAGATGGAAAAAGGCAAGATTTCGCGCGAGGAATTCATGCGCGAAATCGCGCAGATGACGCAAATCATCGTCAAGCGCGCCAAGGAATACGACAACGACACCATTCCCGGCGACTACGCCACCCTGGAAACGCCCTGCCCGAATTGCAGCGGCGTGGTGAAGGAAAACTACCGCCGTTTCGCCTGCACCAAGTGCGAATTTTCGATGAGCAAGACACCCGGTTCGCGCCAGTTCGAAATCGCCGAAGTGGAACAATTGCTGAAGGACCGCACCATCGGCCCGCTGCAAGGCTTCCGCTCGAAGATGGGCCGTCCGTTCGCCGCCATCCTGCGCATCGTGCGCGATGAAGAGATCAAGAACTTCAAGCTGGAATTCGATTTCGGCCAGAACGACGAAAGCGAAGATGGCGAAGGCGTCGATTTCACGGGCCAGACGCCCGTGGGACCTTGCCCCAAGTGCAACGCCGGCGTGTACGAAATGGGCCTGGCCTATGTGTGCGAACACAGCATGGCCAAGCCGAAGACATGCGATTTCCGCAGCGGCCGCATCATCTTGCAGCAGGAAATCTTGCCGGAACAAATGGCAAAACTGCTCAACGATGGCAAGACGGACTTGCTGCCTGGCTTTGTTTCACAGCGTACGCGTCGTCCGTTCAAGGCTTTCCTCGTGCGCGGCAAGGATGGCAAGGTGAGCTTCGAGTTTGAAGAGCGCAAGGCCAAGCCGGGCGCGAAGACCAAGGCGGCAGCCGTCGAAGTCGAAGGCGAAGAAGGCGCGGCGCCAGTAAAGAAAACGGCCGTCAAGAAAGCGGCAGCCGTCAAAAAGGCGCCGGTCAAGAAAGCCACGGCCGTGAAAAAGCCGGCTGTCAAGAAGGCGCCGGCGAAGAAAGCGGCAGCGGCGGAGTAATCCGGCGCCAGGCAGACAGGCAGACAAAAGCCAGGGATCGCTCCCTGGCTTTTTTTACGTCCCGCTGTTACCTGGCGCTTAATCCAGGTAGTCGGAATACTCGCGCTGCGCGTAGTTCTGCAGGTTGGCCCACGGCTGCGCCTTGCTGACGGTTGGCTGCAGCTTGACGTCGACCCGGCGATAGAAGGTATTCGCGCGGTCGCCGCTTTCGATGATCAGCGGAATCTGCTTTTGCTCATTCCACAGGATGCGCTGGAACACGCCATTCTTTTCCACTTCGCGCCAGCGCGCGCCCGTCACGTTTGACGCCTGTTTCGACAGCGGCATGGCGGCCACCAGCTTCGGGTCCAGCAGATAAAAACTGTTTTCCCAGGAACCGTCGAAATTGACGTTTTCGTACTCGGCCTTGGGGATGGCGACGACGATCTTGTCATGCGCATCGATGTATTCCACGCGCACGATGTTTTTTTCCAGCACCACGTGGCGCGGGATCAGCACGGGATTGAAGTGTTTGTGCTCATGCTGCGTGGCCTTCAGCGCCACTTTGGTGTTGTCGCCATGCTTGTGGCCCGCATGCGCGTCCGTCGACGGCGCCAGCACGCGCTCGACCCACACGTGGCCGGGACGGCGCAGCATCTTTTCTTCGTAGCGGCTCTCGCGCGTCACGCCTTCCGGCGTCAGGACGCGGCTGTAATAGGTGATGCCCAGGTCCAGGTCGGCAGGGGCAGACGGCGTGGCAGGAGCGGCTTGCGCGCTGGCGGCAAAGCCGGCGGCGAGGAGGACGGCGATCAGGGACGATTTCATGGTCTTGCCTTTACGTGCAGAGGGGCGGAGGGCCTGCGCCATCCGCCCCGGTGGGGTTGCCGTGTTGCTGTGGATCAGAAGCCGAAGGCCGCCTTCAGCAAGTCAAACACCTTGGTGTTGTCCAGGGTGCCCTTGAAGGTCTTGGCACCGGCGCCCGTGGCCAGCAGCTTGACGTCGCCGCCGCCGTGGGTTTCGCTGGCCAGGCGCACGCCTGTTTCTTGCAGGTAGTTATCTTTCAGGGCCGTGGCGCTGTCGACGTTGCTGCGCAGGGCAGGGCGGTTTGGGCCGTTGCCGAACACCAGGGTGGTGTAGGTATTGCCATCGGCATCCTTGCTCGGCTGGTTATCCTTGTAGCCGCGGTTGATGTCGAGGATAGGGTTGCCGCGCTTGCCGTAGCCGTTGAATGCCAGGGTGTGGTCATGGTCGGCCGTGACGACGATCAGGGTATTTTCCAGCTTCGGATCGGTTTCCCTGATCTTGCCGATGGCGGCCTTGACGGCGTCGTCGAAGGCGATGGTGTCCGTCAGCGCGCGCTTGGCGTTGATGCCATGCAAGGCGTGGTCGATGCGGCCGCCTTCAACCATCAGGAAGTAGCCGTTCGCGTTTTTCGACAGCAAGTCGATGGCTTTGAGCGTCATTTCCGACAGGCTAGGCTGGGTCGCGCCTTCACCCAGTGGTGGCGTGGCCGTGCGGTCCAGTTCATATTCCAGATGGCTGCGGGTGCTGTACAGGCCGATGAATTTCTTGCCGCTCGGCGCTGCCGCCATTTCCGCTTTCGTCGCGGCCACGGTGTAGCCCTTGGCGGCAAATTCCGTCAACAGGTTGCGGCCATCGACGCGGCCATACTTGTTGCTTGCCGACCATGGGGTGAAGTGGTTGCGGCCGCCACCCATCAGCACGTCGACGCCGTCGCCCAGCGCCGCGTTGTAGCCCGCGCCGCCCGGCGTCGCTTGCGCGGCGATCGCGTATTGCGCATTGCGGTTGCAGATGTGCGAGAAAGTCGTCGCCGGCGTGGCGTGCGTCAGTTCCGTGGTGGTGATGGCGCCCACGGCCTTGCCCTTGGCTTTTGCCAGTTCCAGGATGGTCGGCACGCTCTTGCCGCCGGCCGGGCAATTGTCCACGCCCAGGTTGCCGTTGGCGTCGCGGCCCGGTTCCTTGGCGATGGTGTCCTGTGCCATCGAGATGACTTCATTGTTCATCTTGACGCCGGTCATGTAGGCGGCCATCGATGGCGCGCTGTCCGTCGTTTGCGCATCGTTCGAGAACGTCTTGATGCGGGCCGTGCGTTCCAGCGTGTCCATGGTCAGGCTGCCATCTTCCTTGTACTGGTAGATGCGCGCCGCCGTCACGACGGACGGGCCCATGCCGTCGCCGAGGAAGAAGATGACGTTCTTGGCGTCGGCGGCGTAGGCGCCGTTAGCAACGCTGGCGGCCACGAGCGTGGTCAGCAACGACAGTTTCAATGCGGGTTTCAAGGTGAATTTCATGTGCTTGTCCAATTCTTGTCTCTTGGGATTACAGACCGCCGGCCGTCTTGACCAGGCCGAATACTTTGGTGTTGTCGATGGTGCCCAGGAAGGTTTCCGAACCCTTGCCGATGGCGCCCAGGAAGACGTCGGTGCCGCCGTGGGTTTCATTGCCGGCCGCGGTGCGGATCACCGCTTCCTGGTGGTAATTATTGGCGCTGGTGACGGTTTCATCGAGGCTGGCCATGGCGGCGCGGCTCGATTGGGTGCGGTTTTCGCCATTGCCGAAGCCGATGATCGAATATGGTGCGCCGTCCAGGTCTTTCTCGACCGCGCCGGTGACGTAGTTCTTCACCACGCCCAGCACGCCAGGATTGCCGGCAGCCGTCTTGCCCGTGCGCTTGGCATAGCCGTTCAGCACCAGGGTGTGGTCATGGTCGGCCGTGACGACGATCAGGGTATTGGCCAGGGTCGGGTCGCTGAGCTTGGCTTTCTCGATGGCCGCCTTGATGGCGTTATCGAACGCGACGGTGTCTTGCAGCGCTTTCTTGGCCGTCGTTTCGTGCAGCGCATGGTCGATGCGGCCGCCTTCGACCATCAGGAAATACCCCTTCTTGTTCTTGGTCAATACGTCCATGGCCTTGGTGGTCATTTCCGCCAGGCTAGGCTCCTTGCTTGCATCGCGGTCCAGGTCGTAGCTCATGTGGCTGGACGTGAACACGCCGAACAGGCGCTCCGTCTTGGCCGCATCGACGGCCTTGAAGTCGGCGCCCGTGTTGGCGACCGTGTAGCTCTTCGCTTTCAGTTCGGCCAGCAGGTCGCGCCCGTCGGAACGCTTGCCGCCATCCTTGAACGGCTTGAAGAATTGCGCGCCGCCACCGAGGACCACGTCCAGGCCGGCAGTGCCCAGCGCGCTGTTGTAGCCGGTGCCGCCAGGCACCAGGGCCGCGGCGATATCGTTTTCCAGGTCGCGGTGGCAGATGTGCGCGTAGGTCGCGGCGGGCGTGGCGTGCGTCACGCGCGCCGTGCTGACGACGCCGGCGGCAAAGCCCTTGGCCTTGGCCAGTTCCAGCAAGGTGGTGGCGGGCGTGCCGTTGCCGCTGCCGCATTTGTTGAGCAGCTTGTTGCCGTTCGCATCCGTGCCCGGATCGATGGCGACCGTGTTGGCCGACATCGAGATGACTTCATTGTTCATCTTGACGCCGGTCATGTAAGCGGCCATCGATGGCGCGCTGTCCGTCACTTGCGCGTCGTTCGAGAACGTCTTGACGAACGCCGTTTCCGGCAGGGTGTCCATGGTCAGCGCACCGTCTTCGCCCACCGAATAGATGCGCGCGGCCGTCATGGTGGTCAGGCCCATGCCATCGCCGAGGAAGAAGATGACGTTTTTCGGCGGGGCTTCAGCCACTGCCTCTTCTTTTTTTGCGTCGCTGCCGCAGGCGGCCAGCATCAGGGTGATGGCGACGCTGCAGCCAGCGACGGAAATTTTTCTGCGTGTCATGTGGTTCATCCGGCTAGGTTTGAAAGAGCTGGCAAGATAACAATCCAATGTGACGCCCTCATGACGCTGTGACACATTTGGTGTTCGATGACCGGCGATTACGCCGATTTGTGCAATAAACTATTGCGCTTTAGTCGGTTTTTCTACCGGATTAAGCAACGTAAGATGCAGCCATCCCAATCATCTTGTGAAGGCAGATCATGTTCTCCAAATCCATCAGCAGCGTTCTTGTTTCCACCCTGTTTGCCGCCGGCGCCGCTTCGGCCGCCGCCAGCGCGCCCCTGACCCTGGAAGTCTTCAACCCGGGCGAAGCGGCCATCTTCCCCGTCGCTTCCGTGCTGGTCGCGGGCAAGCATGACGCCGTGCTGATCGATGCGCAGTTTTCGCGCGCCGAAGCGCAAAAGCTGGTGGAAAAGATACGCGCCAGTGGCAAGAAACTGACGACCGTGTACATCAGCCACAGCGATCCCGATTTCTACTTTGGCCTCGACGTGATCAAGGCCGCCTTCCCGCAGGCGAAAATCGTTGCCACGGCGGAAACCGTGGCGGAAATCCGCCGCAAGGCCGATGCCAAGGTCGCCTACTGGGGGCCTATCCTGAAAGACAATGCGCCGAAAAGCATCGTCATTCCCGAAGCGCTGACGGGCAAGCGCATTGCCCTGGAAGGCCAGTCGCTGGACATCGCCGGCCCGACGCCAGCGCGCACCTATGTGTGGATTCCATCGCTCAAGGCCGTCGTCGGCGGCGTGGTGCTGTTTGGCAACTTGCACGTGTGGACGGCCGATACGCAAAGCGCGCAATCGCGCCAGGACTGGCTCAAGACGCTCGATGGCATCGCCGCCCTGCAACCCGTCACCGTCGTGCCCGGCCACTTCAAGGTGGGTTCACCCCTGACACCGGATAGCATCGGTTTTACGCGCGACTACCTGGTGACGTTTGAAGCGGAAACGGCCAAGGCCGCCAATTCCGCCGCCCTGATCGAGGCGATGAAAATGCGCTATCCGAAGCTGGGCCTCGATGGCGCCCTGGAGACCAGTGCGAAAGTCGCCAAAGGCGAAATGAAATGGTAAAAACCTACTGCGCGATGCGATTTCCGGCCTGTGATGCTCACTGTGCTTTAGCACAGTTGCGCTTCTCAGCCAGAACTAGCGCCGCTCGCTACGGTTTTTCAAGTCTTTTATAAAGGATAGGGTCATGCCCACACTGCACTACATTTTCGATCCCCTGTGCGGCTGGTGCTACGGCGCCGCGCCGCTGGTCGAGGCGGCGCGCGCCGTGCCGGGGCTGACGGTCGCGTTTCATGGTGGCGGCATGATGACGGGCAGCAATCGCCGCCAGATCACGCCCGCCTGGCGCGGCTATGTGCTGCCGCATGACCGGCGCATCGAGCAATTGTCGGGCCAGCCCTTCGGCGACGCCTATATCAACGGCTTGCTGAACGACACCACGGCCATGATGGATTCCGAACCGCCGATTACGGCCATCCTGGCAGCCGAATCGCTGGCTGGCAAGGGCCTGGACATGCTGCAGCGCGTGCAGCGCGCCCATTACGTGGATGGCTTGCGCATCGCCGACGTGCCCGTGCTGGTGACATTGGCGCAAGAACTGGGCATGGACGGGGCGGCATTCCAGGCCGAGTATGTCCGGCAGTCCGGCGCCGCCACGTTGCAGCACATCGAGGCCAGCCGCGCCCTGCTGGCGCAGGTGGGCGGGCAGGGCTTTCCCACGTTCGTGCTCGACGACGGCAGCGGCAAGTGGTCCGTGATCGATATCGGGGGCTTCCTGGGCCAGCCCGCGAAGTTGCAGGCGCAACTGGGCGGCGTATGCGACGCACAAGGGTGTGCATTGTAAATAGCTATCGGTTCGATAAAATCAATTAGCTTTTCCTTTGTTGTTGACCTCGCTACACTGCTTCCATCAGTCAACAACGAAGGAAAAGCAGCCATGAGCCAACAGCCGCCATTCAGTACCGCCTCGGGCATCCCCGTCGCCGACAACCAGAATTCCCTCAGCGCCGGTCCCCGTGGCCCGCTGCTGCTGCAAGACTTCCACCTGATCGAAAAACTCCAGCATTTCAACCGCGAGCGCATCCCCGAGCGCGTGGTGCATGCGAAAGGTTCGGGCGCCTACGGCACCTTTACCGTCACACACGACATTTCGCGCTACACCAAGGCCAGGCTGTTCAGTGAAGTGGGCAAGCAGACGGCGACTTTTGCCCGCTTTTCCACCGTCGGGGGCGAACGCGGCAGTGCCGACACGGAACGCGATCCGCGCGGCTTCGCCGTGCGCTTCTATACGGAAGAAGGCAACTGGGACCTCGTTGGCAACAACACGCCCATGTTCTTCATCAAGGACCCGATCAAGTTCCCCGATTTCGTCCACACGCAAAAGCGCGATCCGCAGAGCAACTTGAAATCGGCCGAGATGATGTTCGATTTCTGGAGCCATGCGCCGGAAAGCTTGCACCAGGTCACCATGCTGTTCTCGGACCGCGGCACGCCGGACGGCTACCGCCACATGGATGGCTTCGGCAGCCACACGTATAGCCTGATCAATGCCGACGGCCAGCGCGTGTATGTGAAATGGCACTTCAAGACGCGCCAGGGCATCAGGAATCTGCCTGCCGCGGAAGCGGGCCGCCTGGCCGGCTTTGATCCCGACTACGCTCAGCGCGACCTGTTCGGCGCTATCGAACGCGGCGATTTCCCCCAGTGGGAAGTCAAGCTGCAGGTGGCGACGCAGGAGCAACTCGATGCATGGGAGCAGCGCACGGGCTGGAACCCGTTCGACCTGACGAAAGTGTGGCCGCACGCGGACTTCCCGCTGCTGCCCGTCGGTATTTTCGAGCTGAACCGCAACCCGGTCAATTATCACGCGGAAGTCGAGCAAGCGGCCTTTTCGCCGGCCAACGCCGTGCCGGGCATGGGCTACTCGCCGGACAAGATGCTGCAAGGCCGGCTGTTCGCCTACCACGACGCCCAGCTGTACCGGGTCGGCACGAACCACCAGCACTTGCCCGTGAATGCGGCCCGCTGCCCCTTCCATAACCAGCAGCGCGACGGCGGCATGGCCATCCATAATGGCGGCGCGGCACAGAACTACGCGAACGTGGCGGCGGCCGGCACGCAGCCGCAAGGCCTGGGCCATGGCGAGGGGGCGCTGGCGCTCGATGGCGGCGCGGCCCGCTACGATGGGCGCGGCGTGGAAGATGACTTTACGCAAGCGGGCAATCTGTTCCGCCTGATGCCGGCGCAGGCGAAGCAAAACCTGTTCGACAACCTGGCCGGTCCCTTGAGCCAGGTGCGGCCGGAAACCTTGCAGCGTCAGCTGGGCCACTTCGACCGGGCCGATGCCGCCTACGGCGCCGGCGTGCGGGCCGCCTTGCAGGCGCGTGGCGTGGCCTTGTAATTGTGTGTGGCGGCGGAACAATCCTGTTCCGCCTGTTTGATGCAGCACAAATCAGAGCTGGATATCCAATATTGCAAATATTGCCGTATGGACATATTTGCCATCCATGCGTAGACTTGTCGGTCTGATGATCGCACCGTCTTCCTGGCGGCGTCCTGACTAGAAAGTCTTGCAATATGAATATGGCGAAGCTGTCGGTGCATGGGGACGACCCCACGCTCAAATCCATCCTCGAAGTCTTGCCCACCGATCCGGAGCGGCAATGGCGCAAGGGCGAGGCGAAGGGCGCGGGCCGCGTGCATCTCGATTCCGGCTTCGAAGTGCTGATCGCGCAGGCGCCCAAATCGCAAGTATTGCCCTCGCGCATACGCAGCTACCTGGCCGAATGCCGCTCGCGCGGCGTCACCTTCAGCATGCCGCGCATCGTGGCCGAGCTGCAACTGGAATTGAATGGCGACGACACCGTTGACGCGCCGCTCGACCTCTCGCTGGCCGACATGGAGCACCTGACGGAAATGGGCATCAGCCTGAGCCTGGTGACGCGCTGCGCGGCAGCCTGATGAGCGTTTGACACTCCAAAAAATGGCCACCTGTTCAGGGTGGCCATTTTTCGTCACGGTTCTTCGAGTTCGACGGTGACCATATTGTCGTCCGGCTTGCGGTCGATCAGCTTGTTGTCGGGATCGATGCCCGCCTTGCCGGGCCGGCTGCCGACGATGACGGTATAGCTCGCTTCGCGCGCCGTCATGCGCAGGCGTTCGCGCAGCAGCGGATGGCCGTTCGCATCGTCGACGCCGATCTCGATCCAGTCGTGCAGGGGCGCGTCGTGTTCCTCGCCCTGTTCGCCGGCCGTCAATTTGCCCGCCTGCACCTTGAGGGTGACGGCGTACTTGCCATCGCTGCGTTTGGTGGCCGTGGCCGACAGGGCGCGGTTGTCGAACAGCACGATTTTCTCGAACAGGTCGTCGATCAGGTAAGCCTGCTCGGGCGGCGTGACCTGGCGCAAGCCGGCAATCAGTGCCGTCACGCTGGCATACGGCGGGCCTTTCTGGCCGTGGGTCTGGAGCAGTTCGCGCAGCACGCCGTTGACCTTGTCTTCGCCGATGATGTCTTGCAGCAAGTACATGGCCAGGCTGCCCTTGTGGTAGTGGATATACGCCTGGTTTTCATTCTCGGCCAGTGGCAATTCCTTCTTGCGCTCTTCGCTGCGCCCCATCAGGTATTGATTCAGGTCATAGCGCAGGAAGCGGCGCATCTTGGCCGGCCCCACGGTTTTCTTCATCACCATCAGGGCCGAGTATTCGGCCAGGGTTTCGCTGAGCACGGTAGCGCCCCGTGTATTGCCACCCACCAATTGATGCGCCCACCACTGGTGCGCCACTTCATGCGCCGTGACGTAGAACGGGTAGTCGATATCTTTCGGATTCTTGTCGTCCACCTTGGCGATGAAGCCCAGCCCTTCCGAGTACGGTATCGTGTTCGGGAACGACTGCGCAAACGTGGCGTAGCGGGGGAACTCGACGATGCGCAGGATCTTGTGCTGGTAGGGACCGAAGTTCTTCGTGTAGTACTCGAGCGCTTCCTTGCTGCCGCGCACGAATCGGTCGAGGTTGTATTCATGGCCCGGGTGGTAATACACGTCGATGGCCACGTCTTGCCAGCGCTCGTGCCTGACGGTGTAGCGGGCCGACTGGAATGCGTAAAAATTCAGGATCGGCTGCTCCATCGTGTAATGGAAGTAATGGCGGCCCTTGGCGATCCAGTCGTTGTCCAGCATGCCCGGCGCGATGGCCGTCTGGCCGTCGACGGTGCTGACGGTGGCGTCAAAGTTGATGCGGTCGGCGTCGTTGCTGACGTAATTGTCGGCCAGTCCCCGCGCATCGTCGCGCGGCAGGGCCCGTTCGCGCGCAGGCAAGCCGTGTTTCTTGCGGTCGCGCGGGTCCGTCAATTCCTGCTGTGGCTGGTAGCCGATGTGCGGCAGCACGGCATTCGTGAAGAAGGTGCCGTTGGCCACCACGGGCGTATCCTGGCCCAGGTCGAAGATGCCGCGCGGCGCATAGCGCACGTCGAAATCGAGGCCCAGGGTGGCGCCCGGCGCCAGCGGCGCGGCCAGGCGGTAGCTGTAAAAGCCCAGCTTGCCGTCATCGAGGCCGGGATGCACGCGCGCGTCAAAGCGCAGGCGCAGGGTGGCGGTCGGGTCTTGCTGCACAAAGATGTGGCTGATCGGCTGGCTGGTCTTGTTTTGCAGCACATAGCGGCCCGTGACGGCCAGGCTGCGCTGCGCCGGATAGATGGCCACGTCGAGTTTCACGTCGGTGATTCTCGGCTGCGGCGTGGCGGCAAACTTGCGGTACTGGCGCTCGGCACTGGCGCGGTCCGCATCGCGCGCGAATTCGGACTTGTAATCGTTGGCCACGTGGAAGACGTAGAACAGCACCGTGCCGGCGCCGACGAAGAGCAGGGCGCCGCCGGCAAAGCTGGCCAGCACGCCGTGCGTCAGGCCGTGGCGCGCCAGGCGCAGGCGGATGCGCCAGCTGTCCGGCGCGCCGCGGGGCCAGAACAGCAGCGACAGCACCGTCAGCATGACGGCTGCGCCGCTCCAGTACAGCAAGTACCAGCGCTCGCGCAACACGAAGTGGCCGGCGCCGTTCATGGCCGAATACACCACGTCTGGCGTAATGCCGTACAGCAGCAGCGGGTCGCCCAGGCCCAGCGAGGAAAAGCTGATGCTGGCGATGTGGTACAGAATCATGGCGAAATACGCCAGGTACTTGTGATTGATCAACACCTGCAAAAAGATGGCCAGCACGGCGATCAGCGCGTAGGACGGCAGGTGCGACAGGAACAGCGATTCCAGGTACAGGCCGGGGTCGAGGCGGTAATAGCCCTTGAAGACCTGGATCGACATGCCGCATAGCATGATGACCAGACTTAGCAGTGCTTGCAGGCCGATCAGCGCGAACAGTTTCGACAGCAGGGGCAGCCAGTTCGGCACGGGCAGGGCGTCGAGCATCAGATGCATGCCCGCCTCGCGTTCGCGCCACACCAGCTCGCCCGCGTAAAAGGTGGTAATGATCAGCATGAACAGGGCGAACGAGCCGCTGACCATGTCCAGCACCTTTTCCGTCACCGGATAGGTATTCGTGCCGTAGAGGGAGCCCATGTCGAGCGCGCCCGCATACATGGTCAGCACGCCGGCCAGCACGATGACGACAAAATAGATATTCTTGATGGTTTCGCGCAGGTTCAGCCAGCTCATCTTGACGAGCAGGGCGGCCAGGCTGCGCTGCGCGAAGTCCGGTGTTTCCTGCGTGGATAGCGAGGCGTTCGACAGGCGCAGCGGGACGTCGCCCTCGCTGCGGCGCTTGCCGGCGCCCGCGTCCGTCGTGGCGTGGAACTGGAAGCGCCAGTAACCGAGCAGCAAGGCCACGAGGGCGAAGCCGGACCAGATGGCGCGGTTCAGCAGGTACACGCCCTCCAGTGTCACCAGGCGCGTGTTGCGCTCCGCGTTCGGCCAGTATTCCGTCAGGCGTATCAGCGCCGTCGTGCCGAAAGGATCGATCAGGGCGGCCAGGGTCTTGTAGTCGAGGTCGCGCGCCAGCGACGGGGCCACCAGGTAGCCGATCAGCATGACCACCGAGCTGATGTACACGGGCAGCATGCGCCGCGTCAGGGCCGCGATGACGAAGAAGATGGCGCCGAAGATGAACAGGTTGGGCAGCAAGGTAAACATATACGGCATCAGGTAGGCCAGGGCCCGTTGCGGCCCCAGCCGTTCCGGGTCGATGCCGGGCAGCCAGGCGCCCAGCCAGGCGCCGATGACGATGCTGGAAAACACCACGGCCAGCACCAGCCAGGCGCCGAGGAAGCGGCCAAATACGTACTGGTACTTCCTGATCGGCGCGCTGAAGAAGAAATGCTGCATGCCGTATTCGAAATCCTGCTGCACCGAGCGGCCCATCATGGCGGCCACCACCACGGCGCCGAAGCAGCCCAGCAGGCTGCACGTGAATGCCAGCGAGCGCGGCGCGTTGATCAGGAACTTGCCGCCGAAGCTGATGCTCGCTTCCTTGAAGACGCCGCCGGCGGCAGCCATCCACAGCATGGCCAGCGCCAGAAACATGGCGAAATACACCCAGGTGGACAGCAGCTTGAGCCGCTGTCGCGCTTCAAAGCGGGCGATGGCAAACATGGCCGTCCCCTCAGTCGCACTGCGGAGCGACGCGGTGGCGCCCCGCAATGGTGGCGAAATACAGGTCTTCCAGGTCGCCGATGGCTTCCTCGAAGCCGTCGCCCGGGTCGTCGTCGCTGTAGACGTGGATCAAGGTGCGGCCCGACAGTAAGCGCGTGGAAATGACGGCGTGGCGCTGCTGGAAGCTGGCCAGTTCTTTCTTTTCGACAAAGCGCGCCCAGATCTTGCAGCTGACTTCGTCGATCAATTCCTGGGTCTTGCCGCACAGCAGCAAATGACCCTTGTTGATGATGGCCATGTTGGCGCACAGGTCGGCCACGTCGGAGACGATATGGGTAGACAGGATCACCGTCTTGTCTTCGCCGATGTCGGACAGCAGATTATGGAAGCGGACTCTTTCCTGCGGGTCGAGGCCGGCCGTCGGTTCGTCGACGATGATCAGTTTCGGGTCGCCCAACAGGGCTTGCGCGATGCCGAAGCGCTGGCGCATGCCGCCGGAAAAGCTGCCCAGGCGCTGGTGGCGCACGTCGAACAGGTTGGTTTGCTGCAACAGGCCATCGACGACTTCGCGCCGGCGCGCCCGCTGTGACAAGCCTTTCAAGGTGGCGAAATGGTCGAGCAGTTCATACGCCGTCACTTTCGGGTACAGGCCGAAGTCTTGCGGCAGGTAGCCCAGCATGCGGCGGATCTCGTCCTTGTCGTCGAGCACGTCGTAGTCGCCGAAGAAGATGGAGCCGGAATCGCATTCCTGCAAGGTGGCCAGGGTGCGCATCAGGGTCGACTTGCCGGCGCCATTCGGGCCCAGCAAGCCAAACATCCCCGGCGGTATCGTCAGCGACACGTTATCCAGCGCCGCCACGCCATTCGCGTAGGTCTTCGACAATTTACGGATATGCAATTCCATACAACTCCTGACTCATGCGTTGCTGCCCGATGGTGCAGGGCTACTCTATGCTGGCATTGTATTGAATTTAAGACGTACTGGGCAGTTACATGCGATACACGGCATTTTCGCGTGGCCAGAGTGCAGATGGGCGGGGTGGATGGCGCGCCGGATCTGGTCCTTCCAGCGCGCCGCGTAATTATCAATTACGGAACAGTACTGATTCCCGGTTAAACCACCAGCGGCACAGCATCAGCAGGGCGCCCGCGATCACCGTGGTCGAGGCCAGGATCACGCCGAACATGCGGTAATCCATGGTGCCCTTGACCAGTTCCTTCATGGCCAGCGACACATTCGTCAGCGGCACCATGGCCCACATCCAGTTCAGCTCGACGCCGGGCAGCATGGCCGCCACCGTGGGCAGGATGACGAACAGCATCAATGGCGTGATCATGCCGGCCGCTTCCTTGTAGCTTTTCGCGTAGATCGAGATCGACAGCAGCAGCGAAGCGAAGATGGCGGCCGTCGGCACCAGCATCAGGGTCACCATGGCCAGGTCGGGCAAGCCGATGCTGCGCACCATGACGGCCATGTTGCCTTCCAGAGAACTGCCGAAGATGGCCAGCAGGGCGCCCATGCTGCCCACCATCAGCACGGCCGAGGTCATGCCGACGGTAAACAGCACGAGGAACTTGGCCAGCACGATGGCGCTGCGCGGCACGGGCGCCAGCAGCAGGGTTTCCAGCGTGCCCCGCTCCTTTTCGCCGGCGCCCAGGTCGATGGCCGGGTACATGGCCGCCGTCAGGCACACCATCAGCAGCAGATAGGGCAGCATGCCGCCGACGATGGCGCCCATCTGCTCTCGCTCGTTGGCCGTCGACTGCTTGTCGAGCACGATGGGGTGCAGGGCAAAGGCCAGCTGGGCCGGACTCAGGTTCAGGGCCGACAGCGCGCCTTCGCGCAGGCTGGCGTTGTACGCCTCAACGATCTCGCGCACCCGCTGCTGGGTCACATCGACCGTGCTGGCGCTGTTGTAGTGCAGCACCACCTTGGCTTGCTGCTGTTGCTGCAGCGCCGCTTCAAACCGGGGGGGAATGACGACGGCGAACTTGATGCTGTCGTCGCCGATGGCGCGGCGGATGTCGCCTTCGTTGGCCAGCGGCACTTCGCGCAGGTTGTGCTGCTGGGCAAAACGCGCGCTCAGGCCCGGCGAATGGTCCTTGCCGAACAGCGCGTAGCGCATTTCCGCCGTCTTGGCATTCTTGAACATATTGTTCGAGACATAGGCGAAGCCGCCAAAGATCAGCGGCATGGCAAAGATGGGGATGAGGATGGTGAAGATCAGCGTCTTGCGGTCGCGCGTGAGTTCCAGCAGCTCTTTCAGATAAATGGTCCACATGCTTCAGGCTCCCTGGTTGATGACGCTGACAAAGGCGTCGTACAAGTCCGCGCTGCCGCCCAGGTGGCGCAGTTCGCTGACCGTGCCATTGAAGGCCGTGGTGCCGCGGTTGATGATGCAGACGCGGTCGCACAGCTTTTCCACCTCGTGCAGATGGTGCGTGGAAAAGATCAGCGGCACGCGCAGCGCCTTGTAGCTGGCGATGAAGTCGAGCAGTATCTTGGCCGACATCACGTCCAGGCCCGTCGTCGGCTCGTCGAGGATGACCACCTGCGGCTCGTGCACGACGGTGCGGGCGATCGCGCACTTCTGTTTCATGCCGGTCGACAACTGATCTGCCCGTTTGCCGCCGTACTCTTCCATTTGCAGCAGGGAAAACAGCTCGTCGCAGCGGCGTTTCAGCTTGTCGGCCGGCATGCCATGCAGGCGGCCGAAGTATTCCACGTTTTCGCGCGCCGTCAGGCGGCCATACAAGCCCGTCGAGCCGGACAGGAAACCGATGCTCTGGCGCGCCACCAGCGGTTGCTGAAGTACATCGACGCCGTTGACGAGGGCGCTGCCCGCGTCCGCCTGCAAGGCCGTCGACAGCAGGCGCAGGGTGGTCGTCTTTCCGGCGCCATTCGGGCCCAGCAGGCCCAGCACTTCGCCGGGGGCGCAGCTGAAACTGACGTCGCGCACGGCGTGAAACCAGCCCTCGTGTTCGCGCGGATCGCTGACGTGCATGGCCTTGCCCTTGTGGGGCGGCATGCGGAAACGTTTTGCCAGATGCTTGACCTCAATCATGTGCTTCATCCATTTGACGGTGAGGAACGAGAGTAGCATGCAAAAAATGTAACTTGCAAGGTGGAAATATCGTTTGGTCTATTGAAAAAAACAGCATCTTCATGCAAGCTGGCCCGGTGGGCGCCGGCGGACGGCGCGGGAGAGCGCAATGCAAACGATCGATCAGGCGATGCAGGACAAGGTACTGGCCGTGGCCCGTGCCGGCATGACGAGTGCCGAAGCCATCGGTTTCTTCCGCGTCAGCCTGGGGCTGTACTACCTGGCCGGCCTGATGACGGAGGAAACCCTCGATTTCAAGCAGATCGACGCCAAGTACAACCGCTTTATCTATCACTCGATAGGTGGCGGGCACAGCATCGCCAGCGTGCTGCAATTCATGAGCGGCGAGAAAGTCTTGCGCGTGCTGCAATCGGAGCGTTTTCTCGCCGCGTTTGCCGAGCACTGCCCGGACATTCCCGTCGACAGCATTTTTTTCCTGATTTCACTGAACCTGGGCGTGGCGAAAAGCTTGTCCGGCCTGGACGCCGTCGGCCCTGTGGTGGACTGGATCGAGCAGGAAAAAGCGCGCACAAGTCAATAAAGCCCCGTTCACCCTGCGCGCGGCGTGGGGACGGCTGGCCCCGATGGTCCTATAATTCATGCTTTACTACTCATGAGCATAGCCACGATGACCGCGAACCGCCATTTTGACCCCCTGGATCGTTTGATTGTTGGCGCCGACAAGGCCCTGCGCGTCATGGCGGGCGTGGCCTCGGCCTCGCGTCCCACGCCGGCCGCGCATGCGCCCGATGCGGAGCTGAGCCCGGCCGAGCAGCGCCACAGCGCCGGCTTGATGCGCGTCAACCATGTGGGCGAAGTGTGCGCGCAAGCCTTGTACAACTCGCAGGCGCGCTATGCGCACAGCCCGGCCATCCGCGCCCAGTTCGACGAAGCGGGACGCGAAGAGGAAGATCACCTGGCCTGGACGGCGCAGCGCCTGACGGAGCTGGGCTCGCGTCTGAGCCTGCTCAATCCCCTGTGGTATGCGGGTTCCTTTGCGCTGGGCACCATCGCCGCGCGCATGGGCGACGGCCGCAGCCTGGGTTTTGTGGTGGAAACGGAACGCCAGGTAGAAGCGCACTTGGCCAGCCACTTGCAGGAATTGCCGCCGCAGGACGCCAAGTCGCGCGCCATCGTCAGGCAGATGGCCATCGACGAAGTGGAACACGGCGCCGCGGCCCAGCGGCTGGGCGCCATCGATACCCCGGCGCCCGTGAAGGCGCTGATGGGCATCATGGGCAAAGTGATGACGAAGACGGCGTATTACCTGTAGATACTGTTATCCCCGTCAAGCGGCGTGCAAGGTCGGATCAAATATTTTTCC
>NZ_JCAQAV010000022.1:0-90489 GCF_059617925.1 Janthinobacterium sp. JF4 | reverse complement strand
GGAAAAATATTTGATCCGACCTTGCACGCCGCTTGACGGGGATAACAGTATCTACCCGACCTACCCGACCTAGGTTCTACCTCTCATCATCGCTGAGCGGTGAGCGCGCGCCGTCCTGGCTGCTGCCGATGCCGGCGCGGCTGCCGCTCATGGAGGTGCCCGACATGCTGCCTCCGCTGCCCGATTGCACGCTGGCGCCGCCGCGCAGGTCGCTGCTGGATGGCATGCGGCCCGCTGCCATGGCGCCGCTGCCGTAGCGGGTGCCGCTGCCATAGAACGCTGCCATCTGCTGGTTCCACGCTTCGCTGCCCATGTCGGGCCAGTTGTTCTTGTCGAAGCCGGGGGCGTCTTTCAACTGGCTTTTGTCGACGTCGAGCAGGAAGCGCTTGTTGACGGGGTCCAGGGTCAGGCGTTCCCAGGGCACGGCAAACAGCTTGTCGCCCATGCCCAGAATGCCGCCGAAGGACAGCACGGCATAGGCGATCTGGCCGGTGCGCATGTCGAGCATGATTTCCTTGATGTCGCCCAGCTCTTCGTCGTTATGATTGTAGATATCGTCGCCGATCAGGGTGTCGGCCCCCATCAGGGCCGGCCCCGGGCCGTCGTGGTTGCGGTACATGCCCAGGATGTCGCGGTCCAGATAGCTCATGGTGTTCTCTCCTCTCGTGAAGTACTTGAAGTACTGATCGAACATCCAGATTACGCATGCGTACAAGTTCGCGCTTGATCTGCCTCAATGGTGCCGGCGGCACTTCTATCGGTGTGCAAACGTACGGTGTGGTCAGCCAATTGCGGTACTCTATGCGTTCTACGGAGGAGGCCGCACATGCTGACGATGCAACGATGCAGAGGGATGAACTTGCGGTACGCTCCACGACGGCCAGCACGCGGCTGGTCATGGTAAAGCCCGCCACCAAATGGCTGCGCGGGCTATTGCGCGCCGGTAAGGCGCAGCAGCGCACGGCCAGCAAGCTGGCCAAGGTGCTGTTCGGGCCCGTGCCGGCCAAGCCCACGCCTAAACCTAAACCCCGCAGCAAGCCCGCCGTCAAGACCACGAAGGCGAGTCCCAAGCCGCGCGCCAGGCCCGCCAGCGACGCGCCCTCGCTGGCGCCCTTCGCCACGCCCCTGTCGCCACCGCGCGTGCGCAAGCGAACGGCGCCCCCGCCGGGCAAGTGGCTGGCCGCCCACTATGCGCCGTTGCCGGAGCTGGGGCAGTTGCCGGGCCGGCGCCTGCCGTATTTCCTGTACCTGCCCGAAAAGGCGCCGAGCGCCGCCATGCGCAGCCGTGGCCGGCCGCTGCTGGTGATGCTGCACGGCTGCGAACAGAGCGCCACGCAGTTTGCCGAAGGCACGCGCATGAACCGCCTGGCCGAGCGCAAGGGCTACGCCGTGCTGTATCCGCAGCAATCGCTGCGCTCGCATGCGCGCCGCTGCTGGAAGTGGTACGACAAGCTGACGCAGGAGGGAGGCGGCGACGTGCGCCTGATCGTTGGCGCCATCGAGCAGGTGGCGGCCCGCTATGCGATCGACCGCGCGCGCATCTATATCTGCGGCATTTCCGCCGGTGCCGGCATGGCGCATATCGTGGCCCTGAACCATCCCCATCTGTTTGCCGCGCTGGGCCTGCATTCCGGGCCCGTGTTTGGCGCCGGGCATAACCTGATCGGCGCGCTGGGCGTGATGCAGCATGGCGCTGCCGCCCGTGCCGACGCGGCCATCGATGAAGTGCTGGCGCGCCAGCCTGCGTTTCCCCGCCTGCCCACCATCCTGCTGCAAGGGCTGGCCGACAAGGTGGTGCGGCCCATCAACCAGACGCAGCTGGTGCGCCAGAGCGTGCGCGTCAACCGCTTGCCGGCTGATACCGTGGTGACGGCGCAGCGCCTGCCGGGCGGCGCTGCAGGCGGGCGCAATCCGGCCCATGCGTATGCGCTGCACGACTATCAGGTGGGCAAGGACGTGCTGCTGCGCGTGGCGCAGGTCGAGCACCTCGAGCACGCGTGGAGCGGCGGCGACGCCAGCCTGCCGTTCAACGACAAGGCCAAGCCCGACGCCAGCAGGATGCTGCTCGATTTCTTCGCCAGCCACCACCGCCGATAAGCCAGCGTGCCTGCGCGCCGCAACGGTGCGCAGGCACTGGTACGCTTCGATCTTCCCTTGCTCCGCAGGGCTGCTGCCGCGCGTCGGCACGCTGGCCGCGCCCTTTTCAGTTCAGACTCCGAATGCCTCAGCACCATGGATTTTACTTAAGTGGTATTGCTGCGGTATTTAAAAATTACAAAAACAGGCGCTAAAAATACTAATTGGTATACAATTGGTACACGTTTTCAGTGTGAAACCGTGTCGACCGTCCCATGCCCCGACGGCCGGCATGCACTGACGGCAGCCACCCACGTTACGGAACGCGCCATGTCCATCAAGTCCAAGCAGTTGCTGTGGTTTTTTGCGTTTTTCCTCGTCTTTGAACTGAATATTTATTTGTCGAACGACATGATCATGCCGGCGATGCTGGGTATCGTCGGCGAGTTCCAGGCAGAGGAAAAATTCGTCCCCCTGTCCCTGAGCCTGTATCTGCTGGGTGGCAGTTCCCTGCAGATTTTCCTGGGGCCCTTGGCCGACACCATCGGCAAGCGCAAGCTGGTGTTGACTGGCAATACCTTGTTCCTGCTGGCCACCTTGGCCGTGCCGTTTGCCACCTCGATCGAGCAATTTCTCGCCGCGCGTTTCATCCAGGGCATGGGCTGCTGCTTCATCTTTGTCGGCTATGCCATGATCCATGAACTGTTCGACGACATGGCGGCCGTCAAACTGAGCAGCATCCTGTCGAGCACCACCATCCTCGCGCCCCTTGCCGGCCCCATCCTCGGTAGCGCCATCATCAGCCGGCTGGACTGGCGCTACGTCTTTTTCCTCTCGGGCCTGCTGGCGCTGCTGTCCCTGCTGGGCCTGTTCAAGACCATGCCGCGCGCGGCGCCAGCGCGTGCACATATTGAGCTTGCCGCCATCGTGCGCAGCTACGCGGCCATTTTCAGCAATGGGCGCTTCATGTTCGGCATGTTCACGGCCGGGCTGGCCACCGTGCCCCTGACGGCCTGGATCGGCTTTTCGCCCATCTTCGTGCTGCAGGAAATGGGCGCCTCCTACGCCACGTATATCGCCCTGCAATGCGTGATCTTGTCCGGCTTTGTCTTCAGCAGTATCGCCATCCAGCGCCTGCGCCAGGATTTTCCGCTCGTGCATCTGCTGCGCCTGGGCGGGCTGATCGCGGCCGCCGGCATGCTGGGCGCCGGCGCGGGGCGCCATCACGTCGACGTGTTTGCGGTCTGCATGTTTGTCTATTCCATCGGCTTCGGCCTGTTCAACGGCGCCCTGATCCGCAGCGCGATCACGGCCAGCAAGGAATCGATGACCTTGACGACGGCCGCCATGAGCTTGCTGTACTGCATTTATCTGTCCGCCTGGCTGCAGCTGTACAACGTGCTGTGCCAGCGCTTCGGCTATGCGCTGGAAACGTATGCGCTGCTCAATATCCCCGTCATCGTGGTCATCGCCGCCTGCCTGCTGCTGTTTACGCGGGGCATGGCGGGGCGCCGGGAAAGCGAGGTGCTGCTCGCCCGGCACTGATGGCGCAGCGATGCGCATGTTGTCGACCTTGTTTTACCTCCTGCGAAGTTTATTGACACTCTCCTGCGGAAAATGGTGCGCCCATGAAAATAGATGACCTGGCCTCGAAACACGATCAAGCAAAGATATTCAACCTGGAATACGAGTTTCGCATCAACCGGCTGAAACTCGATTACATCACGCTGGCCGATGTCCGCCCTCCCGGCAGCGACCTGGAGCAACTGGCTGCGGAGCACCAGGCTGGCATCGCCGCCCTGCGCAGCTTCGTCGCGCTGAACTTCAATCATTTCAATGCGGCAAGCTGTTCCTCGCTCAGCTGCATCCCCACGCGCGCGCTGGGCGAGGACGAGCGCTACCTGCACCGCATCTGGATGGGCGGACCGTTGCCGGCCATCGCAGCCGAAGCGATCCAGCAGTGGGGCGCGGCGCTGGAAGCGGTGCGGCACAACGGCGGCGCGCCGTATGTCTCCATCCTGTGGGTGTGGGATGCGCAGCAGCTGTGCAATGACGAGCGCTTCAGCCCCACGGGCGGCGCCGGGCGCTACACGATAGGCCGCTACGCCATCGGCGGCACGACCCTGCATATTAACTCGCTGCGGGCGCTGGCGCTGGACTTTGCGCCGGCCCGCTTCGGCATACTCGATACCCTGCATACGCAGCGCTACTTCGCCACCCTGTCCGATTATTTCCGCATCCTCATCATGTGCGAATACGGCGGCATGTATATGGATGTCGATACGATCCCGCACAATCCGGCGACGATTTTCCTGATGAAGCCGGAAGTGCCCGACTATTTCCAGCGCAGGGACGGTGACAGCGAGGAGCGCCAGCATGTCAGCTGGATGAATCTGTTTCTCGATGAAACGGGCATGCTGATCGCCAAGAAGAACGATGCCGCGCTGCGGGTGATCCAGCGCAATGTGAACCTCGCGTATGCAGGCATCGATGCAGCGGTTCCCCGTTCCTGCCCGCAATTCGAGGCGCAGCTGTTTGGCCAGTTCTATGCCGAATGGAAGAAAAACCTGGGCGTGACCCTGCTCAGCCATGCCGAGTTCTACCAGCGCTACTGCGTGCTGTATGACGGCGCGCGGGAAGCGGTGGCGGGCGGCATCCGCGGCATGCGCTTGCTGGACGATATCATTACCGACATGCACATTCCGCTCAGCGACGAGGAGCGTCGCGCGTATGCGCGCTGCGTGGCGCGGCTCGACGAAATCGGCTGGCAGCTCGACGATCCTTTGAGCCTGCCCGACATCGTCGATGTGTTCGACATCGAGGAAGTGCCGCGCATGGCGTATGCGGCCCAGCTGCGGGCGGACATCGAGCATTTCCACTATTACTCGGTGCTGTCGGACGACCCGCAGCTCGATCGCGTGAATGCCGTCTTTTGCCGCTACCTGCTGGCCCACCGTTCGCAGCATATTGCCACTGGCAATTTCTGGCGTCCCACCGTGGGCCGCCATGGCAGCCGCATGCCGGCCGCCGGCGATGCCGCCCCGTCCGGCGAAGAGGCGCAGGCGGGCCTGCTGTCGCATGCGCCGCTCACGCTGGTGGCGGGCGAATTGCTGGGCGATGAGGCGAAGAACCGCATGGCGAAACTGCTGTTTGCCACCAGTTACCTCGAATACTGCTCGTTCGGCAATAAGCTCAATCTGCAATTTGTCGAATTGCAGCGGCGGCAGAACATCGACCCGTATCTGGCGCACATCCACGGCCTGCATGACGAGGACGGGCGTTTCATCGGCTTTTTCACGGCCGCGACGATGGCCGAGTTCCAGGCTTGCGGCGCCGTCTCGTATTACCGCGATGACATGAAGGCGCTCGACGATGCGTATGACGCATTCGTGCTCGGGCATGCGCGCGCCGACGACTGTTTCGTCAGCAGCCTGGCCATCGATGAAAAATACCGGGGGCAGGGACTGTTCCGGCAGATGTTCCATGAAATCCGCGACCTGGCCAGCCGCAAGGGCTGCGCGCGCATCACTTTGACGGTGTGGGAAAAGAGCGAGGCGCTGCAAGTGTATCTGCACAAGGGTTTTCGCAGCGTGGGCACGTTTGACTATGCCTACAGCCTGTTCTATGACCGGCTGCATTTCCTCGTGTATGAAGGAAACTGAGGAGGGAAACTGAGGGAAGCGGGGGCGGCCGGCAGCCGCCCGTGAGGCAACTTACAAAGCCAGGAAGGCCAGGGCCGCCACGGCCGTCGGCAGCAGGGCGCCCGCCAGCAGGCCGACGGCGCCGATCGATTCATCCTGGAAACCGCGGCGCAGCAGGGATACGCCGGCCGGGTTCGGCGCGTTGGCGATGACGGTCAGGCCGCCACCGGCCACGGCGCCAGCCATCAGCATGTATTTCGCTTCGTCCGTCATGCCGACGATCAGCGAACCGAGGTAGGTGAGGGCCGCATTGTCGGTGATCGCCGTCAAGCCCAGGGCGCCGAAGAACAGGGCCAGCGGCTTCAGGCTCGAGACGATGGGCTGCAGCCACCATTGCTGCATGCCGCCCAGTACCACCAGACCGCCGAGGAAGAAGCCGACCAGCAAACCCTCTTTCAGGATCAGCGGGCTTTGATAGCGGTCATACGCCTGCACGAAGCCGAGGAAGAACAGGAACAGGCCGAAGAACAGCACGGGATGGTGTGCCAGGGCGACCACGCCGCCCAGCACGATCATGTGCACGACGCTGACGGCCAGCGGCACTTTGGGCGCTTCCACTTCGCCGGCCTTCGGCTTGATGTCGGAGGTGTTGCTGTGCAGGTATTTGCGCAGCAGGATGCTCACGCCCGTGGCGTTGACCAGCACGGCGATGGCCGCCTTCCAGCCGAAATGGCTGGCCATGTAGGCGCTATCCCAGTTCCACGTGGTGGCCACCATCAGCACGGGCGGCGCCGCGTACGAGGTGAGGGTGCCGCCGATGGAAACGTTGACGAACAGCACGCCCAGCGCGCCGTATTTCAGCCATTCAGGAATGCCCGGGCGGAAGATTTGCGGCGCCAGCATCAGCGCGGCCAGGGTCATGGCGGCCGGTTCCGTGATCATCGAACCCGTCAGGGGCACGAGCGCCAGGCCCAGCCAGACGAGGGCCAGTTCCGTGCGCAGCGGCATCACGCGCGCCACGCCTTTGAGCAGGCGCTGCACAGCGTCGAGCACGGGGCGCGAGGCGGCCACCACCATGACGACAAAGACGAACAGCGGTTCCGTGTACTGGCGCGACTCGGCATACTCGATGGCCGCATCGCCGCCCGAGACAAAGGCCATGATGATGATCAAAATGAAGGCCCAGAAGCCGAACACGACTTCCACTTCGCCCAGCAAATGCAGCAGGCCTGCATGGCGGGGGTGGCGCTGAGACAATGTTTCAAACGACTTGGCGGCGAAGGTGTGGATGAGGGCAAGGCCGAAGACGATGGCGCTGATGAGTTGGATGGTAGTCAAATGCGTTTCCTTATGGACGGAGGAAGCCGCCCGGTGCATGGCCGAGCGGTAAGGAGAGTGCTTATGGTACAGCAATCGATGCCAAAAACGGGGTTTTTCGGACATGGCGGAATGGCCTCCGGGGAGGCGCTGCGCAGATAAGCCTTGCCAAAAGGGTCGATGGATAGTACTGTATATGCATACAGTATTTATCTTCATATTCAATTATGCAACATTCCGAATTGATGGCCTCGCCGGAAGCCTTGCACCCGTCCCTGTGGCGCGCATCGCAGTTGGGCCAAGGCGCCACGCGCTGCCTGGACACGGGCTTTGCCGCCCTGGCCGCGCAGCTGCCCGGCGGCGGCTGGCCCAGCGGCAGTCTCATCGATCTGCTGGTGCAGCAGCCGGGCAGCGGCGAATTGCGCCTGCTGGCGCCCGCACTGGCGCAACTGCCGGGCTTGCCCATCGTGCTGCTGCAGCCACCGCATCCGCCGCAGGCGCTGGCGCTGGCCGCGCAGGGCCTGGCGCCGTCGCAATTGTTGTGGCTAAAGAGCGCCGGCAGCAAGGATGCCTTGTGGGCGGCGGAAAACATCTTGCGCAGCGGCACGTGCGGCGCCTTGCTGTTCTGGCAGGCGCACGTGCGCGCCGACAGCCTGCGCCGCCTGCACCTGGCCGCGCAGTCCGGCAACACACTGTTCTGCATGCTGCGCCCCTTGCACGGCGCGCAGGATGCGTCGCCGGCGCCGCTGCGCCTGTCCGTGCGCCCGGCCGCCGGCGGCATCGAGATCGGCTTCATCAAGCGCCGGGGACCGCAGCGCGACGCGCCCCTGTTCCTGCCCCTGCAACCTCCTTCTTTACTGCTGCGTCATGCGACTCTGGATCGGCCTGTGCCTGCCCCGGCTCCCGCTCGAAGTGTTTTGCCCGCGCTGGTCGGCTGACAGCCTCGGCGTGGTGCTGGAGCAGGAGCAAGTGACGGCCCTGTCGCCGCTGGCGCGGGCGGCCGGCGTCAAGCCGGGCATGCGCCGCGCCGGTGTGCTGATGCTGGCGCCGCAGGCGCGCCTGCACGAGCGCTCGCCCGAGCTGGAAGCGCAGGCCCTGCAAGCGGTGGCGCTGGCGCTGCTGCAATATTCTCCGCTGGTGGCGCAGGGCGAGGAAGCGACCCTGCTGGTCGATGCGGGTGCCAGCCTGCGCCTGTTTGGCGGCGTGCGCGCCCTGTGTCGGCACATCGCGGCCAGCTTGCGCGCGCTCGGCTACACGGCCCAGCTGTCGTGCGCCCCCACGGCGCGCGGCGCCTGGCTGCTGGCGCGCGCCGGTACGCGCCGGGGCCGCGTGCTGGGCATGGAGAGTCTCGTGCGCCGTCTCGACCGCCTGCCGTGCGCCCTGCTGCCGCCCGCGCGCCCCTGGCTCGACTGGTTCGAGGGCATCGGCTGCCGCACCCTGGGGCAGTTGCGCCACTTGCCCAGGCCCGGCCTGCAGCGCCGCTGCGGTGCAGGCTTGCTGGACATGCTCGACGAGGCGCATGGCCACAGCACGCAATTGTTCCTGTGGATCGAGGCGCCGCCCACGTTCCGCGCCAGCCTGGAATTGTTCGACCGCGTGGAGCACGCCGACGCGCTGCTGTTCGGCGCGCGCCGCCTGTTGCAGCAGATGACGGGCTGGCTGTGCGCGCGGCAATTTGCCGTCGAGCGCATACAGCTGCTGCTGGCGCACGAGCGGGGCAGGGTGGCGCGCCCGCCCACCGTCATCGAGCTGGCGCTGGGCGAGGCCGTCTGGCGCGACGAGCACCTGGTGCGCTTGCTCAAGGAGCGCCTGGCGCAGCTGGCGCTGGACGCACCCGTGATCGGCCTCACCCTGGAAGCGCTGCAGGTGCAGCCGATGGCGCCGCCCAGCGAAAGCCTGTTCCCCGAGCCGGGCGGCACGCCGCAGGAACGCCAGCGTCTGATGGAATTGCTGGTGGCGCGCCTGGGCGCCGAGAATGTCTTGCAGGCCGCGCCGCGCGCCGATTATCGCCCCGAGGCGGCCAACCAGTGGCTGCCACTGCCGGCCAAGGCCGTTTCAAGAAGCGCGCTGCCCGACCTGCCGCCCGGCTTGCCCGGCATGCCCCGTCCCGGCTGGCTGCTGGCCCAGCCCATCGCCCTGTTGATGCGCGAACACCGGCCGTTCTATGGCTCGCCCTTGAAAATGGTGTCCGTCGCCGAGCGCATCGAGGCGGGCTGGTGGGGCCAGTCGCAGGCGCGCGATTATTTCATCGCCGAAGGCCTCGACCACGCCCACTACTGGGTCTACCGCGAACGCATCGCCGGCAGCGGAGAAGATGCCGCGCCGCGCTGGTTTTTGCATGGCTTGTTTGGCTAAATGCGCTGTCCAGCAGAAGCGGGGAGGCTTGGCTATACTTGCTTTCTTGCTCCGCGTCAGACACTTCAATAAGGATTTTCATGTCCCAACTTTCCGACTTCCCCATCACCCGTAAATGGCCTGCCCGGCATCCCGAGCGCCTGCAGCTGTACTCGCTGCCGACGCCGAACGGCATCAAGGTCTCCATCCTGCTGGAAGAGCTGGGCCTGGCGTACGAGCCGCACCTGGTCAGCTTCGAACAGAACGACCAGCTGTCGCCCGCCTTCCTGTCCCTCAATCCGAACAACAAGATTCCCGCCATCCTTGACCCGGACGGTCCCGATGGGAAACCCCTGGCCCTGTTCGAGTCAGGCGCCATCCTGCTGTACCTGGCCGAGAAGACGGGCAAGTTCATCCCCCAGGACGCGGGCCTGCGCTATGCAACCATCCAATGGCTGATGTTCCAGATGGGCGGTATCGGTCCCATGTTCGGCCAGGTGGGCTTCTTCCACAAATTCGCCGGCAAGGGCTACGAAGACAAGCGTCCGCTGGAGCGCTATCTGGGCGAAGCGAAGCGCCTGCTGGGCGTGCTCGAGCAGCGCCTGCAGGACCGCGACTGGATCATGGGTGGCCAATACACGATTGCCGACATCGCCATCTTCCCGTGGGTGCGCTGCCTGGTGGGGTTTTACGGCGCCGACGAGCTCGTCGGCTTTGGCAATTTCCCCAACGTGCAGCGCGCGCTGGACGCTTTCCTGGCCCGGCCTGCCGTCATCAAGGGCGTCGACATCCCATCGCGTGGCTAAAACAGCTGTGGCCTGACGGCGCTACAATGCGCCATCGGCCGCGCTGCGCGGCAGCTTTGATATGAGACAATGAAATCCACCCGGCAAGATTTTCCCGGCGCGCACGGCCATGTGCTGGCGGCGCGCCTCGACGCGCCCGACGGCGCCATCCGCGCCCACGCGCTGTTCGCCCACTGTTTTACCTGCGGCAAGGACGTGCTGGCCGCGCGGCGCATCGCGCAAGGCTTGACGCAGCACGGCATCGCCGTGCTGCGCTTTGATTTCACGGGACTGGGCGCCAGCGAAGGCGAGTTTGCCGCCACCAATTTCTCGTCGAACGTGGACGACCTGGTCGCCGCCGCCGATTTTTTGCGCGCCAGACACGCTGCACCGCAATTGCTGATCGGCCACAGTCTGGGCGGCGCTGCCGTGCTGGCCGCTGCCGCGCAGGTGCCGGAAGCGACCGCCATCGCCACCCTGGCCGCACCGAGCACGCCCGCCTACGTGACGCGCATGTTCAGCGACCACCTGGAGCAAATCGCCGCCGAGGGAGAGGCGCTGGTGCAGCTGGAAGGGCGGCCATTTCGCATCCGCCAGCAATTCGTCGACGACGCGGGCAGCCACAGCCTGAAGGCTCACATCGCCGGCCTGCGCCGCGCCCTGCTGGTGATGCACGCGCCGAACGATACGACGGTAAGCCTGTCGAACGCGATGGATATCTTTACGGCCGCGAAGCACCCGAAAAGCTTCGTTTCGCTCGACGATGCCGACCACCTGTTGACGGGGCGCGATGACGCGGCCTATGTCGCCAACGTCATCGCCGCGTGGAGCGCGCGCTATATCAGCTAAGTAACTCAGCGGTTGCCCATGAAAAACGCCGCGGCAGCAGAAGCTGGCGCGGCGCGGATGGGGGGCGAGTGGATTAATCCTCGTCGAATTCGGCGGAGAGATCCTTCCAGCCCTTGCTGACGGCAAAGGCGGAAAATTCTTCCGGCGCTTCCAGGACGATCAGTTTCTTGTCTTGCAAGCCCAGGTCGCCATGGCCGAAGTCGGGGCCCACGTAGCCGAGGCTGCGCAGGCGGGCCAGGATGTGGCCGACCAGGGTCTTGTCCTTATAGGCGCCCGCTTCGAGCGGAGCGGCGAAATCGACGTAGACGTCGATGATGCCGTAGCCTTCGTCGAAGATGCGGATGGCCTTGATGTCGTGGGCACGGCCGGAGCCGTCGGTGGCCTTGAAGGGGCCGCTGAGCTGGATGTCGGTGTCATTGTTCATGCCGCCAGCATACACCAAAAGCCGGTCCCGCATCGGGGGCGCCATGCAAAATCCTGCTCGATGGGCCATGTAAAAATTTCTTACAAATTGAGCGCCGTCTGGGGCGTTTTCCGCCAATTTCAAGGCCTTGAAGACCGCTTGATCGTCCTTAGATTGGTAGCAAGCGGATGCTCACGGTGAGGTCCGCCCCTCTTATCGCTTCATTTGAAAAGGATATTTATCATGCGTACTTTTGACCTTGCTCCCCTGTACCGTTCCGCCATCGGCTTTGATCGTCTGGCACAGCTGCTCAACGAACAGCGCGCCGATGCACAGCCGAGCTATCCGCCCTACAACATCGAACTGGTGTCGGAAGACAAGTACCGCATCGTGATGGCATTGGCCGGCTTCTCGCGCGAAGAGATCGACATCATCACCGAACGCGACTCCCTGCACGTCACGGGCCGCAAGCAGAAAGATGGCGTCGAACGCACGTTCTTGCACCGCGGCATCGCTGCCCGCGATTTCGAGCAGCGCTTCCAGCTGGCCAACCACGTGAAGGTCACGGGCGCCACGTTTGAAAACGGCATGCTGACCATCGACCTGGTGCGCGAAGTGCCGGAAGCGCTGAAACCGCGCAAGATCGAGATCGGCACCGGCAGCGACACTGTCAGCGTGCTGGAACAGCGTCAGGCAGCCTGAGCTGATTTCGGCCCCCGCGCTGGCGTTAGCGGGAGGGGGGAGCCCCTCCCATGCAGTAAAATACTGGCCGGTTGATCCGGCCAGTGTCACGTCTGGAGTCCGTTCGGGCCCTTCATTGATCTCCATGCGGCATGCGTGCGGCATGCAAGATTAAACCCTGCTTAAAGGCGCAAATGCCTGTTTCCAGATGGAAAAATGTTAAGCACCGCCTAAGACTCGTGGCCCACTATTGCATACATCAAAATCTCATCGAATGAGGAGCAATTCATGGAACAGCAAACGAATACCGCATCCCTGAAAATCAAACGCACCGTAGCCGCGCTGGCCGCGATCGGTGTACTGGGCGCCGGTGGCGCCATGGTGGTGCATCAGAACAATGCCGGCGCGAATGCCGCAGCGGCCGCAGCCGTCCCCGTGGCTGCCGCCGTGGCGCCCGCCGCTGCCGCGCCGCTGGTGGCCTTGCCCGATTTTAGCCAGATCGCCGCGCGCAACAGCCCGGCCGTCGTCAACATCAGCGTGACGGGCAGCACCAAGGTGGCCTATGACCCCTCGGCCCAGGCCGGCAATGACGATTTCGGCAACGACCCCTTCTTCGAATTCTTCCGCCGCTTCCAGGGGCCGCAAGGCGGGCAGCGCGGCGGCCGCGACGTGCCTACGCACGGCCTCGGTTCCGGCTTCATCGTCAGCCCGGACGGCATCATCATGACGAATGCCCACGTGGTGCGCGATGCGCGCGAAGTGACCGTCAAGCTCAACGACCGCCGCGAATTCCGCGCCAAGGTGCTCGGCACGGATCCGAAGACCGATATCGCCGTGCTGAAGATCGATGCCAACAACCTGCCCATCGTGCCGCTCGGCCACTCGAGCGACCTGAAAGTGGGCGAGTGGGTGCTGGCCATCGGTTCTCCTTATGGCTTCGACAGCACGGTGACGGCCGGCGTCGTCAGCGCCAAGGGCCGTTCCCTGCCGGACGACAGCAATGTGCCGTTCATCCAGACGGACGTGGCGGTAAACCCCGGCAACTCGGGTGGCCCGCTGTTCAACACGCGCGGCGAAGTGGTCGGCATCAATTCGCAGATCTACAGCCAGACGGGCGGCTTCCAGGGCCTGTCGTTCGCCATCCCGATCGACCTGGCCGGCCGCATCAAGGACCAGATCGTCGCCACGGGCAAGGCCAGCCACGCCAAGCTGGGCGTGACGGTGCAGGAAGTCAACCAGGGCTTTGCCGACTCGTTCAAGCTGGCCACGCCGGAAGGCGCCCTGGTCGCCAATGTGGAGCGGGGCAGCCCGGCCGACAAGGCGGGCCTGAAATCGGGCGACGTGGTGCGCAAGGTGAATGGCCAGCGCATCATCGGCTCGGCCGACTTGCCGGCGCTGGTGGGGACGTCCTTGCCAGGCGACAAGATCAGCATGGATGTCTGGCGTGACGGCAAGATCGTCAACCTGACGGCGACCCTGGGCAATGCGGCCGACAAGGTGGCTGACGTGGCGAAGAGCGACGGCGCCGCCGGCAAGGTAAAGCTGGGCCTGGCCCTGCGTCCGTTACAATCGGATGAAAAACGCGAGGCGGGCATCAGCGCCGGCCTGCTGGTGGAAGACGCGGGCGGTGCCGCCGCGAATGCCGGAGTGCTGCCGGGCGACGTGCTATTGTCGGTGAATGGCCGTCCCGTCAATACGGTTGAGCAGGTGCGCGACGTGGTGGAAAAATCCGCCAAGTCGGTCGCCTTGCTGATCCAGCGAGGACCGGACAAGATATTCATCCCCGTGCGGCTGGGTTAATTAGTACCGGGGTCAGTCACTTCGTGATCGGAATGTGTCACATTGGGACACATTCCCCCGCCGGGTCTGACCCCAGCCTTCCGCGGTAGGGCTAATAAATAAAAAAAGGAGCAGCCATGCGCTTATTGCTGGTAGAAGACGATACGATGATCGGCGAGGTGGTGCTCGATTTGCTGCGCGCCGAGCATTACGCGGTGGACTGGGTCAAGGATGGCGACATGGCCGATACGGCCCTGCAGACGCAGACCTATGACCTGGTGCTGCTGGACCTGGGCTTGCCGCGCAAGGATGGCCTCGACGTGCTGCGCTCGATGCGTCTGCGCAAGCTCGACACGCCGGTGCTGGTGGCCACGGCGCGCGACGCCGTCGAGCAGCGCATCGCCGGCCTCGACGCGGGCGCCGACGATTACGTGCTCAAACCGTATGACCTCGACGAACTGCTGGCGCGCATCCGTGCCCTGCTGCGGCGCGCCTCGGGGCGGCCGGAACCGATCTTCGAGCACCAGGGCGTCTCCATCAATCCGCTGACGCGCGAAGTGATCGCCGAGGGCCACCCGGTCAACCTGTCGGCGCGCGAATGGGCCGTGCTGGAAGCCTTGATCGCCCGTCCCGGCATCGTGCTGTCGCGCGCGCAGCTGGAAGAAAAACTGTACAGCTGGAAGGATGAAGTCAACAGCAATGCCGTGGAAGTGTATATCCATGGCTTGCGCAAGAAGCTGGGCAGCGACTTGATCCAGAACGTGCGCGGCCTCGGCTACATGGTGCCCAAGGCATGAGGATGAAGGTCACGGTGACGCACTCGCTGCGCGGCCGCCTGCTGTGGTTTTTGCTGGCGGCCATCATCATGGCGGCCCTGGCGCAGGCGTCGATCGCCTACCGCAGCGCCCTGTACGACGCCGACCAGATTTTTGATTACCACATGCAGCAGATGGCCCTGTCGCTGCGCTCCGGCGCGCCGCTGGCCAACCATGCGCAAGCCCTGCCGGCCGACCCTGTCAACAACGACATGGTGGTGCAGGTGTGGACGCCGGACGGCGTGCAGGTGTTCCGCTCGATCACGCGCGCGGAACTGCCGCAGCGCGCCGTGCTGGGCTTTTCGAATGTGAAGGCCAACGGCACGACTTACCGCATCTTTTCCGTGCAAACCAGTTCCCAGACCGTGCAGATCGCCCAGGACATGGCCGTCAGGAAGCGCATGGCCGGCAGCCTGGCGCTGCGCACGGTGGGCCCCATTGCCCTGATGGCGCCGATTTTGATGCTGGTCGTGTGGTGGGTCGTCAGCGGTTCGCTGGCGCCCGTCTCGCGCGTGCGCAAGCAGGTGGCGGCGCGCCAGGCGGACGATCTGTCGCCCGTTTCGGAAGCGGGCTTGCCCGACGAAGTGCGGCCCCTGGTGCATGAACTGAACCTGCTGTTCGGGCGCGTGAAAACGGCGTTCGACGCGCAGCAGCACTTCGTCGCCGATGCCGCGCATGAATTGCGCACGCCGCTGGCGGCCCTGAAACTGCAGGTATTGAGCCTGGAACGGGCCGAATCGGCAGAAAAACGCAGCCTGGCGATTTCGCGCGTGAGCGCCGGCATCGAGCGGGCCACGCGCCTGGTCGAGCAGCTGCTGGTGCTGGCGCGCCAGGAGGCGAGCGCCGCCAGCGGCGACCAGCTGCAGGCGGTGGACTTGAATGACGTCGTCAAGCGGGCGCTGGGCGACATGGCCGGCATCGCGCAGGCGCGCAAGATCGACCTGGGCCTGCACCACATGGATCCGGCCAGGGTGGCGGGGCAGGCCGATGCGCTCAACATCATGCTGCGCAACCTGGTCGATAACGCCATCAAGTACACGCCGCAGGGCGGCACGGTCGACATCGACCTGCGCGCCAGCCCCGTCGGCGTGACCTTGTCCGTGGAAGACAGCGGCCCCGGCATCCCGCCCGAAGAGCGCGAGCGCGTCTTCAGCCGCTTCTACCGCGTGCCCGGCACGGACGCCAATGGCAGCGGCCTGGGACTGGCCATCATCAAGGCCATCGCCGAACGCCATGGCGCGCGCCTGGTGCTGGACAAGTCCGAGCGCCTGGGCGGCCTGTGCGTGCGCGTGGAATTCCCGCAAGCCATGAAAAAATAGCGTTTTGATCATAATCTTTGGCATGTTGCATTGACGCGCGCGCCGCTGGCCTATATTGTCTGCGCAATAAGCAATCAAGCAAACGGAGCGCAGCATGCAGAAGATCGGTTTTTCAGGAACCCTCGATCCCATCACCAACGGCCACATGTGGGTGATCGGCGAAGCGCGTTCGCTCGCCGACGAGGTGATCGTGTTCCTGTCGCAAAACCCCGCCAAGCGTCCCCAATTTCCCGCCGAGGACCGCAAGCGCATCATCGAACAGAGTGCGCGCGAGTGCGGCTGGGACAATGTGCAGGTGGTCATCGTCAAGGGCGACTACACGGCGCGCGCGGCGAAAAAGCATGGCTGCGACTATTTGATCCGCGGCATCCGCACGACGGCCGATTTCGACTATGAAAACCTGATCCAGCAAACGAATGTGGACGTGCTGCAGGGCGCCAAGACGATCTTCGTCATGCCGCCGCGCGACCTCGGTTCCGTCAGCTCCAGCTTCGTCAAGGCGCTGGAAGGGCCCGTCGGCTGGAACTGGACCATGAAGAAATTCGTCCCCGGCCCGGCGTACCAGGCGTGGATACTCGACTGCCTGCGCAAGGAGTGGGAAGCGCTGTGGAACTACGCCACCGCGTCCGATGCCGACATCGCGCTGGCGGATCACTGGTTCGCGCACCTGACGGGGCCGCAGGCGTATGGCGGCGCGGACCGCCACTATCACAACCTCGACCACCTGGTGCACGGCCTGTCCGAGATCCGCGTGTGGGCCGACAATACCTTTGCGCCCAAGCGCGACAGCGCGCTGGTCAAGAAAGCGTTCTGGTTCCACGACGCCGTCTACAGCCACGACGACGACGCCCTGTACTCGAGCGAAGAGGCGAGCGCCCAGCTGTGGCTGGCCAGCGGCCTCGATGCCGGCGACAACGGCGATGTGGCGCAATTGATACGCGTTACCGACCATTTCCAGGGCCCCGGCATCAGCCACGCGCTGAAGGACGCCATGCTCAGCGCCGACCTGGCCATCCTTGGCCAGGATGAAGAGGTGTATCACGCCTATACGCAAGCCATCGGCCGCGAATACGCGCACGTGGACCCCGTGCGCTTCAACGAGCAGCGGGGACTTGCCCTGCAGCACCTGTGCGCCAAGGCGCAGGCGGGCCAGCTGTTTGGCGATGCGTATTTTGCCGACCAGTACAACGAGCGGGCGATTGAAAACATGCGGAAAGAGATTGCGGCGCTGGCCGGCTGATGGCCGTCAGGGGAGGGCAGCCGCATGCGCCAGCGCATCGTCCAGCCGGTCGTTGCCCCAGAATAATTCCCCGTTGCTGACGAAGCTGGGCGCGCCGAACAGGTTTAACGCTTGCGCCTGCTGCGTCTGGAGGCGCAGGCGCAGCTTGTTGTCCGGTGTCAACGCCAGCGCCACGATGGCCGGCGCGTCCAGGCCCAGTTCCGCCAACACCTCGCTGACGGCCTCGAGGTTGTCGATATCGCGGTCTGCGGCAAAATTCATCGCCATCATGCGGCGCGCAAACGGCGCGATCCAGCCCTGGTCCGCGCCGATCAGGGCCACGCGCATGGGCAGCAGGGCCGTGCGGGGGAAGGTGGCGGGCTGGCGCCACGGCAAGCCGTATTTTTCGCACTGGCGCGCCATGTCGCGCCACGTGTAGTCGCCCTTGATTTTTTGCAAGACGAAGGGCGACGTTTCCCAGCCCAGCGCCTTGAAGACGACGCCCAGCAGGAAGGGTTTCCAGATCACCTGCACCTTCTTTTCACGCGCCAGCGCGTCGATGCGCATGGCGCTCAGGTAGCTGTAGTTGCTGCCGAAGTCGAACCAGAATTCCAGTGTGGCCATGGTGTCTCTTTCCATGCATTCAAGCAGTCCTGATCGTGCGCCAGCCCGGTGCGTCACATCAGGCGGCCGCCGCCTTGGCGCGCGCCGCGTGCAGTTTCCTGAAGCTGTCGATCAGGCGCTGGTGCCGGTCGAGGCCTTCCAGTTGCATGCTGGTCGGCGTCAGGCCGAAGAAACGCACGCTGCCGTCCACCGAACCCAGCACCGCGTCCATGCGGGCGTCGCCAAACATGCGGCGGAAATTGACGACGTAGTCGTCCAGCTCCAGCGCGTCATCGAGTTCCACTTCCAGCACCACGTTCAAGGCTTGATAGAACAGCTTGCGCTCGAGCGTGTTGTCGTTGTACTGCAGGAAGGTTTCCACCAGCTCCTTCGCTTCCTCGAATTGCTGCAAGGCGAGATGAATCAGCAGCTTCAGTTCCAGCGTCGTCAGCTGGCCCCACACCGTGTTTTCGTCAAACTCGATGCCGATCAGGGTGGCGATGTCGCCGTACTCGTCGAGCTCGCTGTTTTCCAGGCGGTCGAGCAAGTCTTCCAGGCTGGCATCATCCAGGCCGTGCAGGTTCAGGATGTCGGCGCGGAACAGCAGCGCCTTGTTGGTGTTGTCCCAGATCAAATCCTCGACCGGATACACCTCGGAATAACCAGGCACGAGGATGCGGCAGGCGGTGGCGCCCAGCTGGTTGTACTCGGCCGTGTATACTTCCTTGCCCATGTCGGCGAGGATGCCGAACAGGGTCGCCGCTTCCTCGGCATTCGAGTTCTCGCCGTGGCCGGAAAAATCCCACTCGACAAAATCGTAATCGGCCTTGGCGCTGAAGAAGCGCCACGAGACGATGCCGCTCGAATCGATGAAGTGTTCGACGAAGTTATTCGGTTCGGTGACGGCTTCGCTGGCAAACGTCGGTTGCGGCAAGTCGTTGAGGCCTTCAAAGCTGCGGCCCTGCAGCAATTCCGTCAGGCTGCGCTCGAGCGCCACTTCCAGGCTCGGGTGCGCGCCGAACGAGGCAAACACGCCCCCCGTGCGCGGGTTCATCAGGGTCACGCACATCACCGGGTACACGCCGCCCAGCGACGCATCTTTCACCAGCACGGGGAAACCCTGTTCTTCCAGGCCGGCGATGCCTGCCACGATGCCCGGGTATTTTGCCAGCACTTCCTGCGGCACGTCGGGCAGGGCGATTTCGCCTTCGATGATTTCGCGCTTGACGGCCCGTTCAAAGATTTCCGACAGACACTGCACCTGCGCTTCGACCAGGGTATTGCCGGCGCTCATGCCATTGCTGACGTACAGGTTTTCAATCAGGTTCGATGGGAAATACACGACCTCGCCATCGGACTGGCGCACATACGGCAGCGAGCAGATGCCGCGCTCGGCGTTGCCGGAGTTGGTGTCGATCAGGTGCGAGCCGCGCAGCTCGCCATCGGCATCGTAGATGTCGCGGCAGTAGGCATCGAGAATCTCCTTCGGCAGCGCATCCTTGCGGCCCGGCTTGAACCAGCGCTCGTTCGGGTAATGGACAAAATCCGCATTGGCGATGTCTTCGCCCCAGAACGAGCCCGCGTAGAAATGGTTGTTGCTGAGGCGCTCGATATACTCGCCCAGGGCCGACGCCAGCGCGCTTTCCTTGGTCGCGCCCTTGCCGTTGGTGAAACACATGGGCGAGTGCGCATCGCGGATATGCAGCGACCACACATTCGGAATGATGTTGCGCCACGACGCGATTTCAATCTTGATGCCCAGGCCCGCCAGGAGGCCCGACATATTGGCGATGGTCTGTTCCAGCGGCAAATCCTTGCCCAGAATATAGGTGCTGGCCTCGGCATCGGGATTCAACATCAGCAAGCCCTGGGCATCGGCATCGAGGTTCTCCACCTCTTCGATCACGAACTCGGGCCCCGCTTGCACCACTTTCTTCACCGTGCAACGGTCGATCGAGCGCAAGATGCCCTGGCGGTCCTTGGCCGAGATATCGGCCGGCAACTCGACCTGGATCTTGAAAATCTGCTGGTAACGGTTTTCCGGATCGACAATATTGTTTTGCGACAGGCGGATATTCTCAGTGGAAATATTGCGCGTATCGCAATACAACTTCACGAAATACGCCGCGCAGAGTGCCGATGATGCCAAAAAGTAATCGAACGGGCCCGGCGCCGAGCCATCGCCCTTGTAGCGGATGGGCTGGTCGGCGATGACCGTAAAATCGTCGAACTTGGCTTCGAGACGCAGCTTGTCGAGAAAGTTGACTTTAATTTCCATGGTAATCCAATATGTGCATAAGTAAGTTAGCCGCTATTATCCGTTCTTTCCGCCGCAGGGCAAAGGTTGTTCACGGCGGCCGTGCTGGCGGGGAGCCGCCGGGCCTGGATACGCGGGAAGCAAATTGATAAATGAGCGGGGCGATCAAACTGAACATGCGAATAACATTAATGAGACACGGCGAGCCTCGACTCGCCAAGGGGCGCTGGATAGCGCCGATGCAAATGGGGCAGTGGATTGAGCTCTACAATCAATCACTGATCAAAGACAATGACATACCGGCGGAGTGCCCTGTGGCAGCGCTCTCCGCGTCGACCATCGTGGCCAGCACGGCACCCAGGGCATGCTCGTCGGCCAAGGCACTGGGCGACTTGCCGTTCATGCAAGAGGCGATTTTCACCGAGGCTGAGCTGCCCTTTGCCCTGTGGAGAGCACCTTGGCTGCCGCCGAAAGCCTGGGCAGCGATTTTTCGCATACTCTGGCTGTTCGGTTATGCGCGCGGCTCGGACTCGCTGACGATAACCCGGCGGCGCGCCAGGGCTGCCGCCGAGCGGCTGGTGGCGCTTGCCGCCAGGGGGCCGGTGCTATTGGTCGGACATGGCATCATGAATCGATTGATCGGCAAGGAACTGCAGGCATTGGGCTGGCTTGCCCGCAACAGGCAAGGCAGCCGGTACTGGAGCATGGGAGTGTACGAGCAGTGAAAGCCTGTGACGAATGCGGCAGCCGGGCGATGAGCATTGACGTGTGATGCCGACATAAGAAACAGCGGCTGCCCATGCTGGCGCAGCCGCTGTTTTTTTAGATGCACAGGGCGATCAGAACTTCACCCACAGCCGTCCGAAATACGAAGCGCCATTCAGGCCGAACTGCACGCTGTCGTACTTGAAGCCGTTGTCCGTCTCGTCCGCGTTTTGCGTGCTGGGCTTGACGTTGAAGATGTTGTTGCCGCCAAAGGTCAGCTTGGTGTTTTTGCTGATGCTGTAGGTGAAGCTCAGGTCGGCGGACGTCTTGGCCTTGTAGCGTGCGTTCGGTACGCCTTCGGCCGTGCCGCTGAAGGTGCCCAGGGTTTGCGGGCCAAAATAGATGATGCGCAAGTCCGATTCCAGCTTGCCCGTGATGTAGCCGAGGCCCAGCGTGGCTTTCGCGCGCGGGCCGCCCTGTTCGATGAACAGGCGTTCACGTTCGGACAGCAAGACATCTTCGAAACCCGTCAGCGAGGCGGGCGTCTTGACTTTCGTCACTTCCGTTTTGCTCAAGTTCAAGGCCAGGAAGGTGTTCAGGCGGTTGCCGGCCAATTCTCCCTTGTGCGACGCCGTCAGGTCCAGGCCACGCGTGCGCGTGTCGATGGAGTTGACGAAGAATTGCGCCTCGCCCACGCCCAGCAGGGCCAGGCGCGCCGCCAGGTCCGGGTAGTTGTCGGCATTGAAGCGGCCCGACAGCACGATGCGGTCCTTGATCTTGATGTTGTACAGGTCGGCCGTGACGGAAATGGCTTGCGTCGGCGTCCAGGTGGTGCCCAAGGTAAAGCTGGTGGATTTTTCTTCCTTCAGCTTGGGAATGCCGGCCGCGTTGGCGACGGCGCCGCCGTTCGGCGCCAGCACCACGTCGGTGGGCACGCCGCCGATGAAGTCGGTGAAGGTGGACGAGAAATACACTTGCTGCAACGATGGCGCGCGGAAGCCCGTGCTGGCCGAGCCGCGCAGCAGCACGTTGGGCGCCACTTTATAGCTGGCGGCCAGCTTGCCCGTTACGGTGGAGCCGAAGTCGCTGAATTTCTCGTAGCGCAGGGCTGCCTGGGTTTTCAGGCGCTCCGTCCAGTCCAGTTCCACGTCGCCATACGCGGCGATGCTGTGGCGTTTGGCCTTGGTGGCGTCGCCAGGCTGGAAGCCGGGAAAGCCCTGGCTGCCCGCATTGCCGCCCACGCCCACGCCGTCGGCATCGCTGTAGGAGCCCCGTTCGCCGGCCATGATCTTGTATTCCTCGCTGCGGTACTCGGCGCCGAAGGCCACGTTCATGCCGCGCATCACCGTGTCATAGTAGCGGCTGAAATCGGCATTGCTGGTCAGTTGCTGGAACGAGAAGCCGCCCGCGTCGTAGTTGCTGGCGCTGACGCCCTTGCCGCCGTTCATCAAGTCGAGGTTGGCGACCGAAGCGTTCAAGGTGTTGCTGATGTCGTAGCGCATCTTGTTGTAGCCATAGGTTTGCGAAAAGTCTGCATGCCATTCGCCGATCAGGCTGCGGTGGCCGACGGTGGCGTACTGGTCGTCGATCTTGCCGTTAATGAATGGCACGAAGCCGTCCGGGTACATGGCGGCCGAATTGCGCGATGGAATGTCGTCGCTGCCGATGCCGCCGCGGCCGAACGCGGCGCTCGACGCGTCGCGCGTCTGCGCGCCGGCCGTGAAGTACAGCTTGCCCGTGCCGCTGGTGGCGTAGTCGCCATTGATGTACAGGGTTTTGTTCTTGGACTGGGTGTCGCCGATGATGCGCATGCTGTCCGCGTCGGCCCGGTTCGAGCGGCCCCGGTCCAGGTATTCGCCCGTGATGGCCAGGGTGCCCTTGTCGCCCAGCGCGATGCCGCAATACGCTGAGGTCATGTAATTCTTGCCGTCGCCTGCGGAATACTGGCTGTAGCCGGCCACCGCTTCGCAGCCCAGGCTTTTCTTCAGTTCGATGTCGATCACGCCGGCAATGGCGTCCGAGCCGTACTGGGCGGCGGCGCCGTCGCGCAGCACTTGCACGTTCTTGATCGCCAGCAAAGGAATCGCATTCATGTCCGTGCCCGTGTTGCCGCGGTTGCGCGCGCCGAACAGGTTGACGAGGGCCGTCGTGTGGCGCCGCTTGCCGTTGACCAGCACGAGGGTCTGGTCGGAGCCGAGGCCGCGCAGGGCGGCTGAATCGATCAGGTCGGCCCCGTCGGCGCCCGTCTGGCGCGTGGAATTGAACGAGGGTGAGATGTATTGCAGCGATTGCGCCAGGTCAAACTGGCCGCCTTGCTCGGCCACCCTGGAAATCGGAATGATATCGACCGGCACCATGGTATCGGTGGCGGAACTGGCGACGCGGCGCGAGCCGACCACGCTGACCGTTTGCACGGGGCCGTCCGGGGCGACCGCTTCCGTGTTCTGGGCCATGGCGGCGGGACTGAAGGTGGCCAGGGCGGCGCTGCCGTACAGGCTGATGAGGACTGCTTTACGCAAGGTGGTGAGGGTCGGCACGCAGTATCTCCAAGTGGCTGATGAGCAAGATTCGTGACTTGATTCTAGTGCCATCATTTCAGCCTTCACCAGCGATACTTTGTTTTCTTATTACAAATGTTCGGTAACTGTTGTTTCCTGGTTGCTTATCTTTTGGCCGCTGCCTGGCTTGCCTTGTGCTGGTGCAACCTGCCCCATTCAGGTGCTGCGTTGCACCATGCCACCCACCCAGATTTCCGCTTCACTGTATTGCACCTCGATCACGCAGGGCTGCTGTGTCACGTAGCCCTGCGACAGGCTCAGCGACTGTTGTCGGTGCGCTGCCAGCGCACCCGCCGCCACGCCCGTGGCGCTGTCTTCCAGCGCCGGGTCGAGGTGGTTGAAGTTGCGCCCTTCGTAGGCGTTCTCGCCCGTGCGGCAATACGCATAGCAGCCGCTGACCTTGTGCAAGGCGCTCCAGTCGGCGATCAGCTCCAGGTTCGGCCGCAGCGCGCGCAGGGTGGTGCGGTCGGCCACTTCCAGCAGCAGCTTCGGGCTGCCGACGGAGGCGATCACGGGCGGCGACAGCAAGTGCATGTGCTGGCCCATGAGTTCCGACGGCACATATTTTTCCAGCATGACGGCCGGCGCCGGCTGCGGTGCCAGGCCGATGAATAGACCGGCTGCGTTGCGCACCAACTGCAAGGCTTGCCCGCGCATGGCCGTGGTTACCGTCAGTGTTGCCGGGGCGCCAGGCGCCGTCAGCAGCACATGCGCGGCCGCCAGGGTGGCGTGCAGGCACAGGGGGCTGCGCGTGTGCGGATAAAAATAGTCGAGCACGATGCCGCCGTCCGCCTGCCGGTCGAGGAAGACGCAGGCGCTCACTTGCCGTTCGCGGGCGAAGGTCTGGCGCGCCGTTTCGCTGCCCTGATCGTTTTCCACGACCAGTGCCGCATTGCCGCCACCGGGTGCGGCGCCGAAACATTTCAAGAGATGGACGATCATGGCGGTCGATACAAAAGGTAAAACCCCAGCATAACTGAGATGGCCGTTTTCAGATGAGTATAATATACTGTGTTTATATACAGTACTGAGGTGGATCATGTGGGGCGCAGTCTTACCCGAGTATGCTGAGTTGTACTGCCTGAGCAATTTCAGCTTCCTGCATGGGGCCTCGCATGCGGAAGAACTGGTGGCGCGCTCTGTTCAGCTCGGTTATCGCGCGCTGGCCATTACCGACGAGTGTACACTGGCGGGCGTCGTGCGTGCCCATGCGGTGGCCAAGCGGGCCGGTTTTCCGCTGATCATCGGCGCACATTTTCATTTGACACAGGCCGACGGCAGCCCGGCCCTGTCCCTGCTGGCGCTGGTGCAAGACAGCGACGGTTATGGCAACTTGTCGGAACTGATCACCATGGCGCGCACGCGGGCGGCCAAGGGCCGCTATGTGCTGACGCCCGATGATTTCACCGCGCCCTCGGCGGAATTTTCCCATTTGCAGGGGCTGCCCGGCTGCCTGATGATCTTGCTGCCCAGCTATCCGGCCCCGCCGGAAACCGTGCGCGCGCAGGGGGCGTGGATGGCTGCTACCTTTGGCAGCGAGCGCAGCTGGATCGGCCTGAATCTGCTGCAGCGGGCGCAGGATGACGCCCACCGCAGCGCCGTGCAGGAGGCGGCGCAAGCGCAGGGCTTGTCCGTGGTGGCCGTCGGTCACGTGTGCATGCATGTGCGTTCGCGCAAGCCCCTGCTCGACACTTTGTGTGCGATACGCGTGGGCAAACCGGTGGCTGAGTGCGGCTATGCGCTGGCGCAAAACGCGGAACAGCATCTGCGCGCGCGCTTGCGCCTGGCCAATGTGTATCCGCCGCAGGCGCTGGCGGAAACCGTGCGCATCGCGGGCCTGTGCAAATTTTCTCTCGGCAGCCTGCGCTATGACTATCCAGTCGAGCTGGTGCCGCATGGCCACACGCCGGCGACGTACTTGCGCGAGGAAACGTATGCGGGCGCGCGCATCCGCTTTCCGCTCGGCATTCCAGCGAACGTGCAGGAGCAGATCGAACAGGAGCTGGCGCTGATCGCGGAGCTGTCGTATGAAGCGTACTTTTTGACCGTCTACGACATCGTGCGCTTTGCCCGTTCGCAAAACATCCTGTGCCAGGGCCGGGGTTCGGCCGCCAATTCGGCCGTTTGCTATTGCCTGCACATCACGGAAGTGGACCCGGCGCGCGGTAACTCGCTGGTCGGGCGTTTCATGTCGCGCGAACGCAACGAGCCGCCCGATATCGACGTCGATTTCGAGCATCAGCGGCGCGAAGAGGTGATTCAATATATCTACGGCAAATACGGCCGCGAGCGGGCCGCGCTGGCCGCCGTGGTGATCAGCTACCGGCCGAAGAGCGCCTTGCGCGACAGCGGCCGGGCGCTGGGGATCGACCTGGTCATCGTGGAAAAGGTGGCCAAGGCGCATCGCTGGTTCGATGGCAAGCGCGACCTGCTGGAGCGCCTGGCCGAATACGGGCTCGACCCGGAAGCGGCATTGTCGCAGCAGTGGGCCGGCCTGGCGCAGCAACTGCTGGGCTTTCCCCGCCATCTGTCGCAGCATCCGGGCGGTTTTGTCATCGCGCAAGGCAAGTTGTCGCGCCTGGTGCCGATTGAAAACGCGGCCATGGCCGAGCGCAGCGTCATCGAGTGGGACAAGAACGACCTGGAAGAGCTGGGCTTGATGAAGGTCGATGTGCTGGCGCTGGGCATGCTGTCGGCCCTGCGCCGCGCCCTGGAACTGGTCGGCGGACGGCGCGGCGAGCAATTGCGTCTGCAGGATATTCCCGCCGAAGACCCGGCCACCTACGACATGATGTGCCAGGCTGACACCATCGGCGTGTTCCAGATCGAGTCGCGAGCGCAGATGAGCATGCTGCCGCGCCTGCGTCCCCGCCAATTCTACGACCTCGTCATCGAGGTGGCTCTGGTGCGCCCCGGCCCCATCCAGGGCGGCATGGTGCATCCGTATCTGCAGCGGCGCCAGCAGAAAGAACCGGTCGAGTATCCGAAGGGCCTGGAAAAGGCGCTGGGACGCACTCTGGGCATCCCGATTTTCCAGGAGCAGGTGATGCAGGTGGCCATCATCGCAGCCGATTTCACGCCCGGCGAAGCGGACCAGTTGCGGCGCGCCATGGCGGCCTGGAAACGCAAGGGCGGCATGAACAATTACAAGGAACGCATCGTCGAAACGATGGTCAAAAATGAGTATAAACGGGAGTTCGCGGAGGCCATCTTCAGCCAGATCGAGGGCTTTGGCGAATACGGCTTTCCCGAGTCGCACGCGGCCAGTTTCGCGCTGCTGACCTACGCCAGTTCCTGGCTGAAATGCCACGAACCGGCCGCCTTCCTGTGCGCCTTGCTGAATAGCCAGCCCATGGGCTTTTACAGTCCTTCGCAGCTGGTGCAGGATGGTCGCCGGCATGGCGTGCCCGTGCTGCCCGTCGACGTGGCCGTCAGCGGCTGGGAAGCGACGTTGGAAGAGACTGCGGAAGGGGCCGCGCCCGCCGTGCGGCTGGGCTTGAACAGCCTGTTCGGCATGCGCGCCGAGGTGGCCCGGCGCATCGAGGATGCGCGCGCCATCGCCGCCTTTCTTGACGTGGCCGACCTGGCGCGGCGTGGCGGCCTGGACCGTCATGACTTGCAGGTGCTCGCCGCCGGCAACGCGCTGCACGCGCTGGCCGGGCACCGGCGCGCGGCGCTGTGGCAGGCGGCCGGCGCCGTGCCCGACAGGGATTTATTACGCGCCACCACGCAAGAGGAAGACTTGCCCGTGCTGGCCGCGCCGACGGAAGGCGAGAGCATCGTCAGCGACTACCGCGCACAAGGCCTGACCCTGGGCCGCCACCCGCTGGCGCTGCTGCGCAGGCAATTGCTGGAACAGCGTTTCCTGCCCGCCGCCACACTTGCCAGCTACACGGATGGCCAGCTGGCGCGCGCCTGCGGCATCGTCACCGTGCGCCAGCGTCCGGGCACGGCCAAGGGCGTCATCTTCCTGACCCTGGAAGACGAGACGGGCACGGTCAACGTCATCGTCTGGCCTGACCTGGTGGAAAGCCAGCGGCGCGAAGTGCTGAGCGCGCCGCTACTGGGCGTGTACGGCGTGTGGCAAAGGGAAGGCATCGTACGCAACCTGGTGGCCAAGCGCCTGGTCGACATGTCGCATCTGCTGGGGAGTTTGCGGACCAGCAGCCGCGATTTTTGCTGAGAGTTGCCGACGAGGAGGAGGGCATGGCATTATTTGAATATGACAACCTTGCCCGAACCGACACTGCGTCCCGCCCTGGTCGCCGACGCGCCCGCCATCGTCGCCCTGATCGACGACCTCATGCCTTTTCTGACCCTGCACCCTGATGGCGTGGGGGCGGAAAAGTTTATCGAACACTGCCGCCAGCCGGCCATCGAAGGCTATCTGTCGCAGTCGCGCTACGCGTATCAGCTGGCGCATATCGACGGCGCACTGGCCGGCGTGGTGGCCATGCGCGACAACACGCACCTGTTCCACATGTTCGTGCCGCGCGCCCTGCACAGGCGCGGCATGGCGCGCCGCCTGTGGCAGGCTGCCCGCGATGCGTCGCTGGCCAGGGGCAACACGACGGGCTTCACGGTGAACGCCTCCTTGTATGCCTTGCCCCTGTATGAACGCCTGGGTTTTGTCGCCACGGGGCCGAAGGTGGAAATGGATGGCATCGCCTTCGTGCCGATGCGCATGGAGTTGACGGCCTGATTACCAGCGCACGATCTTGCCCGGATTCATGATGTTCTTCGGGTCCAGCGCATGTTTCAAGGCGCGCATGGTGTCGATGGCGCCCTCGCCATGCTCTTCCACGAGGAAAGCCATCTTGTGCATGCCCACGCCATGTTCTCCCGTGCAGGTGCCATCCATGCCGATGGCGCGCGTGACCATGTCGCTGTTGACCTTTTCCGCGCGCGCGATGTCGGCCGGATCATCGGGATCGACCAGCATCTGCACGTGGAAATTGCCGTCGCCGACGTGGCCGATGATGGCGTAGACCAGGCCCTGCGCTTCGCAATCGGCCTTGGTGGCGAGGATGCATTCGGCCAGGCGCGAAATGGGCACGCAGCAATCGGTGGAAATGGCGCGGCTGCCGGGGCGCATCTGCAGCAGGGCGAAATACGCGTTATGCCGCGCAGCCCACAGGCGCGAGCGGTCTTCGGGGCGGCTGGCCCATTCGAAATCGCTGGCGCCGTGTTCCGCCGTGATGGTTTGCACCAGCTGCGCCTGCTCGGCAACGCTGGCCGGCGTGCCGTGGAATTCAAACAATAATAATGGTTTTTGCGGCAGCGCCATCTTGTCGTAGGCGTTGATGGCTTTGACGCCATTTTCATCGAGAAACTCGACTCTGGCCACAGGAATACCCATCTGAATGGTCTGGATCACGGCGTTGACGGCCTCGCCCGTGCCGGGGAACGAGCACACGGCCGCCGAGATCGCTTCCGGCAGTGGATATAGTTTCACCGTCACTTCCGTGATGATGCCCAGCGTTCCCTCGCTGCCGACAAACAATCGCGTCAGGTCGTAGCCGGCCGACGATTTTTTCGCCCTGGTCCCCGTCTTGATGATGCGGCCATCTGCCGTTACCACCGTCAAGGCCAGCACGTTTTCGCGCATGGTGCCGTAGCGCACGGCGTTCGTGCCCGAGGCGCGCGTGGCGGCCATGCCGCCCAGCGACGCATTGGCGCCAGGGTCGATGGGGAAGAACAGGCCCGTGTCGCGGAGCTCTTCATTGAGTTGCTTGCGCGTCACGCCCGCCTGCACGGTGGCCGTCAAGTCTGCAGCATGCACTGCTACCATCGCGTTCATTTGCGACAGATCAATCGTCACGCCGCCATGCAGGGCCAACACGTGGCCTTCGAGCGAGGTGCCGCTGCCATAGGCGATGATGGGCACGTCGTGCGCGCTGCACAGCTTGACGGCGGCCGCCACTTCCTCGGTGGAATGGGCGAAGATGACGGCGTCCGGCAGCATGGGGGGATAGCTCGACTCGTCGCGGCCATGGTGTTCGCGCATGGCTTGCGTCATGGAAAAGCGGTCGGCAAAGATCAGGGAAAGTACGGCAGCAAGGGATGCGGGCAGCGGTTTGTTCAGTACCGCCAACTGGTCAGTTTGATTCACGCGAGTCCTCCGTTTTTTTTATTCTACTCCGCGCCCGGGGATTTCACCGAAGCACTGTCTTGGTTTTTGCCAGCTGTAAAAAAAACTGCATGGCGCGCCATGCACTGGTTGTAAATGAGAATCATTTCTATTAAAATGCCCGCCAGTAGTTATTTTGCAATGCGTGCTTCAACCCGAAAGGCCATGCCCATGAAATTCTCCCTGTCCCTCGCTGCCGTCCTGCCCGCCTGCGTGCTGGCGCTGAGCGCCTGCAGCAGCGTTGCGCCGGCCACTGGCACGGCGGCCGCCGCGACGTCTGTGGCGCAGGATGTGCGCCAGCTGGGCGAGATCGTCGACCTGCGCAGCGGCCAGCGCGTGAGCGCCGAGCAGCTGCTGGCCCAGCTGGCCGCCGCCCCGCGCGTCATCGTCGGCGAGCAGCATGACCAGCTCAGCCACCACCAGATCGAGCAATGGCTGCTGCAGCAATTACAGGGCCAGCGCCCGCAAGGCAGCGTGCTGCTGGAAATGCTGAACCCGGATCAGCAAGCCAAGGTGGACAAGGTCAAGCCGTGGCTGCAGACGGCCCCCGTCGTGCGCCCCGAGCATGTGGCCGAGCTGCTGGCGTGGCAGCCGAGCTGGAAGTGGGCGCAATATGGCGACCTGGTGATGACCGCGATGCGCGCGCCATACCCCGTCTGGTCGGCCAACCTGGACCGCAGCGAAATCAAGCAACTGTTCATCGACCAGCCAGCCGTGCAGGGCACCCATTCGAACCTGGCCAACGATGGCAAGGTGCATGACAAACTGAAAGACATCATCCGCGTCATGCATGATAACCAGATCGACGCGCCGCGCCTGGCCGCCATGCTGTCGGTGCAGCAGCAGCGCGACCGCCGCATGGCCGAGCGCCTGCTGGCCGCGCCCGCGCCAGCCGTGCTGATCGCCGGCGCCTACCATGCGCACAAGGACCTGGGCGTGCCGCTGCACGTGCAGGACTTGACGGGCGGTCCTGCGCCGCTGGTGCTGGTACTGGCACAGCAGGGCGTCACGGTGCTGGCGCCGCAGGCGGATTTCGTCTGGTTTACGCCGGTCGTGGCACCCGCCGTCGCCAGCGCCAAATAATTCCTTGTATTGCCGCCGGGCGTTCCGCCCGGCACTCCCCCCCCAGCAAGCTCCTCCATAGCAGCCAGGTAGTCCGTCCGATTTTTTGCATGCGCGTGCGCGCCGTTGGCGCAGCCATGCCTGTTACCTGTCAAAGTTCTCATGCGTATCCCTTGTATCAAGGCCGCCAGCTGCGGCATCGCTCTTTCCCTCTTCCATGCCACTGCGCAAGCGTCCGCCTTGCCGCACGATATGTCGCCGCTGGGCATGTTTTTCGCCGCCGACCAGGTCGTCAAAAGTGTGCTCATCGGCTTGTTGATCGCCGCGCTGGCCACCTGGGTGGTCTTGCTGGTGAAGGGCGCCGGCTTGCTGCAGGCGCGGCGCGCGGCGGCGCAAGCCGTCGCCGTGCTAAAGACGGCCACCTCCTTGCCGGACGCGGCCGCAAAGAGTGGGGCGTCTTTTCTGGCGCAACGGTTGCTCGATGATGTGCAGCAGGAACTGAGCTTGTCGCACGCGCATGCGACGGCGGCGGCGTTGAAAGAGCGGGCCGGTTTCCGCCAGGAACAGTGGATTGCGCAGCAGGTGCGCAGCATGACGCAAGGCATCGGTCTGCTCGCCAGCATCGGCGCCGTGGCGCCCTTCGTCGGGCTGTTCGGCACCGTGTGGGGCATCATGAACAGTTTTATCGGTATCGCCGTCAGCCAGAGCACGAACCTGGCGACCGTTGCGCCGGGCATCGCGGAAGCCTTGCTGGCGACAGCGCTGGGCCTGGTGGCGGCGATACCCGCCGTCGTCATCTATAACGTGCTCAGTCGCGGCATCAACCAGTACAAGGCGCAGCTGCGCGCCGCTTCCGCGCAAGTGCTGCTGATGCTGAGCCGCGACCTCGATATGCGCAAGCGGGCCTGAACCATGGCTTCCCTGTTTCCCTCCTCGGACGACGACACGGCCGACATGCCGGAGCTCTGCGAGATCAATGTCACGCCCTTCATCGACGTGATGCTGGTGCTGCTGATCATCTTCATGGTGGTCTCGCCGCTGGCGACCGTCGACCTGAAAATCGACTTGCCGGCCGCCACGGCCCAGCCGGAACCGCGTCCCGACAAGCCCCTGTTCGTTTCCCTGAAGGCGGATCACAGTCTGTACCTGGGCGAGTCGCCCGTCGCGCGCGAGCAGTTGGGCAGTTTGCTTGACGCGCAGACGGGCGGCGACCGCCAGCGCACGCTGTTTTTCCAGGCCGACAAGCAAGCCGCGTATGTAGACGTGCTGGGCGTGATGGATGCCCTGCGCCAGGCGGGCTACCTGAAGGTGGGCCTGGTGGGCCGGGAGGGCGGGTGAGCCCGCGCCCCCTGTTCAGCTGGGGCATTGCCACGGCGCTGGTGGTGTTGGCCACACTTGCGCTGCTGCTGTGGGCCAGCTGGCAGCCCGTTGCCGTCGCACCCGCCAATCCGGCTGCCAGCGTGATGCTGGTGTTTGCGGCACAAGCGATGTCGCCGGAGACACGACAGGCGGCAGCGGTGGGCGCGCGCCAGTCGGCAGCGGCCAGCGCCGCCCGGCCGCCAAGGAGCACCATCCGGCAGGAAGCGCTGCCGGTGTTGGCGCGCGCCGCCGCGCCGGACATCATCGCGGCGGAAAAAGAGGAAAAAGCGGCGGCCAGCCCATCGACGGAGCCGGGCAAGGATGCCGCCAAGGAAGCGTCCATGCCCGCGCAGGCCAGCAGCAGCGCCACGCCGGCGCCCGCCGCCGGGCGCGGTCCGCAGGCCGCGCCCTTCAATAGCGACACACCATCGACCAGCGCGGCGCCGGCCAGCTGGCAAAGCCGTGTGCTCGGCCATCTGGCCCACTTCAAGCGCTATCCGGGCGACGCGCGCCAGCGCAAGCGGGCTGGCGCCGCCTGGGTGCGCTTCCAGGTGGACCGCGACGGCAAATTGCTGACCAGCGAGCTGGTCACTTCGTCGGGCACGGTGCTGCTCGACCGCGAAGCCTTGCAAGTGCTCGAGCGCGCACAGCCGCTGCCGGCGCCGCCCGACAACGTCTTGCACCAGGGCACGGTGACGGTGACCTTGCCCGTGTCGTTCAAGCTCGATGCCGGGAACGGCCACGGCGCCAGCTGAATTTTTTCAATCACATAACAAATCGAGGGTGTATGCATATCAAGACAATGACGCAGGCCGTGGGCGTTTGCCTGGCTTTGCTGGCGCAGCAGGCCGGGGCGCAACAGGCGCAGGAAAGCGGCAAGGTGGAGTTTTCGCCGCTGAATGTGTCTGGTGAAACGGTTTCCGTGGAACAGCAGGCGCTGGAAAAACCGGGCGCCATCAGCGCGCGCGGCACGGACACGCGCTTGCAACCCGTCGACCAGATCCTGCGCGGCATGCCGGGCACGTTTACCCAGATCGATCCGGCGCAAGGGGCCGTCAGCGTGAATATCCGCGGCCTGTCCGGTTTTGGCCGGGTCAACACCATGATCGATGGCGTGACGCAGAATTACTATGGCAGCGCGCCGTCGGAAGTGGCGCATGGTAGCGTGCCCAGCAGCCAGTTCGGCGCCCTGATCGACCCGAACTTCATCATCGGCGTGGACGTGTCGCGCGGCAATGCCATCGGCGGCGATGGCGTCAATGCGCTCGGTGGCAGCGCCAATTTCCGCACCATCGGCGTCGATGACGTCGTGTTTGCGGGCGACAAGGTGGGGGCGCGCACGAAGATGTCCGCTGGCAACAATGGCGTGGGACGCAGCGCCATGCTGGCCGTGGGAATGAAAAAACCGGCCTTCGATGGCGGCAGCGTGGGTTTCATGGCGGCCACCAGCGCGAGCGTGATCGGCAATAACTACAAGAACGGCAACGGTACCGATAGTGAACAATTCGGCTTCGGCTACAACCGTTTTTATAAACAGAAGCCGAAGTCGCAGTTGCTCAAGCTGGACCTCACATTGAGCGACTTCCATGCGCTGGAATTGTCGGCGCGCGATTACCGCAATACGTTCACGCGCCGCGATATCCACAGCGATGATTATTATGTGAAATACCACTACACGCCGTTTTCCGAATTGATCGATCTCAAGGTGGTCGCCAGCAGCAGCCGCGGCAGGCAGAAATACATGCCGGAAGCCTTGCTCAACTTCGTCAATACCAGCACGGCCAACCGCGCCGATGCCTTTGACATCAACAACACGAGCAGCTTCAGGCTGGCGGGCGGCGATGCGCTGGTGACCATCGGCGGCAAGCTGATGCGCAATGAATACAGCAAGCACGTGCAAAGCCTCGTCGATGATCCAGACAACCCGGACGCGAACCAGCAATCGATTGAAAACAATACCTTTGGCCCCGCCGGCAAGCAAAAGATCGACAGCCTGTACGCGGGCCTGCAGTACAACCGTGGCATTGTTCAGCTCAATGCGGGCCTGAACGCCACGCGTTTCGAATTGACGGGCTACAAGCCGGCCTGCGACGAGCGCGTGAAATGTTTCCCGCAAGGGGCGGCGCATATTGCGCTGAAGGAACACGGCATCAATCCATCGCTGCTCGTTTCCGCGCAAGTGACGCCGTGGTTCCAGCCGTTCGCCAGCGCCGAGCGCACCATGCGCGGCCCGAATCCGCAGGAAGTGTTTTTCTCGAATGATGGCGGGGCGTCGATGAACCCTTTCCTGAAGGGCGAGAAAGCGACGACCTATCAGCTGGGCTTCAATGGCAGCCTGCACGGTCTGCTGAGCGCCAACGATGCGCTGAACTTCAAGGCCCTGTATTTCAAGAGCAAGATCGACGGCTATATCACCAGCCAGTCCTTCCTCGTCTGCGATAACGGGCGCAAGTGCAATATTGCGGAAGTGATCGCCACGGACTGGGAAACGGTCGATGCGTACGTGACGAACATGTATATCTACATTAACTCGGCCACGCCCGTGCGCACGCGCGGCTGGGAACTGGAAGCGCAGTACCAGCTGGGTCCGGCGTATGCGCGGCTGTCGTACACGCGTGAAAAGACCAGCCAGCCCACCTCGATCGCCAGCGCATGGTTTGGCGCGTCCGACATCAGCGAGCTGCCCAGCACCTATTACAACCTCGACGTGGGCACGCGCTTGCTGGACAACAAAATGGAGATCGGCGCCATCGTCAAGCACACGGGATCGAACCGCCGCCTGTCGCCGGACAACGAAGCCGATGACGTCACGGGGGAAGTGACGAAGGTGGACAATCCGAAGATCCCGGCCGTGATTGACCTGTACGCCAGCTACCAGGTGTCAAAAAACCTGTTCCTGCGCCTCGCGGTGCAGAACGCCATGGACAAGAATTACTCGGAAGCGCTGAACCGCTTGAATTCGATGCCGTCGCAGTCGAACGACAATACGCCGATGAGTACGGCGCGGGGCAGGACGTATGTGGCGGGGTTGGAGTACCGTTTCTAGCTGTTTACTAAAGCTGCGACGCCTGACAAAAACTGTAGCGGGCGGATGTGATTTGTGGCCGAGAAGCACAGCTGTGCTGTAGCACAGTGAGCATCGCCGGCCGCAAAGCGCACCGCGCAGTAAGTTTTGTCAGGTGTTATCAGCGTGGTGTGGTGCCGTAGTAGCTGTGGATCGACGTCGCCCACGTGGCATCGGCCATGTCCGGCCAGTTATCCGTGTCGAAACCGGGCGCGTTTTCGATGCGTTCCTTGTCGACGTTGAGGGTGAAGCGCTTGTTGACGGTGTCGAGCAGCAGCGCTTCCCACGGCACGGCGAACAGCTTTTCGCCGATGGTGAAGACGCCGCCATGCGACATGACGGCGTAGGCGATCTTGCCGCTGCGCATGTCGATCATGATTTCCTTGATTTCGCCCAGATGTTCATCCTTGGCGTTGTGCACATGGTCGCCGATCAGGGTGTCGGCACCCATCAGTTCAGGGCCGGGGCCTTTATGGCCGCGGTTGACATACATGCCGTAGGCGTCGCGTTCTTCGTAGCTCATGATAGACCTCCTGTTGAAAAATCCCAGTCTGCGGCCGGTGCGCGGCAGGGTCTGTTCGTTCTCCCACACAAAGTATGGAATTTGAAATATTTCAATTTTTCTCATCGCGCATTTGTTGTGTGTAGACCGCAGGAGAGGGGGAGATAGTCGTCATTGGGCGCAAATTTCCGTGCGCGGGGAACGCCGCAGGCGGGCTTTAGTGTATAATTTCAATTTCCCGCACGTGCCGTTCGGCACCATCTGCAATGACCAAATTTGTCTTCGTCACTGGTGGCGTTGTGTCTTCCCTTGGTAAAGGGATTGCCGCCGCCTCCCTCGCCGCGATCCTCGAATCGCGCGGCCTTAAAGTCACCATGCTCAAGCTCGACCCGTATATCAACGTCGATCCTGGCACGATGAGCCCTATGCAACACGGTGAAGTATTCGTCACCGATGACGGGGCCGAAACCGACCTCGACCTCGGTCACTACGAGCGCTTCATTTCCACCCGCATGAAAAAGGTGAATAACTTCACCACTGGCCAGATCTATGAATCGGTGATCCGCAAGGAACGCCGGGGCGAATATCTGGGCAAGACCGTGCAGGTGATTCCGCATATCACCAATGAAATCCAGGATTACATCCGCCGTGGCGCCGAAGGCTACGACGTGGCCCTGTGCGAAATCGGCGGCACCGTCGGCGATATCGAATCGTTGCCCTTCCTGGAAGCGGCGCGTCAGCTGAGCCTGCGCGCCGGCCGCAAGAACACGGCCTTCGTCCACCTGACCCTGGTGCCTTACATCGCCTCGGCCGGTGAACTGAAAACCAAGCCGACCCAGCATTCGGTGCAAAAGCTGCGCGAAATCGGCATCATGCCGAACGCGCTGCTGTGCCGCGCCGACCGCGCCATCCCGGAAGACGAACGCGCGAAGATCTCGCTGTTCTCGAATATCGAAGAGCAGGCCGTCATTTCCGTGTGGGACGTCGACACCATCTACAAAGTGCCGCAAATGCTGCACGACCAGGGTCTCGACAAGATCATCTGCGACGCGCTGGACCTCGATCCTGCGCCGGCCGACCTGTCGATCTGGAGCAAGCTGATCTACACGATGGAGCACCCGAAGGCGGAAGTGACCGTCGGCATGGTCGGCAAGTATGTCGAACTGACCGAGTCGTACAAGTCGCTGATCGAAGCGCTGCGCCACGCCGGCATCCACACGGAAAGCCGCGTCAACATCGAGTACATCGATTCGGAAGAAATCGAAACGACCGGTTGCGACAACCTGGCCAAGTATGATGCCATCCTGGTACCAGGCGGCTTCGGCAAGCGCGGCGTGGAAGGCAAGATCAAGGCGGCCCAGTTTGCCCGTGAGCACAAGATCCCTTACCTGGGCATTTGCCTGGGCATGCAAGTGGCCCTGATCGAATACGCGCGCAACAAGGCAGGCATGCCGAACGCGAATTCGACCGAGTTCGACCTTGATACGGATCAACCTGTCGTTGCACTGATCAATGAGTGGCAAAACCACGATGGTAAAGTCGAGTTGCGCGATGAAAACTCGGACCTGGGCGGTACCATGCGCCTGGGCGCGCAGACCTGCGCCGTCAATCCGGGCACCCTCGCTGCCGAGATCTACGGCAGCGTGGTGACCGAGCGTCACCGCCATCGCTACGAAGCCAATAATCACTACCTGGCCCGTGTCGAAGCGGCTGGCCTGATCGTGTCGGCCCGCACGCCGAGCGAAGATTTGTGCGAAATCATGGAATTGCCACGCACGGGTGAAAATGCCCACCCATGGTATATGGGCGTGCAATACCATCCCGAGTTCAAGTCGACGCCACGCACCGGCCATCCGTTGTTTACCTCGTTCATCAAGGCAGCGCTGGCGCACAAGGAAGCCAACGCCGTCGCTGAATAACGCCGGTCGATAGCGACAGTATTACCCGTAAGACAGCTCCCGGCCTGATAGTCTCCGCCGGGAGTTTCTTTGCCCCCTTTGTGCAATTGCGCATCAGAACGCAGTGTGCAGCCCCTGTTACGCTTAACTTTGGAGAATGACATGAGTGCTATTGTTGATATTATCGGTCGCGAAATCCTGGACTCGCGCGGTAACCCGACCGTCGAATGCGATGTGTTGCTGGAATCGGGCGTGATGGGCCGCGCGGCCGTGCCGTCGGGCGCCTCGACCGGTTCGCGCGAAGCCGTGGAATTGCGCGATGGCGACGCCAAGCGCTACTTCGGCAAGGGCGTGCTGCAGGCATGCGAAAACATCAATACCGAAATCTCCGAAGCCATCATGGGCCTGGACGCCAATGAACAGGCGTTCCTGGACCGTACCCTGATCGACCTGGACGGCACGGAAAACAAATCGCGCCTGGGCGCCAACGCCATCCTGGCCGTCTCGATGGCCGTCGCCAAGGCTGCCGCTGAAGAAGCGGGCTTGCCGCTGTACCGCTATTTCGGCGGTTCGGGCGCCATGCAGATGCCAGTGCCGATGATGAACGTCATCAACGGCGGCGCGCACGCCGACAACAACCTGGACATCCAGGAATTCATGATCATTCCCGTGGGCGCCCCGTCGTTCAAGGAAGCCGTCCGCTACGGCGCGGAAGTGTTCCACACGCTGAAAAAGATCCTGCACAAGAAGGGCCTGAACACCAACGTGGGTGACGAAGGCGGTTTTGCGCCATCCTTGGCCAACCATGAAGAAGCCATCAAGCTGATCATCCAGGCCATCGAAGAAGCGGGCTACGAGCCAGGCACGCAGATCGCCATCGGCCTCGATTGCGCCGCGTCCGAGTTCTACAAGAACGGCAAGTACGAAATGGAAGGCGAAGGCCTGAGCCTGACGGCCACCGAGTTCACCAATCTGCTGGCGACCTGGTGCGACAAGTACCCGATCATCTCGATCGAAGACGCGATGCACGAAGGCGACTGGGACGGCTGGGCGATTCTGACGGCGGAACTGGGCAAGAAAGTGCAACTGGTCGGCGACGATCTGTATGTCACCAACACCAAGATCCTGAAAGAAGGCATTTCGAAAGGCATCGCCAACTCGATCCTGATCAAGATCAACCAGATCGGCACCCTGACGGAAACCTTCGCCGCCATCGAAATGGCCAAGCGCGCCGGCTACACGGCCGTCATTTCGCACCGCTCGGGTGAAACGGAAGACTCGACCATCGCCGATATCGCCGTTGCCACGAACGCCCTGCAGATCAAGACCGGCTCGATGTCGCGTTCGGATCGCATGGCCAAGTACAACCAGCTGCTGCGTATCGAGGAAGACCTGGGCGACATCGCCAGCTACCCTGGCCGCGATGCGTTCTATAATCTGAAGTAAGCTGATGTAAAACCCACTGGCCGGCCGGAGATATCCGGCCGGTTTGCTAACTGAATGCCCCATGCGCCTGATTACGCTCGCCCTGGCAGCCCTGCTGCTGTTGATCCAATTTCCCCTCTGGCTGGGCAAAGGCGGCTGGCTGCGTGTTGCCGACATGGAAGCGCAAGTGGCGATGGCCAACAAAAAGAACGTGGAATTGAAGGCGCGCAACGCCAAGCTCGAATCCGAAGTGCGCGACCTGAAGGATGGTACGGGCGCCGTCGAAGAGCGTGCCCGCTATGAGCTGGGCATGGTCAAACAGAATGAGATTTTCGTGCAGATCGTGCGCAAGGGCCAGACCCCGCCACTGCTGGAAACGCCGGTGGACGCTGCTGCGCCACACTAAGACAGGTCTACTTCCCACTTGCCAGCCTGGACCGATTGCCAGGCAGGCATATCACAAGGCTACTACTTGCCGATCAGAAACGGGCCTTGCCGGTCGAGATCAGGTAAAAATGGATGCTGGTGACCACGGCGGCCACGCTCACCAGTATGGTTTCGAGAAGTATCATATAAAAATCCTTGTTAGTATTTAGTTGGCTTAAAAAACGTCCAGGGCCAGGCGCCCAGCCGAAGACAGTACGAACGTACGGCGAGGCGCAGGCAACGCCGGCATGGGCGTTTTTTTATCCGCGCGAAGCCAGGAAGCGCAGCTCTGAAGCCAAGTTCGGCATCAGGTTTTCATAACGGGCCGCTTCCGAGTTCAGCAGGGCGATGTCGCGCTTGCTTGGGCGCACATAGCGCTGTTCTTCATCGGTGACGCTGCCGGCGATGACTTCCTTCTGTGCCAGTGCGCTGTACGGCTTGGAAGCGAGCAGGGCGCCCAGGAAGGCGCGCGTGGCGCGGCCCAGGTTGCTGAAGTAGTTGTCGTTGTCGTTGCTGTAGGTGTTGGTAAAAGTGGACATATGCCCTCCATGAATGGTCTGTTGTTGCATTGCACAATAATGGAGTTTGCGATATGCGTCCAATTTCAAATTCCAATTTCAGAAATTCAAGAAACGCATAATAAGGGCGTAGCCATCGGCCACGCCCTGAAAATGAATTTGTTACGAAATGTTTAGCCGGCGGCGATGCGTCCCAGGCCCGGATCGTCGCTGAAAAAGCCGTCCAGTCCCGTTTCGATATAGCGCCGCATTTCCGCCACGGAACCGGCTTCGTTGCGCGCATTTTCTCCATTGCCGTCGCGGAAGTCGGCCGCCAGGAAACGGTTTTCCGGACGGAAGGTCCACGTGTGCAGCAGCAAGCCCGCCTGGTGCGCATCGTCGACGATGGACGAGGGCCTGGCCAGGCGCTGGTCGGCGCCCAGCGCGATGACGCCCCGCGTGGGCGGCGCCACCACGTCCGCATAGGCGGCGATGTCGCGCAGGCCGGCCGGCGTCGTCATCTGCCCGAAGGTCAGCTTGCCGCCCGCCTTGGCCACGTCCATCGGGCGGATATCGCCGCCGACCACCAGTTGCATCAGGCGCACGCTGGCGCGCCGTCCCAGCTTCTCGCGCAGGTACTTCAGATTCGCCACTTCGAAGGACTGGATTTCGATCGGTGCGCGGCGCGTGTACTCGTGCGCCAGCATGGTCGACAGGAAACGGTCTTCCAGCGCCAGGCCCGCATCGCGGAAGTAGGTGGAACTTTTCAGCTCGGGCACGAGGCCGATGATGCGTCCGCTGGCGGCCGATTGCGCTGCAACAAAATCGATGATTTCTTCCCAGGTCGGGATCTGGAATTGTCCATCGTACAAGGTGTTGCCGGTGCGCACTTTCGGCAGCCGTTCGATGGCGCGCAGGGTCTTCAGTTCCGCCAAGGTGAAATCGTCGACGAACCAGCCGTCGTGCCATTCGCCGTCGACCAGCTTCTTGCCGCGCCGGCTGGCAAACTCGGGCCGGCGCGCCACGTCGGTGGTGTCGATCAGGTTGCTTTCATGGCGGGCCACGAGGATGCCGTCGCGCGTGGCGACCAGGTCCGGCTCGACGTAATCGGCGCCGTCGAGGATGGCCTTGGCGTACGACGCCAGCGTATGCTCGGGACGCAGGGCGCTGGCGCCCCGGTGGGCAAACACGAGCGGACGGCTTGGCTTTGTTTCCAGCAGGCCGGCCGCAAAGCCGGGCGCGGCGGCCAGGGCCAGGCCACCGGCGGCGGCCCGGACGAAGTTGCGGCGCGAGAAATGCCGTTGCGGGAGGATAGGCGCGCGCATCAGAAATCCGCCGTCAAGGTCAAAAAGCCCTGGCGCGGGGCGATCGGGAAGGTGTTGTAGGTCTTGTCGGCCGCGCCGACGACCACGTTCAAGGAACCTTCGCGGTTGGCCAGGTTGCTGACGTTGATTCTCCAGCGCGGGTTTTTCAGCCAGCCGGCCATGGCCGGCAGCTTGCCCGACACGCCCAGGCCCATCAGGAAATAGCTGGGGACGGACAAATCGTTGGTGTACGTCGCGTAGCGCTTGCCCACATAGTCTCCCGTCAGTTGTACTTCGATGTCGCCAAAGGTGGCCGAGGCCACAAACTTGTTCAGCCATTCCGGCGAGCCCGGCACGTTCTTGCCGGCCGTGCGTACCAGCGCGGCGCCATTGTTGTAATTGTCCGCGTATTGCGAGCGGTTGTACGACAGGGCATTGTAGAACGAAAAATTATTGCCGAAGTGGACGGTGCCGGCGATATCGATGCCGTCCGTGCGTACGCTGCCCACGTTGGCCAGCACGGGGTTGCCACCGATGATGGAGGAAATCACGGGCGTCGGGCTGATCTGCAGCAAGCGGTTGCTGAAATCGACGTGGTACACATTGACTTGCCCATCGATGGAAGTGATGGCGCCCAGGCTCAAAGCATGGCTGCCGCGCACGCCCACTTCATAGGTGAGGGCTGTTTCCGGCTTGGCATCGCGCTTGAACAAGTCAAACGCGGCCTGGCTCGACAAGCTCCATGGCGAGGCGCCGCCGCCGCCATAGGTGACGAACTGGCGCATGTTTTTCTGGATGTTGAAGTACAGCTGGTCTTGCGGGGTAAAGTCCCAGCGCGCGCCCACTTGCGGCAAAAACCATTTTTTCGTGTTGATGGTGCCGACCGGCAAGGCCGTCGAACCGCCGGAAATGGCGCCCTTGGCCGGCTGCACGGGGAATTGGCCATCGGCAAACTGCAGGCTGGACTTGAAACCGGCTTGCAGGGCGATGTCGGGGCGGATGCGCCATTCATCCTGCAAGTGCAGCTGCACCACCTTGTTGTCGATCTCGCTGCCGTACTGCGTGATCAGGGGATTGCTGGGGCGGTCATACGGCGAAGTGGGGTGGTTGACGTCCAGCGCATACCAGCGGCGGTAGGCGGACGAGCGGTTCTGTTCCAGCCACAGGCCCACTTCCAGCTGGTGATTGCCGATTTCCTTGCGTAGCGTGGAGAGGAAGCCGCCGCGCTTGATGTCGTATTCCGTCGTGCGCACGGCGTAGCCCGAGTTGCCGAAGACTTCCTTCAGGTTCTGTTTCGGGTAGTACACGCTGAACAGGCCCGGCAAGCCGGCCACGCCGATGGGGCCGGCCACCACGCCTGCGCCATCATCCTTGTGGAAATACACCTGGTTAGCCCACGTCATGCCTTCGGACAGGTTGGCGTCGAACTTGGCGTAGGCCAGGTAATCGGTGCGCTGCGCATCGCTGTAGTAATTGCGATAGTTGTTGCCGTCCGCCGCAGGCGTGGCGCCCGTCGGCGACAGGTAATTGAGGGCCGCCTTGAAGTCCGGGTACAGGAAGGGGCGCGTATACGGCGAGCTTGTTTCGCCCGCCACGTGCACGGTGCTGTCTTCGTTCGGCTCGATCTTGTCCGAGTAATTGAAGAACAGGGTCAGCTTGCCCGCCTCGCTGCGGTTGACGTACTTGGCGTTGAACTGGTCGCCGCCCTGGCGCGCGTCGAAGTCCCAGGCCCGTGCTTCATGGTGCAGGATGGAAAAATAGGCGCTGCTGCCGTCGCCGAAGGCACCCGTGTCGTAGCGGGCAAACGTGCGCGAAGTGCGGTGGCTGCCCACCGTTTGCTGCACGCTGGCGCCTTGCGTGGCCAGCGGATCGCTGGAATAGGTTTCGATGGTGCCGCCCAGGTTGCTGGTCGAGGCCGTGGCCAGGTCGCCCGCGCCCGACGACAGCACGACGCTGCGCACGTTTTCGCTGATCACGGCGCGCTGCGGCGACAGGCCGTTGTAGTTGCCGTACTGCTGGTCGCCCAGCGGCACGCCATCCATGGTGTAGCCGAGTTGCTGGCCGGAAAAGCCATGCACGAACAGCGACAGATTTTGCTCGTTGTTACCCCACGGATCGGCCGTCTGGAAGCTGACGCCGGGCAGGGTTTGCAGGGCTTTCAGGGGATTCGTGCCGGGCAGGATTTTCTGGATTTCATTCTTGCTCAGGGCGACCGAGGAGCGCGTCTTGCGCGAGGAAATCTCCACGGTGGCCATCGGTGTGTTGTCATCAACGGGCGCGGCCATCTCGGTGGTGGCGGACGCCACGGCAGCGGCGACGGCCGTTTGCGCCAGGGCCGGCAGGGAGAAGCCTGCGGCGCAGGCGCCCAGCAAAACGTGAAAGGAATGGCGGCGCAGGGCCAGCGTCAAGTGGGAGTTCATCATCAGCCTGTGGAAAGTAGTGTGGGTAATACAAGCTGCGCAGCGTAGCGGCGGCGCGTGACGGGCTGATGACGAACTGATGACGGGAATATGACAGTGGAAATAATTGCGCCGCCTGAGGGGCGGCGCGGAGGGGATTACAATTAGTTAATGCTGGCGGCTGGCGGGATGAGCACTTCGGCTGGCGCATCCGTGATGAACAGCTGCGCGCAATCGACCTTGTCGAATGCATAATGCTGGCCGCAGAAATCGCAGTTCACGCCCACCTGGCCCACTTCGTCGAGGGTGCTGTTGACTTCTTCCTCGCCCAGCATCTTGAGCATATTGCCCACTTTTTCGCGCGTGCAGCTGCAATGGAAGCTCGGGTGCAGGGGATCGAAGACGCGGATCGTTTCTTCCCAGAACAAGCGCTGCATCAGGGTCTCGATGTCGGTGGCGAGGATTTCTTCCTCTTTCAGGGTTGACGCCAGCATCACGGCGCGGTGCCACGTGTCCAGCGCGTCTTCTTCCGACACGGGCGTCGCTTCGGCCTTGCCGCCATGGTGGGGCAGCTTTTGCAGCAGCAGGCCGCGCGAGACGGTGTCGTCCGTGGCCAGCCACAGGCGCGTGTCCAGCTGTTCCGAGCGCAGCATGTAGTTTTCGATCACGGTGGCCATGTCGTCGCCGTCCAGCGGCACGATGCCCTGGTACGGTTGCTGGCCTGGCACCTTGTCGGCCGGGTCCAGGGTGATGATGAAGCGGCCCTTGCCCGTGGCGTTGAGCAATTGCGGCACGGTGGCCACGTCGGGGATGGTGGCGTCCGGATCCAGCTTGGCCGTGGCGCGCAGGCGCAGGTCGGAGTCGCACTCGACCACCATCAGGCGCACGGGACCGTCACCATGGATTTGCATGATGATGGAACCGTTGAATTTCAGGTTGGCCGACAACAGGGCGGCGGCGGCCACCATTTCGCCCAGCACTTTTTTCACGGCCGTCGGGTAGGCGTGGCGCGACACCACTTCCTGCCAGGTGGCGGAGACGTCGATGAACTGGCCGCGCACGGCGGCATTGTCGAAAATAAATTTTTGCAGGGTATCCTGGCCGCTAACGGCTGCGCTGACTGCGCCCGTGGTTTCAGTCGTCATTCTCTTATCCAATCTTCTTGAGTTGCGTATTAAATAGCTGGCCGCGTTGCACATAGTTCACGGCGTTGCCTTGTAGCCTGGTGATATCGTCTGCCGTCAGGGCCCGCACGGCTTTTGCCGGTGAGCCGAGGATCAGCATATTGTCGGGAAATTCCTTGCCTTCGGTGACCAGGGCGCCCGCGCCGACCAGGCAGTTCTTGCCGATCTTCGCGCCGTTCAGGATCACGGCCTGGATGCCGATCAGGGCGCCATCGCCGATCGTGCAGCCATGCAACATTGCCTGGTGGCCGATGGTCACGTTCCGGCCGATGTCCAGCGGGTAGCCTGGGTCCGTATGCAGCACGGCGCCTTCCTGCACATTGCTGTTGGCGCCCACGGTGATGCGTTCGTTGTCGCCGCGAATGGTGGCGCCGAACCATACGGACGTATTCGCTTCCAGCGTCACCTTGCCGATCACATTGGCCGTGTCGGCAACAAAAGCGGAAGCATCAATCTGTGGCGCGTCGGCGCCCAATTGGTAGAGTGTCATCGTTAGCCTGTGGCGGTGGTGGAAGCGCCGGGCACGGCCGGACGCTGAAGTTTTATTTTGCTGCGTACGCTATTTTACGCTGTTGCAGGACAAGTCCTGCTGCCGGCCGCCAATCCGCTATAATTAACGAACGGTCGTACTTTTATCCGTGCAATATCTACAGACACAGCATGTGGCGCCATCCGCGCCACTTTCAAGGCAGGCAATGAGATGAAACCCATGAAACTTTCCCGTTCCGAATTCATCAACATCCGCGGCGCGCGCACGCATGTGCGCCACTGGGGCCGCGAAGGGGCGCCCATCCTGTTCATGGTGCACGGCTGGATGGACGTGGCCGCCTCGTTCCAGTTCGTCGTCGACGAGTTAGCTGGCGATTGGCACGTGATCGCGCCCGACTGGCGCGGCTTTGGCCTGAGCGATTACACGCAGTCCGATACATACTGGTTCCCCGACTACCTGGCCGACCTGGACGCCATGCTGCTGCATTATTCGCCGGACGCTCCCGTCAACTTGCTGGGCCACAGCATGGGCGCCAACGTGGCCGGCCTGTACGCGGGCGTGCGGCCCGAGCGCATCAGCCGCTTCATCAACCTGGAAGGCTTCGGCATGATGGCGACCAAGCCGGAGCAGGCGCCGGGCCGCTACGCCAAATGGCTGGACGAATTGCGCGAGCCGCCCGTCATGCGCAGCTATCCGAGTCGACAGGCCGTGGCCGAGCGCCTGCAAAAGACCAATCCGCGCCTGCCGGATGAGCGCGCGGCCTTCCTGGCCGAACACTGGTCGGCGCAGAACGAGGCGGGCGAGTGGGACATCATGGGCGACCCGCGGCACAAGCGCGTCAATCCCATCCTGTACCAGGTGGAAGAAGTGATGGCGTGCTGGCGCCGCATCACCGCGCCCGTGCTGTGGGTGGAGGCGATGGAGACGAATATGTGGCAATGGATGGGGCCAAAGGAAGAGGCGCGCATCGAAATCGACCGGCGTTTGGCCTGCATCAAGGATGTGCGCTGCGAGATGATGCTGGACGCGGGCCACATGCTGCATCATGACCAGCCGCAAGCACTGGCACGGCTGGTGGAAGCCTTTTTGGCGTGAGGTGTGTCGGGAACGCTGCAGCACGATCTGACAAGCAGCGTACAATGAAAACTTCTTCCATGCTGAGCCCGTGCAGGGTATTGTTTTCACATGCTTAAAGTCGACCTGCATTGTCATTCGAATATTTCCGACGGCGTGCTCGCGCCCGCCGCCGTGGCCGCGTACGCTCGCCGCGCCGGCGTCGACGTGTGGGCGCTGACGGACCACGATGAAGTGTCCGGCGTCGCCGCTGCGCGCGCGGCCGCGCTGGACCTGGGCATGCGCTTCGTGGCCGGCGTGGAAATTTCCATCACCTGGGCCGGCGAAACCGTGCACATCGTGGGCTTGCAAGTCGATGAAGCCAATCCGGGTCTCGTGCAGGGCTTGCACCAGACGCGCTCGGGGCGCGACGCGCGCGGCCGCGAGATTGCCCGCCAGCTGGACCTGGCCGGTATCCCTGACGCCTATGAAGGGGCCTTGAAATTTGTCGGCAACCCGGACCTGATGTCGCGCACGCACTTTGCCCGCTACATCGTGGAAATGGGGAAATGCGCGAATATCCCCGACGTGTTCAAGAAATACCTGTCGGAAGGCAAACCGGGCTACGTCGAGCACCGCTGGGCCACCCTGGCCGAGGCGGTCGGCTGGATACGCGGCGCGGGCGGCGTGGCCGTCATCGCCCATCCGGGCCGCTACCGCTTCAGCGACATGGCGCAAGGCGTGCTGTTCGATGAATTCAAGCAACTCGGTGGCGTGGCCATCGAAGTCGTCACGGGCAGCCACAGTCCCGACCAGTATCCGGAATACGCGCAGCTGGCCAACGCCTACGGCTTCCTCGCCTCGCGCGGCACGGATTTCCATGCGCCGGGCGAGTCGCGCGTGGATTTTGCCAAGCTGCCGCCGCTGCCATCGAATGTAACGCCCATCTGGCACGACTGGTTTTAGCTGACAGCCAGGCAAATCTGCTGCGCGGCGCGCTTTGCGGCCGACGATGCTCACCGTACTTCAGTACGGTTGCGCTTCTCGGCCACAAATCACTGCCGCTCGCGACGATTTTCCTGGCTGCCGATGCGCCGTCGTGTCGCCAGAGCTGCTTGAAATCGGCATTAGCGTGCATATCTTTTCGTTATTCTTGTTATAAATAGTCATCTGGAGCCATCGCCCATGAAACGTATCGTCCTCTTTATTGCAACCAACCTGGCCGTGATGCTGGTGCTGTCGCTCGTCCTCAGCTTGTTGGGCGTGGGCAATCCGGCACGGGGCAGCACACTGAACCTGGGCAGCCTGCTGGCGTTTTCGCTGGTGGTGGGCTTCACGGGCTCGATCTTTTCGCTGTTGATCAGCAAACCGATGGCCAAGTGGAGCACGGGGGCGCGCGTGATCGACAATCCGACGTCGTCGACGGAATTGTGGCTGGTCAATACCGTGCGCGCCTTGTCCGAGCGGGCCGGCATCGGCATGCCGGAAGTGGCCGTGTATGAAGGCGACGCGAATGCGTTTGCCACGGGCGCGTTCAAGAATTCGGCGCTGGTGGCCGTCTCCACCGGCTTGCTGCAAAGCATGAACCGCGATGAAGTCGAAGCCGTTCTGGGCCATGAAATCGCCCACGTCGCCAATGGCGACATGGTGACCTTGACCCTGATCCAGGGCGTGGTGAATACCTTTGTCGTCTTCATGGCCCGCGTGGTGGGTTTCTTTGTCGACAATGTGCTGTTGAAGAATAACAACCGCGAAGGCGGCGGACGCGGCATCGGTTACTTTGTTACCGTCATGGTGTGCGAAGTCATCTTCGGCTTGCTCGCTTCCATCATCGTGGCCTGGTTCTCGCGCCAGCGCGAATTCCGCGCCGATGCCGGTTCCGCCAAGCTCCTGGGCAGCCCGACGCCGATGATGCATGCGCTGGCGCGCCTGGGCGGTGTGCCGCCGGGCGAGCTGCCCCAATCGATGCAGGCGCTGGGCATCAGCGGCGGCAATGGCGGTTGGGGCGCGCTGTTTGCCACCCATCCGCCCCTCGAACAACGCATCGCCGCGCTGCGCAGCGTACAATAATGCTAACTTAACAAGCTGGTTCGCCAGAACGCTTACACATGAGTCAATTCTTTCATATTCACCCCGACAATCCGCAATTGCGCCTGATCAAGCAGGCGGCGCAGATCATCCAGTCCGGCGGCGTCGTGGCAGTGCCCACCGATTCCTGCTACGCGCTGGTGTGCCAGCTCGACGACAAGGGCGCCGTCGAGCGCCTGCGCCGCATCCGTGGCGTGGATGAAAAGCACCATTTAACCTTGCTGTGCCGCGACTTGAGCGAGCTGGGCGTGTACGCCAGGGTCGACAACCGCCAGTTCCGCCTGCTCAAGGCGGGCACGCCGGGCGCCTACACCTTCATCCTGGAAGCGACGAAGGAAGTGCCGCGCCGCCTCAGCCACCCTTCGCGCAAGACCATCGGCCTGCGCGTGCCGCAGCACCGCATCGTGCAATGCCTGCTGGAAGAGCTGGGCCAGCCGCTGCTGGGCGCGACATTGACCCTGCCCGGCGATGAAGACAGCCTGACGGACGCCGACACCATCCGCGAGCGTCTGGAAAAACTGGTCGACCTGATCATCGATGGCGGCGTCTGCGCGCATGGCCCCAGCACCGTGATCGACTTGACGGGCGCGGAGCCGGAAGTGGTGCGCGTGGGACGCGGCGACCCGGCCGTGCTGGGCTTGTAGGAGGCATCGCGCGCCCGTTGCGGCGCCCGTCTTCACCTGTTCTTAATGACAGCATAAGAAAGGCCCCAGGGTGCCTCTGGTAGAATCGCGGTCATGAGCGATTTCAATACGATAGTCCAGACCGTTGCGGTGTACCTGGTGCCGGTGCTGTTTGCCATTTCCCTGCATGAGGCGGCGCACGGCTACGCCGCCCGTTATTTCGGCGACCCCACGGCCTCGAACGAGGGCCGGCTGAGCCTCAATCCCATGCGGCATATCGATCCTTTCGGTACGATTTTGCTGCCTTTGATACTGTATTTCACGATCCAGGTGCCGTTTGGCTATGCCAAGCCGGTGCCCGTCGACTTCAGCCGCCTGCGCAATCCGAAGAAGCAGATGGCCTGGGTGGCGTTTGCCGGGCCTGGCGCCAATTTCGCCATGGGCCTGGGCTGGATGATCGCCTTTGTCGTCCTCAGCGTGCTGCCGCCGACGGAAATGGGCATGTTTTTCCGCAAGATGGCGGGCGCCGGCGTCAGCGTGAATGCGGCCATGTTTGTCTTTAACCTGATTCCCGTGCCGCCCCTCGATGGCGGACGCATCATGACGGGCTTGCTGCCGATGCAGTTGGCGCGTCCTTACGCCAGCATCGAACGCTACAGCCTGTATGTGTTCGGCGCCCTGGTGCTGCTGATGTACGCGGGCATATTGAACCGCGCCTTGCTGGCGGCGATCGAATTTGTCATTGGCATCTTTGTCACCCTGGTCACGCCCCTGACGGCGATATTGACTTGATGCCCGCCCTGGATGGACGCAAATAATTGATGGAAGTACCGATGCAAGTAACTGAACCAACCATAGAAACCGAAGCGATTTCCGGCTGGCTGCGCCGCTGGGCGCCCCTGATCCCGGGCGGCGAGGTGCTGGACCTGGCCTGCGGCGCAGGCCGCCATGCGCGCCACCTGGTGAGTCTGGGCCACCCCGTCATCGCGCTCGACCATGATCCGGAAATGCTGGAAAAGGCGGCCGGCACGGGCATCACCACCTCGCTGGTGGACCTGGAGGCGCCGGGCGCCGTGTGGCCCTTCGCCCCCGGCCGCTTCGCCGGCATCGTCGTCACCAATTATCTGCACCGGCCGCTGCTCGAAGCCATGGTGGCCAGTCTGGCGCCCGATGGCGTGCTGCTGTACGAAACGTTTGCCGAGGGCAATGAGCAGTTCGGCAAGCCATCGAATCCGAAATTCCTGCTGAAGGAAGGCGAAATGCTGACCTGGGCGGTGCAGCAGGGCTTGCGTGTGGTAGCGTATGAGGATGGGCGCGTGGAGCAGCCAAAAGCTGCTCTGGTGCAACGAATCTGCGCCGTCCGGCCAGATTTTCCACGGTTGGCAGCGCTGCTGCCGACGTTTTGAGCGGCCATACTATGTCAGAATGCACCACAGGCGCGGGCTATCCGCTACAATCGTTGTTTTATTTATCGGCGCTATAAACTTACTATGATCAAGGGCAGCATTGTAGCAATCGTCACCCCGATGCACGCAGATGGCAGTCTGGACTTTCCAGGTCTGCGCAAGCTGATCGACTGGCATATCGCCGAGGGTACGGACGGCATCGTCATCGTTGGCACGACGGGCGAATCGGCAACAGTCAGCGTGGAAGAACACTGCGAACTGATCCAGTTGACCGTCGAACATGCCAAGGGACGCATTCCTATCATCGCCGGTGCCGGAGGCAACTCCACGGCCGAGGCCATCAAACTGACGCGCTACGCGAAAGAAGCGGGCGCCGATGCTGTCTTGCAAGTAGTGCCGTACTACAACCGTCCTACCCAGGAGGGCATGTACCAGCACTTCAAGGCCATCGCCGAAGCCGTCGACATTCCCGTCATCCTGTACAACGTGCCGGGCCGCACGGTTGCCGACATGAGCAACGAGACCATCGTGCGCCTGTCCGCCATCCCGAATATCGTTGGCGTGAAGGACGCGACCGGCAATATCGGCCGCGGCATCGATCTGCTGCGTTTGGTTCCAGCGGACTTTGCCGTGTACTCGGGCGACGATCCGACCGCCATGGCGCTGATGTTCTGCGGCGGCCACGGCAATATTTCCGTGACGGCCAACGTCGCGCCGCGCGCCATGCACGACATGTGCGTCGCGGCCATGGCGGGCGAGCGCGCCACGGCGATCGCCATCAATAACAAAGTTTTTCCTCTGCACCAGAAATTGTTTGTCGAGCCCAACCCGGTGCCCGTCAAATGGGCGCTGGCCGAAATGGGCCTGATGCCAGCCGGCATACGCTTGCCACTGGTACCGCTGGCGGAAAACTGCCATGCCACCGTGCGCGATGCCTTGCGCGACGCTGGCATCCTGTCTTAAGCCGAACTTCAAGCCCGGACTTGACCAGTCCGGACCTTCCCTGATTCCAGCTGCTACTTAGCTTCTTTTCCAGTTACGACATGACTAATTGCAAGAAAACCAAATTGGCGCCTGCCACCATCGCCGTCCGCGGCATCGTCATCGGCGCCGTCGCAGCCAGCCTCGCGGGCTGCGGCATGATCAGTTCGGTAGTCGGCGGCGACAAGGTCGACTACAAGTCGGTCAAGAAAGCCGGCACCCTGGACGTGCCGCCTGACCTGACGCAATTGCAGCAGGACAACCGTTATTCCCTGCCGGATTCGAAAAACGGCGTGGCCACGGCTTCCGGCTACAACGCGCAGCGCAACGCCACGGCCGGTACGCCCGTCGTCGTGGGCGCCGATGGCGTGGTGGGCGTCGTGCCTGTCACGGCCGGTGGCGTGAAGGTCGAGCGCGCGGGCAACCAGCGCTGGCTGGTCGTCAAGCAATCGCCTGAAGTGCTGTGGCCGCAGCTCAAGCAATTCTGGGAGGATTCGGGCTTTACCATCGCCATCGACCAGCCGACGGCTGGCATCATGGAAACCGAGTGGAACGAAAACCGCGCCAAGATCCCGCAAGATATCATTCGCAGCACGATCGGCAAGGTTTTCGACGGCCTGTATTCGAGCGGAGAAAAAGACAAATACCGCACCCGCGTGGAGCGCCTGGCCGATGGCTCGACCGAGATCTATATCAGCCACCGTGGCGTGGAAGAGGTCATTACGGGCCGCGACAAGGAAAGCACCACCTGGACCGCGCGTCCCAACGATCCGGGCCTGGAAGCGCAATTCCTGGCCAAGCTGATGACGCGCCTGGGCGCGGCCAGCGACGATGCGCAGGCGAAGACGGCTGTCGATGCTGCCATTGTGCAGCCGCAGCACGCCAAGCTGGTGGGCGACGCCGCCACGCCGGCGCGCGCCATCGAAGTCGATGAAGGTTTCGACCGCGCCTGGCGCCGTGTCGGCCTGGCGCTGGACCGCGTGGGCTTCACCGTGGAAGACCGCGACCGCACGCAAGGCACATATTTCGTGCGTTACGTCGATCCGGATGCGGTCAAGAAAGATGGTTTCTTCTCGAAACTGTTCAGCTGGGGTTCGTCGTCCGACAAGGACAAGGGAGCGCAGCGCTACCGCGTCCTGGTCAAGGCCGGCAATGGTTCTAGCAGCCTGGTCAGCATCCTCAGCAACGAAGGCCAGCCGGACGTCTCGCCAGTGGCAGAGAAGATCCTGGGCTTGCTGAACGAGCAGCTGAAGTAAGCGGTACATGCGCGGCAGGCATCAAAGCCTGCCGCGCAATAAAAAAGGCTGATCCGGTTTCCCGGGTCAGCCTTTTTTATTGCCTGCGTCCGGCGTTATATCCTGCGGATAAAACGCCGGACGCAAAAAAGCCGGCCCGAAGGCCGGCTTTTCCTGGTGCAGGGTGCTAAATTACTTAGCAGCCGATGCAGCAGCCGAAGCAGCCGAAGCAGCGTCGGTAGCGGCCGAAGCGGCAGCCGTAGCAGCAGCAGCAGCGTCGGTAGCGGCCGAAGCAGCAGCGTCAGCAGCAGCAGCTGGAGCAGCTTCAACTACTGGTGCTGGTGCTGGGGTTTCAACTACTGGTGCTGGTGCAGGAGCTTCTTCTTTTTTGCTGCAAGCAGCCAGAGCAACAACCATCAGGGAGGCGATCAGCAGGGATTTTTTCATTTGTTTTCCTTAATTATTTCAAAAAATAAATCAATATTGTTGCGATGAATAATTACCGGTAATTATCGCTCGTTAGGTCGTCTTCGAAGGCTTTTCGTACCAGGTGGTGCCTGCCAGACAACGGAAACTTCCTAACCGAATATTATAGCGATTTTTGGTGCGTCGCAATAGGAGCAAGAGGCAAATTCGCAACTATTTTGTGATATCGCAATATTTGCCGAAGCAAATTGCAAGCAAGTGTAAGCGATTTGCGAAAGCGCGACAAAGCGATATAAAAATAATATGTTTTATTGCGCTAGCGCAGATGCTGATATTTCACCTGCTGCAATGCCACTTTTGCTACGCTGCAACCATTCAAGCCAGTTCGATCCAGCCATCCTGATACCAGGTATATAACGCATCCATCACGTCATCGGAAGCCTGGGCCACGGCGGCGCCATCGAGGGCGCGTTCGTTGGCCAGGGTTTCCAGGGCCGTTTTATCGGCCTTGCCAATGGCAAACGATTCGCCGTTGATGAAGACATTCTTGCCACGATACAGCATCAGGGTCTTGCGCGACAACACGACACCCTTTTTCTGTGCGGCATCCGCGAAGCGGCCCACCGTCAGCGGCTTGGACAGCGGCGTGAAAAACACATTGTGCTTCGGTTCCGACAGGTGTTCACCGAGGAAAATGGTCACGTCTTCTTCCGTGAAGCGCACCTTGTTCATTTCTTCCGTGATGGTGCTGAGCATCTCACGGGGGATTTCCGCCGGTTTGCCCGATGCTTTCAGGTCCGGATCGCTGTAAATGCCCGGCAAGTCGATCGAGTCGGCCATGAATTGCAGGAAAGCTTCACCCAGTTCCTGGAACGTGGGCGAGCGGAAGCCGATCGAATACGTCTGGCAGTCGCCGATGGCCACGCCGTCGTGCGCGTAATGGGGCGGCAAATACAGCATGTCGCCCGGTTCCAGCGTGAATTCTTCATCGGGCGTGAAGTTGCTGAGGATCTTCAGCGGCAAGCCGTCGATCAGGCTCAAGTCTTTCTGCGCGCCGATGCGCCAGTGGCGCTTGCCCTGGCCTTGCAGCAGGAACACGTCATAGGAATCGAAATGCGGGCCCACGCCGCCGCCATCGGTGGCAAAGCTGACCATCAGGTCGTCCAGGCGCGCGTCCGGCAGGAAGCGGAACTGGCGCAGCAGGGCGTCGGCCTTGGCGCTGTGCAGGTTGGCGCCCTGCACCAGCAGGGTCCATTCCTTCTGTTTCAGCGAGGGCAGGCTGGCCAGCGGACCTTGCTGCATGTTCCAGTGGCCATCGGCATGGCTGACCAGGCGCGATTCGACGTGGTCCAGGGTGGCCAGCTCGGCCAGGGCCTTGAAATCGAACAGGGCCTTGAAGCCCGGTACGGCTTGACGGATCAACAAGGGTTTTTTATGCCAGTAGTCGCGCAGGAATTGCGCCGGCGTGATATCGCCGAGGAGAGTTAATTTTTTCATGCGCCCATTATAACAACCGGAAATGCAGGAATGCGCCTGCCGTTGGCGGCGTGAAGGTATAATTTGCCAGCTTATACAATGAAAGGAAGCATAATGAAGATTGCCAAAAATACGGTCGTGACTGTCAACTACAAACTGTCAGACGCGCAAGACAATCTGATCGAAGACGGCCGCCAGCCGATGGTCTACCTGCACGGTGATTATGAAAACACCCTGCCGAAGATCGAAGAAGAGCTCGACGGCAAGGAAGTCGGCTATTCCAACACGATCCAGATCGAACCGGATGATGCTTTCGGTGAATACGATCCCGCCCTGGTGAAGGTCGAGCCGCGCAATCGCCTGCCTGAGCCGCTGGAAGTGGGCATGCAGTTCGAAGGCATGCCGGAAAGCGATTCGCCGGACGAAGAAGCGATGATCTTCACGGTCACCGATATCGCCGACGACAAGGTCGTGCTGGACGGCAATCACCCACTGGCCGGCATCGCGCTGCGCTTCTCGCTGACCGTCGCTGACGTGCGCGCAGCCACCGACGAAGAAATCGCCCATGGCCACGTGCATGGCGCACACGGCCATGATCATGGCGATGAAGATGATGAAGGCGACGGCGAAGAGGGTGACCACTTCCGCACGCATCCGATTCATTAATACTGTTTGTTCCAGGCCGGCTACATGCCGGCCTGTTCGTTTGTGCCGCTGTTATTAGCGGCGCACAGTCGATGCCTTGACCCGCGCTTGCGCCGATGGCCTGACGGCGCGTTGACGCACCTCAAAGAATGGTGTCTTGCCGGGCCGTACGGCGATGGCGGCCCAGTCGTTATCGATGCTGACGTGGCCCAGGTTGCCTTTCCAGCTGATTTTTGGCCCGCCTGCCCTGGCCGCGGCTTTTTTACTCTTCCCTTCCTTGCCAGCCGCGTCGCCATCGCGCTGCGTATCGACCAATAACACCTTGCCGCTGAATTTTTTCGCCAGGGTGCGGATCTGCTTGCGCGGTCCGGCAAAGCCATCCTGTTTCGAACTGAAGCTGGGCAGCAGCGAATTATCGTCTTCATTGAGCACGCCCACGTCGCCATCGGAAAACAGCACAATGCCGTCGAGTTTCTTGCGCTGCGCCATGGCGAACAATCGCTGCAGCCAGGAGCGGTTGGCCACCAGGCGGTCTTCGAATTCGCTGTTGCGTCCCGCTTCCGGCAGGAAATGGTTGTTATTCGCCGGCAGGTTGACGGTGGCAAACAGCACGCCGCCGTATTCCCAGTGGGCGTTTTCCGCATAGCTGCGGAATTTTGCCGTGGATGACAGCCGCGACAGGGTCAGCTTGCGCTGGCCCAGGCTCTGGTCGTCGGCGAAATACACGTCGCGCAAGCGGTTCAGGCGTTCGATGGCGTTGATCCTGCCGCGCGAATTGCGGCAGTTGGCCCAGTCGCTGGCCGACAGCGAAACGATCAGCGGCGGCCCGCTGGCGTCCAGCACCTCCTTGCGCTGGCTGTACAGTTTGTCGCTGCACGATTCGCTGGCGGCCTTGATGCCGGTGGCCACGACGAACGAGGCATTGAAGGCGCTGGTGTCGGCGATGGCTTTTTTCAGGGGGCCATCGTCCGGCCCCGCATTGAAGGAATGGCCCAGCACGGCAAACTCGAAGCCGGCCTGGTCGGCGGGGGCCGCCAGCGCCGCTTGCCATGGCAGGCTGGCGACCAGCAGGCCGGCAGCCAGCAGGCGCAGGCCAGCGATGCTGCGCCGTATGGTCATGCGGCGGCCAGCCGTTTCAACTGGTACAGCTGCTCCAGCGCGTCGCGCGGCGTGAGCGCGTCGGGATCGAGGTCGGCGATGGCGTCGAGCAGGGCTTGCTGCGCTTCGTTCAGCGCGGCCAGCGGCGCCGTTTCCTCTTCTTCCTGCGCATACGGATCGGCTGCCGGAGCGGCAAACAGGTCGCGCTGCGGCGTGGCGTCGAGCGCCTGCGCTTCCAGGCGCGCCAGGTGCTTGCGCGCGGCCTTGATCACGGGCTGCGGCACGCCAGCCAGCTGCGCCACCTGCAAGCCGTAGCTTTGCGAGGCGGGACCGGCTTGCACGGCGTGCAGGAAGACGATGCTGTCCTTGTGTTCGACGGCCGACAGATGCACGTTGGCGGCGCTCGGGTGACTGTCCGGCAGTTGCGTCAGCTCAAAGTAGTGCGTGGCAAACAGGGTGAAACTGCGGCTGCTGTCGATCAGATGGCGCGCGATGGCCCACGCCAGGGCCAGGCCGTCGAAGGTCGAGGTGCCGCGGCCCACTTCATCCATCAGCACCAGCGAGTGTTCTGTGGCGCCGTTCAGAATCGCCGCCGATTCCGTCATTTCCACCATGAAGGTCGAGCGTCCGCCCGCCAGGTCGTCGGTGGCGCCGATGCGCGTGAAGATGCGGTCGATGGGGCCGATGGTGGCGGAAGCGGCCGGCACGTAACTGCCCACGTAGGCCAGCAGGGTAATCAATGCCACCTGGCGCATGAAGGTCGACTTACCGCCCATGTTCGGGCCGGTAATCAGCAGCAGCCGGCGCTCGTTGACGAGGCGGCAATCGTTGGCGATGAAGCGCTCGATCTGCTTTTCCACCACCGGGTGGCGGCCTTCGACGATGTTGATGCACGGTTCCTCGACCAGTTGCGGCGCGGCCCAGTTGTGCTGCTGTGCGTGTTCCGTCAGCGCGTTCAGGGTGTCGAGCTGGGCCAGGCCCTGCGAAATGGTCTGCAAGGTGCCGATATGCGGCGCCAGCTCGGCCAGCAGCAGGTCGTACAGCAGCTTTTCGCGCACCAGGGCCTTGTCTTGCGCCGACAGGGCCTTGTCTTCGAATACCTTCAGTTCAGGCGTGATGTAGCGCTCGGCGTTTTTCAGGGTCTGGCGGCGGCGGTAGTCGTCCGGCACCTTGTCCGTCTGGCCGTGCGTCACTTCAATATAGAAGCCGTGCACCTTGTTGTATTCGACGCGCAGGTTGGCGATGCCCGTGCGCGCCCGTTCGCGCGTTTCCAGGTCGAGCAGAAACTGGCCCGCGTTTTCCGACAGCGCGCGCAACTCGTCGAGTTCGGCGTCAAAACCCGTGGCAAACACGCCGCCGTCGCGCACCATGGCAGCCGGTTCCTGCGCCACGGCGCGCACCAGCAAGTCCAGGCAGGCGGTCGGTGTCGCCAGCGCCGTGTGGATGGCGGCCAGCAAGCCGCTTTCGCCACCCTGGCCAGGACCGTAACAACGGACTACGTCGCCGCGCAGGGCCGGCAGTTGCAGCAGGCCGTCGCGCAGGGCGGCCAGGTCGCGCGGCCGCGCCGACAGCAGGGCGATGCGCGTGGTGATGCGTTCGATATCGGGCACTTGCGCCAGGGTGGCGGCCAATGGCCCCGCCGCTTCGCTTTGCGCCAGCGCGGCGATGGCTTCATGGCGCGCGCGCGCCACGTTCTGGTCGCGCCGCGCATGGTGCAGCCAGTGGCGCAGCATGCGCGAGCCCATGGCCGTGCGGCAATGATCCAGCAGGGAGAACAGCGTAGGAGATTCCTGGCCGCGGATGGTTTCCGTCAACTCCAGGTTGCGCCGCGTGGCCGCGTCCAGGCCGATGAATTCGCTTTCCGTTTCCGTGATCAAAGAGCGCACATGCTGCAAGCCGCGTCCCTGCGTCGATTGCGCGTAGCGCAGCAAGGCGCCGGCCGCGCCGAACGCGGCGCCGAGGCCATCGGCGCCAAAACCCGTCAAGGTCGCCACGCCCAGCTGGTCGAGCAGGGCCTTGTGGCCGCCCACCACGTCAAAATGCCAGTCCGGCACGCGGTTGATGTGCGTGCCCGCATAGTCGTCGAACAGGTTGCCATTGTCGCCGCTGAGAATTTCAGCCGGCACGATGCGTTCCAGTTCCTGCTGCAGGCGCGTGGCCACGGTGGCGCTGTCGCCGGAAAACTCCATCAGTTTCAGCGCGCCGCTGGCCAGCGACAGCCAGGCCAGGCCCGTGGTGACCGTCTTGCGCTGCGTGATGCTGCACATGGCCAGCAGCGGGCGCTCGGCCTTCTCCGGCAGCAAGTCCGCATCCGTCAGAGTGCCCGGCGTGACCACACGCATGACCTTGCGCTCGACGGGACCCTTGCTGGTGGCCGGGTCGCCAATCTGCTCGCAAATGGCCACCGACTCGCCCAGCTTGACCAGCTTGGCCAGATAGCCGTCGAGCGAATGAAACGGCACGCCGCACATTTTGATCGGGTTGCCACTGGCCACGCCGCGCGCCGTCAAGGTGATGCCCAGCAGGCGCGAGGCTTTTTCCGCATCCTCGAAAAATAGCTCGTAGAAATCGCCCATGCGATAGAAGACCAGCATCGTCGGGTGGTTTTCCTTAATGCCTAAATATTGCTGCATCATGGGAGTGAGCTTTTCAGCCGAATTTTTCTTTGCCGCGGCGGCGTTGATTTCTTTTGGGACGGTGGTCATGTGTTCTTTGTCGTTGGTCCGGCGGCAGGGAATGCATGCCTGCCGGGCTGTGGGTGGTGCTGTGTGCGTTCAAGGCCGCGCCAGGGGGCGGAGCTTGGCTTCAAGGCCGTCATTTTACCGCTTTCGGCGGGCGGGGCGGCGTATTGCGTGCGGATGTGAAAAAGCCGCGCCGGTGGAGGTGGCGCGGCTTTATGTGCTCACGGACGTAATGCGCTGTTGAATGGCAACGTCGAGTAGAAATGTTATAACGTTGTATCGCCGCCCACGGAGCTTTCCGGGTCGAAGGAAAAGACGCGCAGTTCCGGTTGTGTGTCTTCGCCGCGCATGATGCGTACCGTCATGACGAAGGACAATTCCCAACGACCAGCGGTATAGCCGACATCCAGGTTATGTTTCCACTCCTGGCGGATGCGGTGTAGGGGGGGCTGCTCTGGTTCGCCCAACAGTTGCTGGATCTCGAAGTCCAGCGGGAAATGGTAGGTGGCGCCTACCGACTGAAGGAATGGCGATGGCGGTGAATAAATGGTGGGTACTTTCGGGCCAATCTGAGTCAGTTGCGGTACGGTGATGATGCAGCAATCGATGATCTGGAACGATGTGAAGCCGCTATCCTTGGAGCCGCAGCAGGTAACGTCGAGATAGACATGCTGGCCTTTCTGGAAATGCACGCCACCCATGTAGGGGCCATGGCGGGGATCGGCCGTGCCATCGCAAGAGGTGAAGTTGTAGTCGAGCTGGTTGGTGATCTGGTCTGCATCGAAGTGCACGGATAACTTCATCCAAGGGCTTACAGGTGTCATTTTTTACTGTCTCTTTCCAGGTTGATGAGAAATTGTTGGTAACGGGCATCACGCCGCAGGTTCAACAGATCGGGCGCTGATTCGATCAGATTGAGAGGGTAGCCAAGCTTGCTGGCTTGTAGTAGCGCAGTCAGAGCCTTGCTGCGGTTGCCAGTCAGTTCATGTGTCAGCGCCGCACGAAACTGCACGTCGGCGATCTGTGGCGCCAAGCTTAGTGCGTGCTGCACGTTTGCCAGAGCGGCTTCCTTTTCTCCGGCGTAGGCTTGGTACAGGGCCATGCGCGAATTCAAGGTAATGTCATTGGGCATGCGCGCGAGCATGGGTTGCAGCAGGGCGATCGCACGTAAATACGATTGTTTCGATGCTTTGGTCAATGTGGGAACCCAGCGTTGCGCATCAGCCAAGTTGGCCCAAAGTAAATAGGTGCCGGGGCTGCCTTTTTTCTCGGAAACGGCATTTTCAAATGCTTGTACTGCTCCAAGAAAGTCTCCCTTGGCAAACAGTGATGTGCCCAAGTTGGTGTAGAGTTCCCAATGCGGATGTACTAGCAAACCTTGCTGGATAACTGCAAGCGCCTCGTCTTCGCGGTTCTGCCGCAGCAATGTCGCATTTAGATGAGCGTAGGCGTTTGGCGACTGGGGATCCATGCGTATGCTTTTGCGAAATATTTGTTCTGCCGTAGCATAGTCACTTTTTCTGTAATACATTTGCCCCAATAAGGTATTGAACATGCGTTCATTGGGATGGGTGGCGATTGCTTGTTTCAGTACGGTGTGTGCCAGATCAAATTTGTGAGCAGCAATGTATAGGCGTGCCTTGCCATATAAACCTAGTAGGTTGGCGGGCTCCAGGTTCAGTGAGGTAGTGGCTTCTCGAAGAGCTTCATCGTTTTTGCCCTGGAATTCCAGTACCCATGCTTGCGCGACGTGGGCAAGCGCTAACTGATCGTCCGCCGCCAATGCCTGTTTTGCGTTCACATCAGCTCTTTGTAACCACGTATCGTCTCGTCCATTACCCGCGTAACGTAGACTCGACGCCAGTGACAGGCCTGCCGCCGCAGCCGCATTTCCTGGATTGTGCTGCAGCACTGTCATGAAATGTCCGATTGCCTGTGCCTGGCTCGTATCGCGATCAAACACTCGCAACGCTTCCATCCCCGCCGCCATGCTGGCCATTTCCGAATACGGCGCGGGCGCTTTTTCTCCCGTGACGAACGATTTGACGGCAGGAACGATGTTGGGCAGCTGCCATCCTGCCAGTACCGCCAGCAGCGCTACGCCCGCGCCCCATTTCAGGGTGCGCTTGCGGGGCAGGGGCAGGCGGATGGAGACGGTGGCGGGCGGTTCTTCCTTCGCGGGCGTCTCGTTGGCAAGGGGCGTGGCCACCGTGACAGCATCCCCGCGCTGCGCCCCAATCGCCTCGCGCACATCGCGCATGGTGCGTGGCCGTTCGGCCGGGTCGTGCGCAGTCATCGCGCGCACGAGGGCGTTGATGGTGGACGGCACGGAGTCGGGCAGGTCGGGCCACGGGTCTGTCGCCTGCATGTGGGCGGCGGCCAGAGCCAGGCCGTTCAGGTGGGCGAAGTGGCGCTGACCGGCCAGCATTTCGTACAGCATGGCGCCCAAGGCATACACGTCGCCGCGCGTGTCGGGCAGGCGGCCCATCAGGCGCTCAGGCGCCATGTAGGCAATCGTGCCTTGCAAGTCGCACAGGGTGGTCGTTTGCGTGGCTTGCGGGTCGATGTGGCGCGCCAGGCCGAAGTCGAGGATGCGCACCTTGCCATCTGCTTCCAGCATCAGGTTCGACGGTTTCAAGTCGCCGTGCACGAGGTCCATGGCGTGCGCCTCGTCCATGGCATCGGCGATCTGGTAGGCGATGTCGAGTGCGGCTTGCAGGTCAGCCTTGCCGCTGTGCATGAATTGCCCCAGCGTCTGGCCTTCGACCAGTTCCATGACGATGGACTGGCTCGTGCCCTGGCCCTCGATGGCGAAGATGCGCACGAAGGCGGCATGCTTGAGCGAGGCGGCCAGGCGCGCTTCATTGATGAGTTTTTCCGGATGCAGCACGTCGGCTTGCGGTTTCAGCCGCTTCAGCGCCACGCTGCGGCACAGCTTGGCATCCCACGCTTCGAATACATGGCCGAAACCGCCTTCGCCCAGCAAGCGGCGCACTTCATAGTGCCCGCTGATCGTGTCGTCTTGCGGTGCGGTTGGACGCAGGGAGTCGAGCAGTTCCATATACCTTGGCTTCGGAGTGCATCAACGTGGGCATCCAGCATCGACAAGAGGCAATGCGATGATTGAATGCGCAAGATGATTGATTTTGAGTAACTTCCTGATTTAAAACGATTGTTTCGAATAAGTCAATTAATATTGGCAAGGAGTGAACAAAAGTCGCTTTGCCAGCGCCGCAATGGCATTCCATGCTGACGCATGCGTGCAATCTTGTTCAAACTCAATTTCCCTCTTTGCCGCTTCCTCAATAATGCAGACGGGGCTGTACCGGCACGTGCCGGTCAAGCGATGGGAGCGGGCATGGACGAGTTGCTGCAGTATTACGAGCGCGAACTGGGCACCTTGCATGCGCACAATCAGGCGTTTGCCCGGCGCTATCCAGCCATCGCCGGCGCGCTGGGCATCCTGGGCGGCGACATGGGCGATCCGCACCTGGCGCGCATGCTGCAAGCGTTCGCCATGTTCAATGCGCGCACGGCCAAGCGGCTTGCCGATGGCTTTGGCGCCTTCAGCGAAACCTTGCTGGAAGTGAACTTTCCCCATTATTTGCGCCCGTTTCCTGCCTGCGCCATTGCCCGCATCGATAACGACCTTGCGGCGGTGAGCGAGCTGGCCGTGATCCCGCGCGGCACGCTCATGCATGCTGCCGAGTATCAGGGCGTTGCCTGCAAGTTCACCACCGCCTACGATGTCGCCGTGGCGCCGCTGCGCCTGTCCGAGGTGCGCTTCCAGTCCATCGTGGCGGCGCCGCCCGCAGTGCGCCTGCCACCGGACTTGGGGGCGGCGATCAGCATCACGCTTGAAGCGACGGGCGCCACGTGCACGCTGGACGGGCTCCCGCTGTCGATGCTGCGCCTGTTCCTCGATGGCGAGCCTGCGTTTTGCGCCACCTTGCGCGACAGCCTGTTCCTGCGCGCGCGTTGTGCCTATGTGGAAGTCGATGGCGTCTGGCAGGCGCTGGACGCGGTGCCCTTGCATCCGGTCGGTTTTGCCGCCGAGGATGCCTTGATGCCGGCCAGTGCCGCCTCGCATCCCGCTTACCGCCTGCTGGGCGAATGGTTTGCCTTTCCGGATAAATTCAATTTTGTCGACCTGGACCTGGCTGCGCTGCGCCCGTTGTTGCCGCCGGCCTGCCGGCGCTGCACCGTGCACCTGCTGCTGGCCGACGCGCAGGCCGATGCGGATATCGCGCGCATCCTGCGGCCCCTGTCCGCAAGGCATCTGGTGCCGGGATGCACGCCCGTCGTCAACCTGTTCCGCCAGGCGGCCAATCCCATCCGCCTGACGCACGCGAGCGCCGAGCATGTGCTGCTGCCATCGGTGCGGCAGGCGCATTGCTACGATATTCACAGCGTCGACAGTGTGCAGGTGCTCGGTGAAACGGCGCAGGGCGCCACGCTGGACACCTTTCACCCGTTTTACTCGATGCGCCATGGCGAGGCGGGCGGACGCCAGGGGCGCTACTGGGTGACGCGGCGCGACGAAGACATGGCGCTGAGCCATCCCGGCTACGACATGCGTATCGCCTTTGTCGACGGCGCCATGCAGCCGCTGCACGACGCGACGCAAACGGTGTCCATCATGCTCACCTGCAGTAACCGCGACTTGCCAGGCCGTTTGGTGTTCGGCAATGCCGCGGGTGATTTGCGCCATGACGGCGTGGCCAGCACCTTGCCGGTGCGCCTGCTGCGCAAACCCGGCGCGCCGTGCCGCTTCCCGTCGGGTGCGGCATCGCACTGGCGGCTGATCGCGCAATTGTCCCTGAACCATCAGTCGCTGAATGAACAGGGCTTGCCGCTCTTCAAGCAAATACTCGAGTTGTACAACTTGCCCGGTTCGGCCAGCGCCGCGCGCCAGATCGCGGGCTTGACGGGACTGCGCCAGCGCGCCGCCAGCACCTGGCTGCACGATGCGGCGGGCGGCAGCCTGGTCTTCGGCGTCGACGTGCTGTTGTCCGTCGACGAGGACGCCTTTGTCGGCAGCGGCTTGCATGCGTTTGCCCAGGTGATCGAACGCTTTCTCGGGCTGTATGTGCACCTGGGTTCATTTACCCGCCTGATCGTCTTGTCGCAGAAGACTGGAAAGGAGTTGCTGTGCTGCCTGCCACGCAATGGAAACCAGACGCTGGTGTAGTCGCGCGCCTGATTGCCGATCCGTCCGGCACCGGCTTCTTTCAGGCGCTGCGCCTGCTGTCGGCCTGGCTGAGGCAGCAGGGCATATCACAGGAGCATGTCTTTCGCGATTGCCTGCGCCTGCATGGCAGCGCATCGCTGTCGTTCGCACCGGGCGAAATCGAAGCGCTGTGGCTGGAACCGCAGGCGGACGGCGAAACGCAGGTGCATGTGCGCGCGGCCATGGCCGGCTTCCTGGGCGTGCATGGCGGCTTGCCGCTGCATTACACAGAAACGCTGGCCCGCCACGAGCGGCAGACGGGCGATGATGCTCCCCGTGCCTGGCTCGATACCTTGTCGCACCGCGCGCTGGTCCTGTTCTATCAGGCCTGGGCCCGCTACCGCATCGAATGCCAGCAGGACGCCGACGGCGGCGATTTCCTGCCCTTGCAACTGGCGCTGGCGGGCGCCTGGCCTGCCGAGGTGGCCAGGCAGGAAGATGGCTTGCCTGCGCATGTGCTGGCCCATTATGCGGCCTTGCTGCGCCACCGGCCCGTGTCGGCCGACGCGATGCAGGCGGTGCTGGCCGAGTATTTCGGCGTGCCCGTGCGCTTGCAGCGGTTTGTTGGCGCCTGGTTCCGGCGCGCGCCGCGGGAGCGCACCTTGCTGGCCACCGCGCATGCGCGGCTGGGGCAGGGCGCCATGCTGGGCGAGCGCTGCCGGCGCGCCGACTTGCGCGTGCGCCTGATACTGGGGCCGCTGGAACGCCGTGTCTATGAGGATTTCTTGCCCGGCCGGCCAGGCGCGCTGGCCCTGCGCCAGATGCTGGCGCTGTTTGGCTTGCCCGGCGTGAGCTTCGAAATACGCCTGGTGCTGCGCCGGGAAGACGTGCGCGGCTGCATCCTGGGCGTGGGCGCCTGCCTGGCGGAGGATGCCTTTTTGGCCGACAAGTTGCCGGCCCGTGAGCGTGACGACATGCATTACGACATGCGATTCGACGGTTCCGCCTGAGATCGCCTGCTGTGTTTCGATGAATTCTGGAAGGAAGAAACCCATGGAAAACTTCGCGCAATGGATGGCCGTGGACAAGAGCTTGACTGCCGGAAACCGTGCCTTGCGGCTGCGCCTCGCTTACCCGGATGGCATCAATGAGGATGTCTTGCTGCCGCAGCGCATCAGCGGCAGCGAGGCCATCTGCGGCGGGATTGAATACCGCATCCTGTGCGTGGCCACCGAGGCGCAGCTGCCGCTGAAACAGTTCATCGCCGTGCCGGCCGAATTGCAAATAGTGACCGACCGGGGGCAGCTGCGCAGGGTGTGCGGCATCGTCGCCGAAGCGAGCGCCGGGCAAAGCGACGGCGGCCTGGCCACCTATCAACTGGTGCTGCGCGACGGCCTGGCGTTGATGGAAAAACGCATCAATACACGGGTGTTTCGCAACAAGCACGCATTGCAGATCGTGCAGCTGCTGTTTGAGGAATGGCGGCAGGGCAATAGCGTGCTCGCCGCCAGCCTGGATCTCGCCATTGATGCGGCGCTGGCGGCGCGCAGCCTGCCCGTGCGCGAATGCACGATGCAGCACAATGAATCCGATGCCGCCTTTATCCGCCGCCTGCTCAGGCGCCGCGGCGTCGCCTGGTGCTTCCAGGCGGGAGCGCCGGCCGGCCCGAACGCCGCCGCCACGCCCGTGCATACCCTGCTGCTGTTCGACGACGCCAGCCGCCTGGCGCAAAACGCGGCGGGCACGGCGCGTTATCACCGCGACGACGCCACCGAGGAAAGCGATACCGTGACGGCCTGGAGCGCCGTGCGCCGATTGCAGTCGGGAAAGTCCGAACGCTATAGCTGGGACGATGGCCACCCGCACAGCCCGCAGTTCATGGCCACGCGGTCACACGGCGGCGTGGATCAGGGCGGCAATGGCAATCGCCTGGCAGCCAGTCTCGACGACTATATCGTGGAGCCGCCGCTGGCCGCTGCTAGCCACGATGCATTGCGGCAACTGGGCCAGCTGGCGATGGCGCGCCACGATATGGACAGCAAGTGTTTCCAGGGCGAAGGCTGCGTGCGCGACTTTTGCGCGGGCCAGTGGTTCAGCCTGGAAGGGCATGCGGAGATCGACAGCCACCCGGTGGCCGAGCGCAGTTTCGTCATCACGGCCTTGAGCGTAGCGGCCAGCAATAACTTGCCGACAGGGCTAGATGCGCGGGTCGGGCGCCTGTTTGCGCAGAGCGGCTGGCAGTGCGATGCCGGCCCGGCGCAAGGTCCTGGCGCCGATGGCCAGGCGGCCTTGCGCTACCGCAACCATTTTACTTGCGTGCGGCGCGGCATCGCCATCGTGCCTGCCTTTGATCCGCGCAGCGATTTTCCCGTCGTCCGTCTGCAAAGTGCGCTGGTGGTGGGGCCTGCTGGCGAAGAGGTGCATTGCGATGCGCTGGGGCGCGTCAAGGTGCGCTTTGGCGCCACGCGCACGCCGGACCACGCGCATGCCAACGGCTCCGGCGCGTCCGATACGGAGCGCGACTCGGCCTGGGTGCGCGTGGCATCGAGCTGGAGCGGCAATGGCCCGGGCAGCGGCAAACAATGCGGCACGGTGACCTTGCCGCGCATCGGCGCGGAAGTGCTGATCGATTTTCTCGGAGGAGACCCGGACCGTCCCATCATCGTCGGCCAGCTGTACAACGCCGTGGGCGCGCCGCCGGGCTTGAGCGTGCGCGGCACCTTGCCCGGCAACCGGTATCTTTCCGGCATGCGCAGCCGCGAAGTGCGGGGCGGACGCGGCAACCAGCTGTGCTTTGACGACACGCCGTCGCAAATCAGCGCGCAGCTGGCCAGCGACCAGGCGGCCACGCAGTTGAACCTCGGCTATCTGACCGAACCGCGCAGCGACGGGGCAGGTCTGCAGCGCGGCGACGGCTTTGAATTGCGCAGCGACGCCAGCGGCAGCGTGCGCACGGCCCGCTCGCTGTTGATTTCGGCCTGGAAACAGCTGGGCGCCAGCGGCAAGCAGCTCGACGGCAGTGAGCATGCCGCCGTGATGCAGGAGTGCCTGGAACTGTTTACTTCACTGGGCGAATTTGCCGCCCAGCATCAGGCGCTGGCACTGGACGCGGCCGGCAGCAAGGCGCTGGGGGCGGCCATCGCCGCCGACCAGCCCGCCGTCAGCATCACGGCGCCCGAGGGCGTGGCGCTGAGTACCCCCAAAACCATCAGCGGCAATGCGGGCGCGAATATCGACCTGGTGGCCCAGCAGCATGTGCAACTGAGCGCGGCCCAGCGCTGCAACGTCAACGCGGGCAAGGGCATTTCCTTGTTCTCGCACCAGGACGGCATCGTGCAGGTGGCCCATTTTGGCAAGTTTTTGCTGCAAAGTCAGCACGACCTTCTGCAGGCGGACGCCGCCAAGGAGATCCGCCTGACAGCCGGCACGCGGCTGGTCGGCGTGGCGCAGGACGAGATCACCTTCATGACGGCGGGCGGCGCCTACCTGAAATTGTCCGGCGGTGCGGTCGAGCTGGGCGGACCCGGCGCGCTGACGGTCAAAACCGACGGTCACCACTGGAACGGCCCGGCCAGCATGAAGGCGGAACTGCCCACCTTCGGCGAGGGCGAGCTGGGCCGCGTGCCGCGCTTGCTGCGTCCCACCGATGGCTTGCCCGTCGAAGGCGTGGAAGTGCACATCGAGCGCGAAGGCGACAGTCCGCTGACGGGCGTCAGCGGCGCCGACGGGCGCGGGCCGAAGGTGGAAACCGATCACCTGCAGCGGCTGAAGGGCTTCTTCTTCCGCCGCCGTTCCTGAACCCCCGTCACTGGAGAGCACACCATGCTGTTCGACCCCCATCCGCCGCTGTGCGACGACCCTGAAATCGATATCCTCGGTCAGTTTTCCTGCAACGCCAATTTCCAGAGCAGCGACCGGGACACGCTGCAGCAGTTGCCGCTGCCCGGCATCGTGATCTTCGTGCACGGCGTCAATTCCGATGGCGAATGGTACGCGGCAACTGAAGAGGGACTGTGCAAGGGCCTGAACGAGCGTCTCAAGCGTTCCTGCCATCACATGCAGCACCGTGGCGTGGAGGGCGGCGAACTGACGGCGGTCAATTATGGCGCCGAGATCACGGCCGAAGGCTTTCTCAACCCGGAAATGTCGGCCGATACCCTGATCCGCGATGCCGGCACTTTTTCTTCCGTGATCCGCTTTCGCTGGGGCTACAAGGCTTCCGGCGAGGAACTGCAGCAATACGGCAAGGGCATCTACCTGAACGAACAGGATTACTGGGGCGGCGGCCCGTTTGCCAATGGCTGCAGTGCGCTGGCCGACTTGTGGAAGGATGGGCTGAGCGAGGGTTTATTCTTGTGGAACACGATCCAGCACATGAATCCCTTCCCGGAACGGCAAGTGTACAGCTGCCCGCCGCGAGCGTATTTCGTGCTGGCCGCCTATCGTCTGGCCAGGCTGGTCGAAGCCATCCGCCAGCAGCAGGCCGACGTGCCCGTCACCATCGTGTGCCACAGCCAGGGCACGATGGTGGCGATGGCGGCGGCCTTTCTCGGCGCAAACCTGCCCAAGGTGAAGGGCAGCTTTCCTTGTGTGGCCGATAACTATGTGATTTGCAATTCGCCGTACAGCCTGGCGAAACGCAATGGCTCGGAGAACTGGGTGGCCAGCAATCTGCGCGCGGCGGACGGCAGCACGGGCAGGGTGACGGTGCAGGCACGCATCGCCACCTTGAAAAACTTCTTTGCCATCATCGGCCAGCGCGCCAGCCTGGGCGAGGCGCAGACAGACGAGGAAATCGACCGCTGCATGGCCAACGCGCAGCACGGTTTTTCCGCCGCCAAGGATCGTGAACAATACGGGATTGCCGGCGCCGCCCGGGGCGGCAAGAAATCATCGTATGGCAGGGTGACCATCTATTGCAATCCGCACGACGTGGTGGTGTCGTCCGTGGCCATCGAGGGCATCGGCTGGCGCGGCCTGTCGGGTTCGCTGGCCAAGGACAGCAAGGACGGCGGCGAGCTGGCCGCCACCGGGGCCGCAGGCGTGTGTGTGCAGCGCGTGTTTGCCCAGGGTTTCGAGGTGGGCAAGCAGGGCAGCTATCACTACTGGAGCGATCACTGGCGCAAGCCTGCGCCGGGCGGCAAGGACTTCTGGTTTCCGGCGCAGAAATATGCGTCGTATTCCGTCAAGCAGGGCGTCGAGGCCAGCGAAGGCGCCTTTTCCACCATCCTGACGGTGGGATTGGCGCCCCTGTTCATCGTGATGACGGGCCTGGCCCACAGCCCTTGCAATGCCTCGCCCCACAAAGACTGGAAAATCGAACTGAACGCGCCCGACTTGGCTCTGCCCTTCAAGCCGCAGTCCTTGCGCTTTGGCCAGACCAGCGAGGAATTCGATGAAGGCTACGAGCCGTCCGGCGAATCGCGCCAGGCCGGCAAGCAGCGCGCTGCCGGCGACGATTTCTTTGCCGATCATGCCATTCCGCCCGGTGGCCTGCAGGGGCAGGCGGCGAAAAACGAAGCCAAACGCATGGACAGCGCCAAGGGCACGGCCGATGACGAGGCGCGCCTGCGGTTCGAGCAGCGCGCGGTGATACGCGCGCAAGCCGTACGGGAAGGGAAGAGTCCCGAGGGTAAAAAAGTGCAGCAGGAAATGCCCAACACCACGCCTGACGCCGAATACCAAGCATGGCGCAGCACGCGGATAGAGGAAATGATGTCCAGCCAGGCCGGCGCCTATGCCACCGACCATTCCACCATCCTGACCAACCCCATGCACGCGGAGCGGGCGCTTGCGTATGACGTGGCGGTGGGCGTGTGCCGCATCAAGGCGGACCAGTTGCGCAAGTTGAGGGTGGCGGCGGATTGGAGGTTGTTGGAGTGGGCGGGTGACAATAACTCTGCCATCGAATTCCTGGAATATTTTAACAAAGGAGAATTTCGTCGAGAAGCTATTGCTGCTTGGGTGATGCGATCCGACTGCGAGGCTGGCATGCCGACTTTAATCATCGATAGGCGTGAAAACTCGCCACCGGATCCGAGGCCGACGTCCGGTGAAATGGCGCATGGGTAACTCCATGTCGATTGATTCCCCTTATTAAGAAGAATGTTGCTCACAAGTTTTTTCCACCATGGAGAATCTCGCATGTTGAAATCCATTTTTTTGTATGCATTGCTTGTGTTTTTGGCGCTAATTTTTCTGACGGCATGCGCGCGTCTTCGTGCATCGCCTATTACGCCAAAAAATGCCGTTGCCGCCTCACCTGACACGGTCAAGCGACCGTACATGGCACAAGTGGTCGCCGTTCAATGGCTTAACCCTTTGCAACGGCGGGATTACCCTACACAATGGCAATTGTTGTGGGCCTTGGGACTGGTACAGCCAAATCCTGCCGATGACATGGTCAAGGAAAATCCAGGGAAATACTCCAAGTTGCAAGCTGTTTCACCGGTTGCCGGGGGAAATGAAGGTGAGGAAACGTTTCGTGGCTATCATCGCAAGTATATTCGAAAGGTAATGAATTTGTTGCGTAGCCCGTATTTTTCAGATCCCGAGTATTTTTATAACGTCCATTCAGCCAAGGACAGGTCGCGCTGGCGTGAGTTGGCCGGCATCCATGTTGAGTATGCGATTCCTGAAGGAAAGCTGGATCTTGCGGATGCGACGGATTTTGTGCGCGAGTACATTGGTGATACCTTTGACATCGGCAATCCCAACTTTCCCACCCTCTGGACCCGCTCCACCCCGCCCGACGTCCGCGTCACCATGGGCGGCCCCAATGCCGGTTTTACTTCACTTTCCGCCGCGCTCGACTACCTGCAAAGCCACCCCAAGGAAACCGTCTGGGCCATGAACTGGGATGCGCCCAGCCGGCCTCTGGACCGGCAGATCAACGAAAACCTGGTGCTGCTGGTGCTGGCCGGTCCCGACTACAAGACGGAGCGGGCGCCGCTGGCTTGGCTCGGCTATCCGAGCACGAAACAGGCGGCGGATTTTGAAGCCAAAAAGGGCGAGCCGCCGCGCCTGGTGCAGGCGTGGACGGCGGCCATCGAAGAGGCCGCGGCGAAGGCGAATAAGCCTGATACCGACATCGGCTATCTCATCCACGACGCCGGCAATACGCATCAGGATTCGTCCGCACGACTCGGTGCGCTGGCGCAGACGCTCACCGTGCAGTTACCGGAATTCGATTTCCTCAAGCAAAGCTTCAATCTGACGGCCGTGCTGGGTGAGACGGGCGCGGGCACGGCCCTGACGAACGTGGCGCTGGGCATCGCTTACGCGCACCATTTCGGGAAACCCGTGCTGGTGGCTGGCACCAGTGACCTGTCCGCGCCTGTCGCGCTGGTGGTGGCGCCGCCCGCCGTCGCGCGGCCGATCCGGCCCGACAAGCCATGGTTCCGCGCGCGCAGCGGCAACCATGCGTATCTGCCCTGGTGGGGCTTGCGCCACGATGCGCGCGAGTATTACCAGGGGTTTTCGCAATGAGGCGTTTTACCTATTCAAGGAGAAGAGCATGCGCGGCGTGATCCGTTTGAACGACCCCACCAGCCATGGCGGCAAGGTGGTGGGGGCGGCGCCGAACAGTACGGTGCTGGGCGTGGCCGTGGCGCGCAAGGGCGACCCTTGCGTGTGTCCGATCAAGGGTCACGTGCGCTGCGTGATCGCCGAGGGTGATCCGCAGGTGCTGATCGATGGCGTGCCCGTGGCCTTTGACGGCCACAAGACCAGCTGCGGCGCCAGCCTGATGTCCACCGTGGGCAACAGCGGGCGCGGCTAGCGCACGCAGGCGTCGATGGCCGCGCCCAGCTTGTCGACGAGCTCATCGACGTGGCTGGCGTCGATGATGTAGGGCGGCGCCAGCAGGATATGGTCGCCGTGCAGGCCGTCGATGGTGCCGCCCATGGGGTAGCACATCAGCCCGCCCTGCATGGCTTGCGCCTTGATGCGCGCGTGCAGGCGGCGGGCCGGGTCGAACGGGTGTTTGCTGGCGCGGTCCTGCACCAGTTCCAGTCCCAGGAACAGGCCGCGGCCGCGGATGTCACCCACGTGCGCATGGTCGTCGAAACGCTGGTGCAGTCGTTCGTTCAGCAAGCCCCCCATGGCGCGCACGTTGGCCAATAAATCGCGTTCCTCGATCTGCCGCTGCACGGCCAGGGCGGCGGCGCAGGCCGTGGCGTGGCCGATATACGTGTGGCCATGCTGGAAGAAGCCCGTGCCGGCGCGGAGGGTGTCGCGGATGTCTTTTGACACCATCACGGCGCCGATGGGCTGGTAGCCGGCGCCCAGGCCCTTGGCGATGCAGATCAGGTCGGCGGTGATGGCTTCCTGCTCGCAGGCGAACAGGCTGCCCGTGCGCCCCATGCCGCACATGACTTCGTCGAGGATCAAGAGGATGCCGTGGCGCTGGCAGATGGCGCGCATGCGCTGGAAGTAGCCGTTTACTGCGGGCAGGGCGCCGGCCGTGGCGCCGACGACGGGTTCGGCGATGAAGGCAATGACGTTGTCCGCACCCAGTGCGGCGATGTTGTCTTCCAGCTCCTGGCCCAGGCGCGCCACGTAGTCGCCATCCGTTTCATGGGCCGGCTGGTCGCGGTAAGCATAGCAGGGAGACACATGGGTCACGCCAATCAGCAGCGGCTCGAATTGCTGGCGGCGCCAGGCGTTGCCGCCCGTGGCCAGCGCACCCAGGGTGTTGCCGTGGTAGCTCTGGCGGCGGGCGATGACGTGGCGGCGCTGCGGCTGGCCCCGCTCGACGAAATACTGGCGCGCCATCTTGAGCGCGCTTTCCACCGCTTCCGAGCCGCCCGAGACGAAAAACACGCTGTCGATGCCGGCAGGCGCCCGGGCGACGAGAAAATCGGCCAGTTGCTCCATCGGCTCACTGGTAAAGAACGCGCTGTGCGCGTACGCCAGCGTGGCAATCTGCTGCTGCACGGCGGCGATGACGGCCGCATCCGAATGGCCCAGGCAAGAGACGGCCGCGCCGCCGCAGGCGTCCAGGTAGCGCTTGCCCTGCGCATCGATCAGGTAAGGGCCATCGCCGCCCATGGCGACAGGATAGCTGGCGGTCAAGCTGCGGTGGAAGACATGGCTCATGGGCATCGCTTTCTTGTCGGCAAGTGGGGGATGGCCGAGTATAGGCTGCGTTGTACTCATTTGCAACGTTTGATGTATTTAGTGTTAATTTGCATCATTTGATGTTTTTGCGTAGGCGCCCAGCGCCCGCAACTGGCTTTCCGCCGCGCCGATGGCGTGCACGGCATCGGGCCCCGCGCGCGCCACCAGCAGTTCCACCAGGCTTTCCACGGCCGCAACGCCGGCCACGATGGAGGGGAAGAACGAGGGGCTGTCGACGGCGATGACGATGCTGGCGTCGGCCTGCAGGGCCAGCGGCGACATGGCGCTGTCGCTGATGGCGACCACCGCACAGCCGGCCTGGCGCGCCGCCTGCGCCACCAGCAGCGCTTCGCTCGAATACGGTGCGAAGCTGACGACGACGACGGCCTCCCCGGCCTGCAGGGCGCGCAAATCCATTTCCAGCGTGCCGCCCTGACCGCTCAGCAGCTGCACGCTGGGGCGCAGCAGCCGGTACAGGTAGTGCAGGGTGTAGGCGATCGGGTGGGCGGCGCGAAAGCCCGCCACGTGCACGCGGGGCGCTGCCTGCAGCAGGTTGGCGGCCGCATCCAGGGCGTCATGGTTGACGCTTTCCGTGGCGGCCAGATTGCGCTGCTGCACCGTGAATACTTCGGTGACAAGATTTCCTTCCTTGCCGGCCAGCGCGCCCGCCTTTGCCGCGTAGCCGGCGGGTCCCGCGCGCAGGCGTTCGACGAAGATGGCTTTGAGTTCCGGCCAGCCGGCAAAGCCCAGTTGCTGCGCCAGACGCACGAGGGCGGCCGACTGCACTTGGGCGCGCGCGGCGATGCTGCGCATCGACGACACGGCCACCTCGTCCGGATGGTCGGCCAGGTAGCGCGCGCCGGCCTGGAATTGCGGGCTCAGCTGCGCATGGCGCGCCTTGATCAGGTCCATCAGTGCTGCATAGGAGTGGGGTGTCGCTGCCTGCATCGCCGTGCCTCATTGGATAGGTTGCGGCGATGGTACAGGATTCGTCAGCGGGCCGGTAGCGGCAAGCCTTGCGCCAGGGCAGCCGTGCGCGGGCGCAGGCGGGCAAACAGGTGCGGCCCGGCCGGCTGGCGGCGCGGTCCCGTCGTCAGCACGCGCAGGGCGGTGGGCAGCGGCACGTCGTGGCAGTATAAAAACAGGGCGGCGGCGCCCGTGCCAGCCATTTCCTGCAAGGCCAGCGCATGCTCGACCAGCGCCGCGGTGCGCATGTCGAGCCGCACCGGGATGTCGGGCTGGAACAAGTGTGTGTCGATGGGCCGTGCATTGCGCATGCTGTCCCCGCCGGGTTCGCTAGTCAAGCTGCCAGCATAAAAGCGCCCCGGCGGCGCCACTTTGCGCCAGATCAATTCCTGTGTCGGATAGATTCCACAAAGCAACGCCAACCGTTGCCGGCTGGCGTTGTAAACCCTCAAGAAAGAAAAACATGTATTTCAACGACGTTTCGACGCCTGACAAAACCATCGCGAGCGGCAGTGATTTGTGGCCGAGAAGCGCCGCGGCACTGTAGTGCCGTGAGCATCGCCGGCCGCAAAGCGCGCCGCGCAGCCGGTTTGGTCAGGTGTCCACTAGTAACTCCAGCGGAGCGACAAACCGACGACCTTGTCATAGCGCCGCACATCGCGCACATAGTCCGGCGTGTCGTGGTAGTCGCGGTAGGTCGAGTCGAGCAGGTTGTTGGCGTCCAGCGTCACCGTGGTGTGCGGATTGAGCTTGTACGACACCGACGCGTCCAGGGTTTTCGTCGGCGCCACGGTCAGGTGGATGCCCTTGCCGCGGTAGTTGTAGTCGTCGACGTACTTGTCGCGCCAGCTGTAGGCCAGGCGCGCCGACCATGGTCCCTGTTCGTACAGGCCGACGATATTGGCCGACCACTTCGACATGCCCGTGAACGGGTGCGCGCTGCCATTCAATTCTTCCAGCTCGCCCGTCATGTAGGTGGCGTTCGCCTGCAGGCCGAGGCCGCCCATCCAGCCTGGCAGCTTGTCGTAGAACTGCTGGTAGGCCATTTCCATGCCTTGCAGATGGCCCTTCGACGTGTTGCGCGGGCGCGTGATGTCGTACTCGATGCCGCCATACGTTTCCTTGGCCGAACCGGACAGGATGTAATTCTTGAAGTTGTGGCGGAACACGGTGGCCGTGACGGAGCCCGTCTGCGCGAAATACCATTCCAGCGCTGCATCGAGGTTTTTGCCTTCCACGGGTTTGAGGTCGGGATTGCCGCCGCTGCCTGTCGGGCGCACCATCTCCAGGCTCTGGCCCAGGGTCACGCCGGGGTTGAAGTCGGCGAAGTTCGGGCGCTGCACGGCCTTGCCGGCCGTCAGGCGGGCGATCAGGTCCTGGCGCAGCATGGCTTTCAGCGTCAGGCTGGGCAGCACGTCCGTGTCCGACGTCTTCACGCGCACGGGCGTGACGATGCCGTTTTGCGAGGAATTGCCTTGCAAGTCCTGCTTGGTCTGCACCACGCGCACGCCCAGGGTGCCATCGACCGGCACTTGCGCCAGGTCAAAGCCGATGCGCGCCTTGCCGTAGACGGCATTGGTTTTTTCCACGTCCTTGAAGTGGGTCATCGGATCGTCGGGGCTGCGCTCGCTGCTGCCCGTAAACAGCTGGCGCAAGGTATCCGTGTTATTGAGCATGAAGTCGCGGCATGGCGTGAGCCAGCTTTGCAGGCCGAAGTTGCCCGTGTTCTTGTGCGAGGTGCAGGCCAGGCCGGGAATCGCATCGGCGTACATGGTCGACGTCAGGCCGCCCTGGCCATTTTTTTCGCGGATCGATTCGGCCTTGCGCTTGGCCAGGCGCACGCCGCCCGAAAATTCGCGGAAGAAGCCCGTGCTGTCCATGTCGTAGGTGACGTCGCCGCGCCAGTCGGTCGAGCTGCCTTCGTCGTGGCTGTGATTATCGTAGAAGCCGAGCAGGGTGTAGTTCTTCGGGTCCAGCATGTTGTAGCCGGGGTAGCTGATCTGCGCGCCGCCGTTCACGTTCGTGCTGCCGATCACGCTGGTCGGATGCGCGAGGAAGTCGAGGATGGGGAATTCGCGCTCGAAGTTGCTCACCGTGCGCGCCAGTTCTGTGGTGGCGCGCAGCTGCGGCGTGATGTCCCAGCGCGCGCCGATGGCGCCTTGCGAGCCGATCGAGCGGTCGCGCCGCGCCTGGGTCGAGCCGAGCGTGAATGGCGACCAGGGACCGTCGATCTTGCCCACCGTGGCCGCCTGGCTGGTGCCGGGGATCAGGGTGATGTCCGGGTTCTGGCCCCAGGGCAGGGAACCGACGAAGAACTGGCTGTCGAAGGCGTGCTTGATCAGGGTTGACATGCCTTCCGCATACACTTCCACCTGCGAGTTCGGGCGCCACTGGAAGGCGGCGTTGGCCGCGTAGCGCTTGCGGTCGCCCACGGTCGGGATCATGCCGACGGAGTCGGGGCCCGTGATGTTGCCGGCCTCCGGGCGCTTGACGGGTTCGGCATTCCAGATCGTCTCGTCATAGTATTTGCCGCGCTGGTAGGACAGGCCGAGCAGGGCGCCGAATTCGCCGTATTGGGTCTTCCAGCGGTTCGAGACCATGCCGCTGACGTTCGGGTCCGTCGAGCCGGATTTGTCGCGGTGCTCGGCGCGCACGTTGCCCGACGCCGTAAAGCCCTTGAAGTCGAACGGGCGGTTGGTGCGCACGTCGACCACGCCGGCCGTGCCGCCTTCGACCATGTCGGCGCCCTGCGATTTGTACACGTCCACGCGCTGCAGCATGGCCGTCGGGATGTCGGCCAGGTACAGGCTGCGGCCCACGGAGGTGAACATTTCGCGGCCGTTGAGCAGGGTCACCACGCCGGGCAGGCCGCGGATGATGACGGTACCCGCTTCGCCGCCTTCGCGGCGGATCTGCACGCCCGTCACGCGGCCGAGGATTTCGGCCACGTTCTTGTCGGGGAATTTGCCGATTTCATCGGCGACGATGGAGTCGACCACCTGGTCGTTGTTTTTCTTAATCGTCTGCGCGCTTTGCGCGGCGCGGCGCACGCCCGTGACGGCCACCACGGCGATGCCGGCATGGTCGGCTGGCGCCGCTGCCGGTGCCGTTTCTTCCGTCGGTGTTTCCACGGCGGGCGCCTGTTGCGCCCAGACGGAAGCGCTGCTCAGCAAGCCGGCGCCGGCCAGGGCGGCCACCGTGGCCTTCAAGGTCAGCCGTGTGTTTTGCTTGGGCGTGCGGGTGCCCGTTGCCATCAAATGCTTCATCTTGCCTCCACCTGTATTTTAGTTATGTTGAGAACGCTGCGGCAGTCGCCGCCAGAGCTGGAACTTGCTCAAGAATCATGGTAGGTGGGAATGACTTTGCGCCACAAATGACTTCTTTTGCGATGTCAATACCAATTCCGGTATCCCTGCTGCATTCATGCGCCCTGGCGGCGCGGCGCGTGTTGTCGAATCCGGCGCGCGCGTTGCGGGCGCTCCACAGCAAGTCTCAGGCGGCGCAGGGCGCGGCGCTGTGCGCCAGCCAGGCCATGAAGTGCGCCTGCGGCATGGGGCGGGCAAAGTAATACCCTTGTAATTCATCGCAGCCGGCGTGGCGCAGCACGTCGGCATCGGCCGCGCTTTCCACGCCCTCGGCGGTCACCGTCAAGCCCAGCGTATGGCCAAGGCCGATGATGGCTTTTGTCACCGCCAGGTTTTGCGGCGAACCGTGGATGTCCTGCACGAAGCTCATGTCGATCTTCAGCTTGTCGAGCGGGAAGCGGCACAGGTAGTTCAGGCTCGAATAGCCGGTGCCGAAATCGTCGATCGACAGCGCAAAACCGAGCGCCTTGATGGCGTGCAGGGTGGCGATGATGTCGTCCACGTTGTCCATCAGGATAGACTCGGTCAGTTCGAATTCGATCTGTCCCGGCGAGACGGGAAACTCGCGCAGCACTTCGCGCAAGGTGGCCACCAGGCCGCCGCTTTTCAACTGGATGGCCGACAGGTTGATCGACACGGCGATGTCGCCCGCGCCCGCCTCGCGCCAGGCCACCTGCTGGCGGCACGCTTCGCGGATGACCCACGCGCCGATGGCGACGATCAGGCCCGATTCCTCGGCTGCGGGTATGAAGCTGTCGGGCGCGATCAGGCCGTGCTGCGGGTGCTGCCAGCGGATCAGGCTTTCCACGCCATTCAGGCGCTTGCTCGTCGCATCGATGCGCGGCTGGTAGTACAGCACCAGTTCCTGCCGTTCGATGGCGTGGCGCAGATCGCTTTCCAGGTGCAGCTGCTGCAACTGCTGCTCCTGCATCTGCGGCGTGAACATGCGCGCATGATCCCGCCCGCCGCTCTTGGCCTGGTACATGGCCGCATCGGCGTGGCGCATCAGGGTATCCATGTCGCCGCCGTGGTCCGGGTAGATGGCCACGCCCACGCTGCACGAGACATACAGCTCGCTGCCTTCCACCTGGTGCGGCTGGCGCATGGCCGGTATCAAGCGTGTGTCGAGCAGCGCGCCGATGGCCTCCGCGTCGCCGATGCCGTTGAGGATGACGACGAATTCATCGCCGCCCAGGCGGCTGACGGTGTCGCCTTCGCGCACCAGCTGCAGCAGGCGCTTTGAGACCGATTGCAGCAGCGCGTCGCCCACGTGGTGGCCCAGCGCGTCGTTGACGTGCTTGAAGCGGTCCAGGTCGACGAACAGCACGCCCACCTTTTCGCCGCTGCGGCGCGCCTGCGCGATGGCGGCCGCCAGGCGCAGTTTCGACACGTGGCGGTTCGCCAGTCCCGTCAACGCATCGTGGTGGGCCATGTGCTCGATCTGCCGCTCGCTGGCCTTGCGTTCGCTGATGTCGAGCGAGCTGGCGATGAAATGCGTGGTGACGCCATCGAGACCGCGCACGGCGTTCATCACCAGCCAGGCCGGATAGCTTTCCAGCGACTTGCGCTGCACCCATATCTCGCCCTGCCAGTAGCCGCGCCGCGCCAGGGTCCGGCGCAGGCTGCCGAGCTGCTCTGGAGGGTTGTCGGGCGCGAGCAGGAAGGCTGGGCGCTTGCCGATCAGCTCCACCATGTCGTACAGCGAATGGCGGCGGAAGGCCTGGTTGACGGTGATGATGCGCATGCCGGCATCCATCACGATCAGGCTTTCGGCCGACGCCTCGAAGACCTTGGCCCACAGTTCCAGGCGCGACTCCATCAGCTTCATCTTGTTGATCGGCGTGAAGGTCGACAGCACGGCGCGCTGGCCCTGGTAGTCGATCAGGCGCGCGGAAATCAGGGCCCAGGTGGGCGTGCCGCCGCCGCTCCAGCACACCTCGAATTCGTCGACGGCGCCCAGGTCGCTCAAGCGCTGGAAGAAGCGCGAACGGGCTTGCGGACTCATGCCGCCCACCCACGGATCGAGTTCCAGGCCGCCCCGCCACGCGTGCGCGGCCTGGTTCGCGTGCAGCACCTGGTGATGCGGGATCGAGGTGACCATCAGCGGGATGGGAATGGCGTCGACCAGCTGGCGCTGCGCGTCGGCCGCGCTGGCGCGCGCCACCAGTTCCTGCTGCGCCATGCGCTGGAAGTCGAGCTGCTGCAGCATGGTATTGAAGGCGCTGACCAGGCGCCCCGTTTCGTCCTCGCTGTCCCAGACGGCGCGCAGGCTATGGTCGCCCGTTTCGCGCACTTCCTGCGCCACGCGCGCCAGGCGGCGGATGGGCAGGGCGATCTGGCGCGCGACGAAAAACACCAGGCCCAGTATCATCATCAGCAGCAGCACGGCCGTGCCCAGGTGCAGCCACATGCGCGTGAAAAAGCCGTCCACGCGCAGCTGGATCAGGCGGTGCAGTTCGCCTTCCGCCGCGCGCCAGGCATGCCGCAGGGCCATGGCGGCGGCCGCATCGTGCCGCAGCAGGGCGGCGCTGCGGTCGGCATGGGCCGGTGCGCCGGCCAGCGCCTGGGTACTGGCGCGAAATTGCGCCACAGCTTGCTGCAGGGCCGCGCGCGAGCCGTCCAGGTGCTGGCGCAGCAGCGGCGTGCTGGCTGCGAACGCCTCCGTGTAGTCGCTGCCGATGCCGCCCATGGTGGCGTCCATGCGCCCTTCCAGAATCAGGAACTGGGTCTGCAGACGCTGGCGCTGCGCGCCTTCGGCCATTGCCAGTTGCAGGGCCAGGGCGCGCGTGCTGTTGATCACTTCCAGCAGTTCCGGAAAGCGCAGGATCACCAGCGACATCGTGTAGTAGCTGTCCAGGTCCGGGTCGAGGATCAGGTTCGACTGGTTGCCCACGCGCGTGAGCAGTGCGCGTCCGGCGACGAAGGCGGGCGAGGGCGCGATGCCGTCGTCCGGCGCAGCGGGAGCGCTGCCGGCCTGGCGCAGCAGGACGGCAAATTGCGCATTCAGTTCGGCGCTGCGCATGCCCGCGCCGAAGCTGCGTTCGGCCTGCTCCACAGCTGCGGCTTGCGTGCCAGGTTGCAGCGTAGTCCGCGTCAGGGGCAGCAGCGCATCGCGGATGGCGGCGATGTAGTCGTTGCCCGCCATCTCCTTGCGCGAGAAATCGATGGCGAGGTATTTTTCGTTGATGAGGATGCCGGAAATGAAGATCACGGCGGACAGATCGAGCAAATAGATCAGCGCCAGTTTGCGCCCCACCGTCAATTTCCCGATCATGCGCGAGATTCTGCCCACCATGCGTGCCCCACCTTCTCGTCAGCTCATTTATGTTTTCTTATGAGCAATTTTCATGCCTGATTTTGCAAGCTTGCAAGGGGGCTTTTGCACCATGCCGGTGCGCAGGGAGGCGGCGCGCGCCCATGAAAAAGGGCGGCCCGCAGGCCGCCCTTGTGTGCATGTTAAAGCGCTCAGGCTTCGGCGACGCGCTTGGCGATGTGCGCCAGCGCTTCTTCCACCTGGTCGATCAGGATCAGGCACAAATCGCCTTCGCCGAGGCGCGCCAGGGCCTTGTCGATGGCGACGAATTCGCCGTTGATTTCATCGATATGGCTGGTGCGCTTGGCGCCGTTCAAGCCCTGGCGCAGCAATGCCACCACTTCGCCGTCAGCGCGGCCGCGCTGGCACTGGTCCTGGTACAGCAGCACGTCGTCGAAGGCGGCGCCGAGGATTTCCGTCTGCTGGCGGATGTCTTCATCGCGGCGGTCGCCGGCGCCGCTGATGACCACCGAACGGCGCTTGGCCGGCATGCTTTCGACGGCCTGCACCAGCGCCAGGATGGCGTCCGGATTGTGGCCGTAGTCGGCGATCAGGGTGGCGCCACGATAATCGAAGACGTTGAAGCGGCCCGGTGCATTATCGGCTTCATTGGCGAAGGTTTTCAGGCCCAGCGCGATGGTTTTCCAGTCCAGGCCCACGGCCCAGGCGGCGGCCAGCGACGCCATGACGTTGTCGACCTGGAAGCCGATGGCGCCGTTGCGCGTGATCGGCACTTGCGACAGGGCGATCTCGTGGCGTTCCTTGCCCTGCGCCGCGACCAGCTTGCCGTCTTCCACGTACACGACGCGGTTGCCCTGCGCGCGGTGCGTGGCCATCACGGGATGCGTCTTGTCGGCGGCGAAGAAGGTCACCGTGCCGCTACAATTCTTGGCCATGCGCGCCACGGCCGGGTCGGTGGCGTTCAGCACGGCCACGCCGCTGTCGGCCACGTTCTGCACGATCACTCTTTTCAATACCGCCAGGTCTTCCACGGTGGTGATGTAGTTCAGGCCCAGGTGGTCGCCCGCGCCGATGTTGGTCACCACGGCGACCTGGCAGCGGTCGAAGGCCAGGCCTTCGCGCAGCATGCCGCCGCGCGCCGTTTCGAACACGGCCGCGTCGACGTCCGGGTGCAGCAGCACGTTGCGCGCGCTGCGCGGGCCGCTGCAGTCGCCGTTGTCGATCTGGCGCCCTTCGATGTACACGCCATCCGTATTGGTCATGCCGGTGCGCAGGCCCGAGGTGGTGAGCAGGTGGGCGATCAGGCGCACGGTGGTGGTCTTGCCGTTGGTGCCAGTGACGGCGACGACGGGAATGCGGCCATCGTCGCCTTCGGCGAACATGGCGGCGATGATGGCTTCGCCCACGGGGCGCGGTTTGCCGAACGATGGCGCCAGATGCATGCGCAGGCCCGGTGCGGCGTTCACTTCGACGATGCCGGCGTTCTGCTCTTCCAGCGGTTTCAAGATGCTTTCGGAAACGACGTCCACGCCGCAGATGTCCAGGCCCACCATGTGCGCCGCGGCGACGGCGCGCGCCGCCACTTCCGGGTGCACGTCGACGGTGACGTCGGTGGCCGAGCCGCCCGTCGACAGGTTGGCGTTATTGCGCAAAACCACGCGCTGGCCCACGGGCGGCACGGATTCGGCCACATAGCCCTGCTTGGCCAGGCTGGCCAGGGCGATGTCGTCGAAACGGATTTTCGTCAGCGAGGTGGCGTGGCCGCTGCCGCGGCGCGGGTCCAGGTTGACCTGGTCGACCAGTTCGCGCACCGTGTGCTGGCCGTCGCCCACCACTTGCGGCGGGTCGCGGCGGGCAGCTGCCACCATCTTGTTGCCGATGACGAGCAAGCGGAAATCGTGGCCCGGCAGATAGCGCTCGACGAGGATGTCGTCGCGGAATTCCTGCGCCGCGAGGAAGGCGGCCGTCAGCTGTTCGCGCGTGGTGACATTGACGGTGACGCCCTTGCCCTGGTTGCCATCCTTCGGCTTGACGACGACGGGCAGGCCGATCTCGCAGGCGGCGGCCCAGGCGTCGTCCGCATCGACGGCGACACGCCCGTGCGGCACCGGCACGCCGGCCGAGTCCAGCAGCTTCTTGGTCAGTTCCTTGTCTTGCGCGATGGCTTCGGCGATCGCGCTGGTGCCGTCCATTTCGGCAGCCTGGATCTTGCGCTGGCGGCTGCCCCAGCCGAACGTCACCAGGCTGCCTTCGGTCAGGCGGCGGAACGGGATGTTGCGCGCCAAGGCGGCGTTGACGATGGCGCCGGTGGAGGGGCCCAGGCGCACGTCTTCATCGAGTTCCCGCAACTGGTGCAGGGCGCCGGCCAGGTCGAACGGCGCATCGTCGAGCGCGGCCTGGCACAGCTGCTGCGCCAGGGCCAGAGCCAGGCGGCCGACGGCTTCTTCCGAGTATTCGACGACGACCTGGAAGATGCCCGTTTCCAGGGTCGGTGTGGTGCGGCTGAAGGTGACGGGGCAGCCGGCTTGCGCCTGCAGGCCCAGCGCCGCCAGTTCCAGCACCTGCGCCATCGGCGCGGCGTTGTAATTGCCCAGCGGTTGCAGCGGGCTCAGTTGCGGAAAGCGCGCGCGCAGGCGGGCTTCGAAGCCGGGCAGCTGGGCGATGTCGAGTTCCTGCGTGGTGCAGGAAACAATGGCTTCCACGGCGGTGTCGTGGCTCCAGAGGTTAGGGCCCCGCAAGGCCCGTACGCGAGATACTTCCATAATTAAACCGTAATCCTATTGTGTTCTTGTGGGCCCGGCCGTAGCCGGGCTTGAGTCTTAGTTGCCGATGCAGCCGGGTGCAGCGTCAAAGGTGCGCAGTCCCGCGCAGATCAGGTCGACGGGCAGGTTCATGGCCCAGGCGGCGGCCGCGACTGCCAGCACGCTGTCGACATTGCCGGCCGTGGCCGGCTTCAGCAGGTCCAGGCACAGCAAGACCGTTTCGATGCCGCCTTCGGCCAGCACGATGTGGTTGCCGCGCACGAACACGGCACGCTGGCCGGCGGCCAGTTGCGCCGCGATGGCGCCCAAGCTGCCATCCTGCGCATACAGGGTCACCGTGCCGTCGCACAGCTCGGCCAGTTCCAGCACGTGTGGGTTGGCGGCGTTCAGCACGGCCACGCCCGTCGGCACCACCACGTCGACCTGGCTGCGCACGGCCTTGTACAGGCCCGCATCGTCCAGCACGTCGAAATCCTTGACGCTCTCCAAACTGCCCATGTCCGTGACGATGCCGATCTGGCACTTGTCGTAGGCCAGGCCTTCGGCCAGGATCATGCGCGGATTGCTCTCGAACAGGGCCGTCTGCACGGTGCGGTTGAGCAGCAGGCGCTGGCCCGCGTCCCAGTTCACGCAATCGTTGCTGACGACTCTGCGCTGGTCCAGGTACATGCCTTCGCTGCAGACGGCGCCCGTGTGCAGGCCCGACAGGTTGAGCAGCTTGCACAGCATGCGCACGATCAGGCTGGCGCCGCGCGTTCCCGTCACGCCGATCAGCGGAATGCGGCCCGTTTCCTCTGGCGCGAACAGGTGGTCGACGATGGCCGCGCCGACAGGGCGGGGCTGGCCCACGCCCGGCTTGATGTGCGCCAGCAAGCCAGGGCTGGCATTGACTTCGATGATGGCGCCGCGCTGCTCTTCCAGCGGACGCGTGATGTCGGTGGTGACCAGGTCGATGCCGGCGATATCGAGGCCCACCACGCGCGCGGCCAGCAGGGCCGCATGCGCGACGGACGGGTGCACGTCGTCCGTGACGTCGATGGCCACGTTGCCGTTCGGCTGGATCAGCACTTTCTGGCCCGCCTGCGGCACGGACAGGGCGGTCATGCCCTGGCGCTGCAGTTCCAGCACGATTTCGCCCGATTCATGCGGCTTGACGGTGCCGAGCGGAAAATCTTCGCCTTCGCCGCGGCGCGGATCGGTATTGATCTGTGTGTTCACCAGTTCCAGCACGGTCGAGACGCCGTCGCCATCGACCCACAGCGATTCGCCCTTGGCGGCCGCGATCAGCTTGTTGCCGACGACGAGCAGGCGGTGTTCGTCGCCCGTGATGAAGCTTTCCACCAGCACGGCCGAGCTGTCGCCCTTGCGCGCGGCCAGTTCGTAGGCCGCTTTCACGTCGCTTTCCGTCATCAGGTTGAGTGACACGCCGCGGCCATGGTTGCCGTCATACGGCTTGACGACGACGGGCACGCCGATGTCCTGCGCTTCTTCCCATGCCGCTTCGGCGCTGCGCACCAGGCTGCCTTCAGGGACGCGCACGCCGCACGATTTGAGCAGGAATTTGGTCAGATCCTTGTCGCTGGCTATGCCTTCGGCGATCGCGCTGGTGCGGTCCGTTTCGGCCGTCCAGATGCGGCGCTGCGCGGCGCCGTGGCCCAGTTGCACCAGGTTGCCGTCGTTCAGGCGCAGCGAAGGGATGCCGCGCTCGGTGGCCGCATCGACGATGCTGGCCGTGCTCGGGCCCAGGCAGCGCGCGTCGACCATCTCGCGCAGGGGCGCCAGGGCCGCTTCCAGGTCGTAGGCTTCATCGTTGATGGCAGCCATCAGCAGTTCGCGCGCGGCGGCCAGGGCGGCGCGGCCCACGTGCTCTTCGCGCGTGCGGAAGGCCATCTTGTAGACGCCGCGCTGGCTGGTCGAGCGGGTCTGGCCGAAGCCCGTGCGCATGCCTGCCAGGTTTTGCAATTCCAGCACCACGTGTTCGAGGATATGGGCCGACCAGGTGCCTTCGCGCAGGCGCTCGAAAAAGCCGCCCCGTTCGCCCACGCCGCAGCGGTGTTCGATCATGCCGGGCAGCCACGCCACCAGGCGCTCGTACAGGCCGGGCAGGGTATTGGATGGATAGTCTTCCAGTTCGCCGATGTCGACCCAGGCTTCAATCACCGGGCGGTAAGTCCAGATGTTGGGGCCGCGCAAGTGGGTGACGCGGGCAAATTCGATGTTCTTCTTCTTGATCATGTAAGTGGTTTCTTGATAACAGGCCAGGCGTCTGGGCGCCAGATACTTTATGTTGGCTCTACAGAGTCTTTTCAGGCTCGTGCTTGGTTCTTTATCCCGGGTATGCGCAGTGTGCCACTTTTAGCGGCCTCCTGTCGCGTTTGCTTCTCGTATTCTGCTGGTGTTGTCATTCTAATTGTTACTAAATGTTGCCGTACTTGTTATAAAGATACCGACTCTGGTCCAAGCTGGAGCATTTGCGCAACAGCGGGCTGTTGTATACTTGCCGCTGGTCGATGGCCGCCCATTTTTTTGCGCCGTTTTGCCATCATTCCTTACCGGCAGGCATCCATTCGATACAATACAGGAAATTGCCACTGGTGCATCCACCTCGCCATCGCGCAGTACACAAACATTGATCGGGCGTCTGCCCCATCCCCCAAATCCCGCCCTGAAGGGCTTGGCCTCGAGCCGGAGTATGCTTTACGATGACAACTGAACTGAGTGTTCCTGCAACAACTATTCCCCTCACCTCGCTGCCTGAACACTGGCTGGCGGAAGTGGAGAGCAACCTTTCTCCAGGGGAGAACGTTTTAAGTAGCGTTGAGGTTGACCTCGATGCGCGATTACGTTTCACAAAAGGCATAATTGTTGTCACCGAGAAGCGTTTGCTGGCCCGTTCGCCGGGCGATACCGCCTGGAAAAGCTGGTCTTTCCGCCCTGGGCTGCGCCTGACGCACCATGACCACGCCGGTGTCGGCCACCTGGAACTGTTCGACGACCACGGCCGCCTGGCGTCATGGCGTTTTACTTTGGGCCAGAACCTGCATGCGATCCGCGTGCTGGAACAGTTCGTCGAGCGCCTCGACAGCCACCTGACGGGCCAGCCCGTGCTGGAAGCGGAGCAGGAAGTGTGTCCCAGCTGCAAGGCACCACTGGAGCCCGAGCAGGAAGAGTGCCCGATCTGCGCCAAGGTGCTGCACACCCCGCCGTCCACCTGGACCCTGTTCCGCCTGTGGCGCTTCGCTCATCCCTACCGTGGCCAGCTGGCCCTGGGCTTCATGCTGATGCTGCTGAGTACCGCCGCGCACATGATTCCGCCTTACCTGACGGCGCCGCTGATGGACAATGTGCTGATTCCGTATCAGAACGGCAAGCATATCGACCCGTGGCTGGTGGTGTACTACATGAGCGGCTTGCTTGGCTCGGCCCTGCTGGCCTGGCTGCTGGGCTGGGGCAAGACCTATGTGCTGGCCCTCGTATCCGAACGCATGGGCGCCGATTTGCGCTCGGCCACGTATGAACACCTGATGAAGCTGTCGCTGGAATTTTTCGGCGGCAAGCGCACGGGCGACCTGATGGCGCGCATCGGCAGCGGCAGCGACCGCATCTGCGTCTTCCTCTCGCTGCACTTGCTCGATTTCGCTTCCGACGTGCTGATGATCATCATGACGGGCGTGATCCTGTGGTCGATGAATCCTTGGCTGGCCATCATGACCCTGGCGCCGCTGCCCTTCATCGCCTGGATGATCCACCTGGTGCGCGACCGTTTGCGCACGGGCTTTGAAAAGATCGACCGCGTGTGGAGCGAAGTGACCAACGTGCTGGCCGATACGATTCCCGGCATCCGCGTGGTGAAGGCGTTTGCGCAGGAAAAACGCGAAGCGGCCCGCTTCCGCGACGCCAACGCGCACAACCTGGCCGTCAACGACAAATTGAACAAGGTATGGTCGCTGTTCTCGCCCACGGTCTCGTTCCTGACGGAGATGGGTTTGCTGGTCATCTGGTGCTTCGGCATCTGGCAACTGTCGCGCGGCGAAATCACCGTCGGCGTGCTGACCGCCTTCATCGCGTACAGCACGCGCTTCTATGGCCGCCTCGATTCAATGAGCCGCATCGTTTCCGTGACGCAGAAATCGGCGTCCGCCGCCAAGCGCATCTTCGACATCCTCGACCACGTGTCGAGCGTGCCGGAACCGGCGCAACCCGTCAAGCTGGACAAGATCGAAGGACGCATCGACCTGCGCGAAGTCGGTTTCCGCTATGGCAACCGGGCCGTCAACCGCGGCATCACGCTGAACATCAAGGCCGGCGAGATGATCGGCCTGGTGGGGCACAGCGGTTCGGGCAAGAGCACGCTGGTCAACCTGATCTGCCGCTTCTATGACGTGTCGGAAGGGGCGATTTTGCTCGATGGCGTCGACATCCGCTCGTTCGCCGTGTCCGACTACCGCCGCAATATCGGCCTGGTGCTGCAGGAGCCGTTCCTGTTCTTTGGCACCATCGCGGAAAATATCGCCTACGGCAAGCCGCACGCGACGCGCCAGGAGATCATCGCCGCCGCGCGCGCCGCGCATGCCCACGAATTCATCCTGCGCCTGCCGCAAGGCTACGATTCGATGGTGGGCGAGCGTGGTCAGGGCTTGTCCGGCGGTGAACGCCAGCGCATCTCGATCGCCCGCGCCCTGCTGATCGACCCGCGCATCCTGATCATGGATGAAGCGACATCGTCGGTCGACTCGGAAACGGAAAAAGAGATTCAAAAGGCGCTGGACAACCTGGTGCAGGGCCGGACGACGATCGCCATCGCGCACAGGCTGTCGACCCTGCACCGGGCCGACCGCCTGGTGGTGCTGGACCGCGGCCAGGTCGTGGAAGTGGGCAGTCACGATGAACTGATGGCGAAAGAGGGCGCCTATTTCCGCCTCTACGAAGCACAGGCGCGCAACAACGAACTCGCCCTGGATGACAAGGAATGAGCATGGCCAGTACAACTTTTACATTAAGCCGCGACACCTTCGGCAAGCTGGTGATGACGGACGCGGACGGCCAGGTCTTTGAAGGCGTGGCGCCCGTGCGCGCCTTCCCCATCCAGTCGCCCGACGAAGGCATTTCGCTGGTGCTGGGCAATGGCAAGGAAGTGGCGTGGATCGAGCGCCTCGACGCCTTGCCGGAGCCGGCGCGCAGCCTGCTGCAGGAAGAGCTGGAAGGGCGCGAATTCATGCCCGAGATCGCGCGCGTGAAAAGCGTCTCCAGCTTCGCCACGCCGTGCACCTGGCATGTCGACACGGACCGGGGCGAGACGCAATTCGTGCTGAAAGGCGAGGAAGACATCCGCCGCATCGGCGCCACGTCGCTCTTGATCGCCGACAACCACGGCATTCACTTTCTGATACGCGACATGTTCAATATCGACAAGACGACGCGGAAAATTCTGGATCGCTTCCTGTAACACCGACATGGGGCGTCTGTGAAAAAAGCATCAATTGCTATATGGTAATTGATGCTTTTTCTCTTTCAGGCTAATGCAGTACATCATTTGTTCGTGCTATTCAAGGCGTGCATACTGTAAACGAAAAACTTCTTGATGCACTAAAATTCATTTATTCTATTTTTCTCGAAATACTCAAAGGGGTCGGGGCTGCTTGCGCAGAACTCGGCTTTTTATTTTTTGACTCCTGTAGTCCTGCAATTCGTCTGTTCATTGAAATTTCATTAAATAAGATGCACGAGAAAGGGGGGGATTTATTTTCATGATACATTTCTATTTTTGAATTGGATGTCAATTCATTAAAATTTTGTGCGACTTACCCTGTCAGGTGATGTAGTGCAGGCCGCTCTTTTTTCTATCGGAGACTGTATGGCTATGGGGAATACGGCTTGCGACCTGAATTCATGAATTTTTCACATTGAGGAAATTGAATGAAGAAATATGCTTTGTTGTCTTGCCTGTTAATTGCCGGCAGTGCGCATGCGGCATGGGTGCCACGGGTAACGGCCGTGACGTACATCGCCACTGTCCATTATGCCGGCGGCAGTGTCTCCTATTCAGAGAAGCGGATGGACCAGGGGCCGGTAACCAGATTTGCGGATCAGGTTACCAATGGTCCCTATAGCTTGGAAAAAACGCTGAATACCTTTCTGAAACAGCAGGCAATGAATAATGGCGTGCAGTTCTACTCCGGTAAAGTGACAGGTAGCTTGCTGTTTACGCTGGCACCAGCGGAAGATGGTACTGTTGGTATCACAGTGCAGGCACCACGTTATCAAACTCTGATGGGGTATTCCGGTAAAAAATATGGCATCAGTTTCCGCTGCACTAATAGTGCAGCCATCGATAATTTCACCATCAATGCACAGATGGGATCTCCACAAGGCTCGGGGCAGATATTGCCAGGAATGGGAGTTTCAGGAAACCCTTCTTCGTCGACCGATTGCGACTCCAATCTTAGCTGGATATTGCCAGTGATCGGAGACTATATCGTAAATCTTGGTAGTTCGAAGATAGATGACGCCATCGTTGCTGGCTTGAATCAGAGCATTGCCGGTGTCGCAACTCCATTTTTCAAGCGCGATCAAAATTATCTGACGGCACTCAATAATCTGATACCGCGAGATAAATCGGTATCCTTGCCAGGCGGCGGAAGTTTCCCTATCGGCCAATACGTTCAAGATAATCTGGCTTATTTGTTGGCGAACAGTAAAATTACCATGCAGATAGACAAAGGCGTCATCTTGTCTGATTTGACTGATGAGAAGACATGGTCCGCTACCGCCAATATCGTGAAGTTGACGCTGACCTCGCCAGCCATTTCATTTTCTGTTGATTTGCAGGAAAAAGACGATTTGGAGTGGATTTGGGACAAGAAGTGCGGTGGAAGATACGGAACCGACTGTAACATTCCGTGATCGCATCTGAGCATTAAGCTGTTCCCGGATCGCATCTTGGCGAGCCATGATGCGATCCGGATGAGGGATTGGGTTGGTAGTTGTTTAGTTTCGTGCGATCATATTCCTCGTCGCAGCATGGCCCTGTTCCGGGCCA
>NZ_JCAQAV010000021.1:0-96140 GCF_059617925.1 Janthinobacterium sp. JF4 | reverse complement strand
TATTCGCAGTAAGAGAAAAACCCCGCCAGCAATGGTGGGGTTTTTTTTCGTCTGGATATTTGCCGGGGCCTGGGGTCAGTCACTTCGTGATCGGGATGTGCCCCACTGGGGCGCATCCCCCCGCCTCGGGCGTTGGCGCCGACTCTTGCGTGAGCGGCATCGACGGTCTGACCCCGCCTGTTCAGGAGGCGAAAAAAAGGCAGCGCTATGCGCTGCCTTTGTCATTTATCAAGCCCATTAAAAGTGATAAGCAACTTTGATGTTCATGTAATTGACGCCGCTATTCGGTTTCTTGTAGCCGCCGTTCGAGAAATGCTGGATCTTCGCCGCGACTTCCCACTTGTTATTGAAGATATAGCCGACGCCGATATGGTCGCCGAACTGGAAGTGGGTCGACAGGCGGTCATCGTCGTTGTTGTACAGTTTCGACAGCATGTGCACGCCGATGCCGGCTTCCGCATAAAAACCCAGCTTATTCGTATTTTCAAAACGGAACACGGGGGTAAAGCCCAGGTCCCACAGTTTTTGATGCTGGCCAGGGACATTCTGATAGCTCTTGGCATCCCAGCCGCCAATGCTGGCATCCCAGTAACCGCTCAGCTGCGTACCATTCGATACGAACCAGGCTTTATCCCAGTTCGAGGTCACGCCGGCGCGTACCATTTGTACCTTCACGCCCTTGGCATATTCACCGTAGACGGAGTCGATCAGTTTGTCGTCGGCGGCAAAGCCGGCGTTGGCCGCCATCAGCGCGGCAATGGCGGCGATGGATTTGAGGAGATTCTTCTTGAAGAACATAGAGACTTTCATCGTAAAATTGGCCGATAGGCTATTGTTGTACAGGCATCTTGCTTTGCATGCCGCTCTCGCCACTTGTTGATCTCAGGGGTTCAATTGACATTCTCTACAAAAATCGCATTTCTCGGTATCGGTCTGATGGGGGATCCGATGGTCCGGTGCCTGCTACGCGCTGGATATTCTGTCACAATTTGGAATCGCACGCATAGCAAGGCCCAAGTCCTGCGTGCAGCAGGGGCGCAGCCCGTCGTTTCCTTGGCTGAGGCGGTCAATGGTGCTGATGTGGTCATCTCGATGCTGGAAGCCGGCCCCATCGTGAAGCAGGTGCTGCAAGAGGCGCTGCCGGCCATGCCAGCTGGCGCGATGTGGATCGATATGAGCTCCACCAAGCAATCGGAAGCCCAGCAATTTCATGCGATCTTGCACGCTGCAGGCCATGCCTTCATCGATGCGCCCGTGTCGGGCGGCGTCGGCGGAGCGCAGGCGGGTACCTTGGCCATCATGGCCGGCGCCAGCGCCAGTGATTATGCGCGTGTTGAGGCGATTCTGTCGGCCATGGGCCGTCCGACCCTGGTGGGACCGGCCGGCAGTGGCCAGGTCGCCAAGTTGTGTAATCAACTGATCGTCGGCGCCACCCTGAATATCGTGGCCGAGGCGCTGTTGCTGGCCCAGGCGGCCGGCGCCGATGCGAGCGCCGTGCGGGCCGCGATCCGCGGTGGTTTTGCCGAGAGCAAGATTTTAGAGGTGCATGGCCAGCGCATGCTGGAGCGCAATTTTGTTGCTGGTGGCCAGGTGAAAAGCCAGATCAAGGATTTGCACAATATCCTCGCGGCGGCCCAGGCCGCCCATATCACCTTGCCGGTGACGCAACTGGTGACGCAGCGCTATGAAACCCTCGCCACTAGCCACCCGACGGCCGATCACGCCGCCGCCTTGCTGGCCCTGGAAGCGTTGAATCCGGGGCAGCGCCTGGGTACTGAAGCGGATAAATTGAGCTGATTCAAGCGATGGGCAGGCTCGCTTCGGCCAGCCTGACCCAGAAACTGGCGCCGATGGGCAGCAGCTTGTCGTTGAAGTCGTAGCTGCCATTGTGCAAGACGCACGGACCCAGGCCGTGGCCGCCATCGCGGTGCTCGCCATCGCCATTACCGATGAAAATATAGCAGCCGGCCTTTTCCTGCAGGAAGAAAGCAAAGTCTTCCGCGCCCATGGTCGGCTCGACATTCGCGTTGACCTTGTCGGCGCCCACCACGCTTTTCATGACTTCGACGGCAAACGCCGTTTCTTTCGCGTGGTTGACCAGCGGCGGATAGTTGCGCTTGAAGTGAAAGTCGACTTCGGCGCCAAAGGCGGCGGCCGTGTGCACGGCGATGTCGCGCATGCGCTCTTCGATCAGGTCCAGCACGGGCGTGGTGAAGGTGCGCACAGTGCCGACCAGGCTGGCGTCATCGGAAATCACATTGGTGGCGCTGCCCGCATGGATCTGCGTGATCGACAGCACGGCCGTGTCGAGCGGACTCTTGTTGCGCGTGATGACGGTTTGCCAGCTTTGCGCGATTTGCACGGCCACCATGACGGGGTCGATGCCCTTGTGGGGCTGGGCCGCATGCGCGCCCTTGCCCTTGACGGTGACGTGGAATTCATTGCTGGAGGCCATCATCGGGCCTTCCACCACGCTCAGGGTGCCTGCTTCGGCGCCTGGCCAGTTGTGCATGCCGTAGATGGCATCCATGGGAAAGCGCGTAAACAAGCCGTCTTCGATCATTTCGCGCGCGCCCGCGCCGCCTTCTTCCGCTGGCTGGAAGACCAGATATACGGTGCCGTCGAAATGGCGGTGCTGCGCCAGGTAATGGGCGGCGCCCAGCAGCATGGCCGTGTGGCCGTCGTGGCCGCAGGCGTGCATCTTGCCCGGGTGGCGCGAGGCATGCTCGAAGGTATTCATTTCCTGCATCGGCAAGGCATCCATGTCGGCGCGCAGGCCGATGGCGCGTGTCGAAGTGCCATTTTTGATGATGCCGACCACGCCAGTGTGGCCCAGGCCGCGTACCACGGGGATGCCCCATTGCGTCAGTTTGGCGGCGACCACGTCCGAGGTGCGCTGTTCTTCGTAGCACAGCTCGGGATGCGCGTGCAGGTCGCGGCGGATACCTTGCAGCTCGGATTGAAACGCCAAGATCGGATCAACTAGTTTCATGGGACTCTCCTGTGGATGCTGGCGCGCAGCAATGTATGGCGCGCCGGACCGCGCTTGTTTGATCAAAAACAGGCGCGGCTAATAGTGCATTGTAGCCCTTGTTTGCCGGGTAAATCCAGCGTACGGACGTGCTTGCCATGGCGCCAACAGCAAGCGCGCGGAATGGTTTACAGTATCGCCTTCCCCCAACGTTTTTGGATTGCCCCATGACTACCACCCAAGTGCGCGCCGCCTGCCCGCTCGATTGCCCCGATACCTGCGCCTTGCTGGTCACCGTGACCGATGGCGTGGCCACCGCCGTCAAGGGCGATCCCGACCACCCGACCACGGCTGGCGTGCTGTGCACGAAGGTGTCGCGCTTCACGGAACGCACCTACCATGCGGACCGGCTGCTGCATCCGCTGCGTCGCGTGGGCAAGAAGGGGGAAGGCAAGTTTGAACGCATCAGCTGGGAAGAAGCATTGCAGGCTATCGCCGCCCGCTTGAAACCGATCGCAGCGCGCGATCCGCAGGCAATCTTGCCGTACAGCTACTGCGGTACCATGGGCCTGGTGCAGGGCGAGTCGATGTCCTCGCGTTTCTTCAACCAGCTGGGCGCTTCCCTGCTGGACCGCACCATTTGCGCGTCGGCCGGCGCCACGGGCTACCGCTACACGGTGGGCGCCAGCATCGGCACGGACATGGAGCAGTTCCAGAACGCGAAATTGATCATTATCTGGGGCGGCAACCCGATCGCCTCGAACCTGCACTTCTGGATGCGGGCGCAAGAGGCCAAGCGCAACGGCGCCACCCTGATCGCCATCGACCCGTATCGTTCGCTGACGGCGGAAAAATGCCACCAGCATGTCGCCTTGCTGCCGGGTACCGATGCGGCCCTGGCGCTGGGCTTGATGCATGTCTTGATCACCGAAGACCTGGTCGACCAGGACTATATCGCGCGCTACACCGTCGGCTATGCTGAACTGAAACAGCGGGCCCTGGAATGGCCGCCAGAGCGCGTGGCCGAAGTGTGCGGCATCACGGCCACGGAAGTCGTGGAACTGGCGCGCCTGTACGGCCAGGCATGCCGCTGTGGCGAGGGCGCCGCCATCCGTGCCAACTATGGCGTGCAGCGCGTGCATGGCGGCGGCATGGCTGTGCGCAACATCGCCTGCCTGCCCGCGCTGACGGGGGCCTGGCGCCATCCGGCCGGCGGCATGCAGCTGTCGAGCTCGGGTTCCTTCCCCGTCAACCGCAAGGCTCTGCAGCGCCCCGATTTATTGAAAGGCACGCCGCGCACCATCAACATGAGCACCATTGGCGATGATCTATTGAAAGAAAGTTCCGCCGAGTTCGGCCCGCAAGTGGAAGCCGTGATCGTCTACAACTCGAATCCCCTGGCGGTGGCGCCCGATTCCTCGAAAGTGGCGCAGGGTTTTGCCCGCGAGGATTTGTTTACGGTCGTGCTCGAACACTTCCAGACCGATACCGTCGATTATGCCGACATCGTGCTGCCCGCCACGACGCAGCTGGAACACGTCGATGCGCATTCCACCTATGGCCACCTGTACATGATGGCGAACAACGCGGCCGTGGCGCCGCTGGGCGAAGCAAAGGCGAATACGGAAATCTTCCGCCTGCTGGCGCAGCACATGGGCTTTGATGATCCATGCTTTCAGGAAAGCGACGATGCGCTGGCGGCCAAGGCATTCGATGCGACGGATGCGCGCGCCGTGCATTTTGACTGGGAATCGCTGAAACGCACGGGCTGGCAAAAGCTCACTATGGCCGAGGCGCCATTTACCGAAGGCGGTTTCCCCACGCCATCGGGCAAGTGCGAGTTTTACTCCAGCGCCATGGCGCAGGCGGGGCTCGATCCCTTGCCGACGTATATCGCGCCGCACGAATCGCGCGCCAGCAATCCCGCGCTGGCGACCCGTTATCCGCTGGCCATGATCTCGCCGCCGGCGCGCAACTTCCTCAATTCCACCTTTGTGAACGTGAAAAGCTTGCGCGCGGCCGAAGGCGAGCCGCACCTCGATATCCATCCCGATGACTGCGCCGCGCGCGGCATCGCAGCCGGCGACATGGTGCGCATCTTCAACGACCGCGGCAGTTTTATGGCCAAGGCCAGGGTGACGGACAAGGCGAGACGGGGCCTGGTGGTGGGCTTGTCCGTGTGGTGGAAGAAACTCGCCAGCGACGGCAAGAACGCCAATGAAGTGACGAGCCAGCGCCTGACCGACATGGGCCGCGCGCCGACCTTCTACGATACGCTGGTCGAAGTGGAAAAGGCTGCCTGAATATGGCCCTGGCGCGCTGGCCCACCCGCTTGCTGGTCGGCACGGTGTGCCTGCTGCTGGGCGGCTGCACGCAGCTGCGCTACTACACGCAAGCGGCGCAGGGGCAATATGCCTTGTGGTCCGGCGCGCGGCCCATCGGTGACTGGCTCGATGACCCGGCCACGGAGCCGCGCCTGAAAGTACGCCTGGCCAAGGCGCAGCACATCCGCCGCTTTGCCGTCAGCGAGCTGGACTTGCCAGACAATGGCAGCTACAAGCGTTACGCCTCCCTGCGGCGTCCGTTTGTGCTGTGGAACGTGGTGGCCACGCCGGAATTGTCGCTGCAGCCGCTGCAATGGTGTTTCCCCATCGCCGGCTGCGTCAATTACCGCGGTTACTATGACAAGGCAGAGGCGCTCGCGTATGCCAACGAGTTGCGGGCCCAGCATTACGACGTGCAGGTGGGCGGCGTGCCCGCGTATTCCACCCTGGGCTGGTTCGACGACCCCCTGTTGTCGACTTTTATTCACTACAACGATGCGGAACTGGCGCGCCTGATCTTTCATGAACTGGCGCACCAGGTGGTGTACGTGCCCGGTGATTCGGCCTTCAACGAGTCATTTGCCAGTGCCGTGGAAGAGGCGGGCGTGCAGCGCTGGCTGGCGCGCGAGGGCAATGACGCGATGCGCGCCGCGTACGCGCAATATGCGGCGCGGCGCCAGGATTTCCTCGCCCTGCTGCTGAAATACCGGGGTGAACTGGAGGCCGTGTATGCAAGCGATGCCAGCGAGGCGGACAAGCGGTCGCGCAAGGCGCAGGTGTTTGCTGCATTGCAAGACGCGTATCGGGTATTGAAGACAAACTGGGGTGGTTTTGCCGGTTACGACCGCTGGTTCGAGCAGCCATTGAGCAATGCGCACCTCGCTTCCGTGTCTACCTACAATGAATTTTTGCCTGCCTTCAGAAAATTGCTGGAAGAAAAAAAGAACTTTCGTGCTTTTTATGCTGCAGTGCACACAATGGCCCAGATCAAGAAGCCTGAGCGCAGGCAGGCGCTGGAACAATTGTCCAGCCCGTGACCCGTAAAGATTGTCCCGTACGCCGAGCCAGACGATCCTGCAACAGTGTATTTGCCATGCTGCATTGCAGCATAAAATACCCCTAGAGTTGCCGCTCCAATACTGTTGAAAGCGCTTGCATGGAAGCCCGGCGCCCGATAGCATCGCATTAGTAGCATAGAGCAATTGCTCGTCAGAATGCTCAAACTGACTGCAGGACAACAGAATCCGCAGCAATGATCCGCGCCGGCAGGGTGCGCCGGCCCCCCCACGATTATTCGAGACAAGAGGCACAGGATGGACAAAATTTGGCTGAAGTCGTACCCTCCCGGCGTACCTGCCGACATTAATCCTGATCAATATCGTTCGCTGGTGCATTTGCTGGAAGAAGCGTTTCAAAAATATGCGGACCGCAATGCCTATGTCTGCATGGACAAATTTCTCACCTATGCCGAACTCGACACTTATTCGCGCCAGCTGGGTGCCTGGCTGCAAAGCCGTGGCCTGAAGAAGGGCGCCCGGGTTGCCCTGATGATGCCGAACGTGCTGCAGTATCCGGTGGCCATTGCCGCCGTGCTGCGCGCCGGCTACACGGTGGTCAACGTCAACCCCTTGTATACGCCGCGCGAACTCGAGCATCAGCTCAACGATTCGGGCAGCGAAGCCATCATCGTGCTGGAAAACTTTGCCCATACGCTCGAGCAAGTGCTGGGCAAGACGGCTGTCAAGCACATCGTCGTCGCCAGCATGGGCGAGATGTTGGGTGGCTTGAAGGGCATGATCGTCAATTTTGTCGTGCGTAACGTCAAGAAGATGGTGCCCGCGTATTCCTTGCCGAACGCCATGCGTTTCAAGCAGGCGCTGGCGCTGGGCAGCCGCATGAAGCTCACGCCTGTCGAGCTGGGCATCAACGACGCTGCCTTCCTGCAATACACGGGCGGCACGACGGGCGTGTCGAAAGGCGCGACCTTGAGCCACCGCAATGTGATCGCGAATGTGCTGCAGAGCGAAGCGTGGTCGGGCGCGGCGCTTGACCAGAACAGCCGCGAGCAGTTGATCATCGTCTGTGCCTTGCCGCTGTACCATATCTTCGCCCTGACGGCGTGCGCCATGTGGGGCACGCGCGTGGGCGCCCTGAATATCCTGATCCCGAATCCGCGCGATATCCCGGGCCTGATCAAGGAACTGGGCAAGTACAAGTTTAACTTGTTGCCAGCGGTCAATACGCTGTATAACGCGTTGGTCAATCACCCCGATTTCGCCAGGCTCGATTTCTCGGGCTTGAAGATCGCCAATGGCGGCGGCATGGCGGTGCAGCAAGCCGTCAACGACAAGTGGCTGCAGGCGACGGGCGTGTCCATCATCGAAGGTTATGGCCTGTCGGAAACGTCACCTGTCGCCACTTGCAACCGCGCCGACAGCACGGCGTTTTCGGGCACCATCGGCTTGCCGATTCCGTCGACCGAGATCGCCATTCTCGACGATGACGGCAAGGAAGTGCCGCTGGGGCAGACGGGCGAGATCGCCATCCGCGGCCCGCAAGTGATGACAGGCTACTGGAACCGTCCCGATGAGACGGCCAAGGTCATGACACAAGACGGCTACTTTAAATCCGGCGACGTGGGCATCATGGACGAGCGCGGCTACGTGAAGATCGTTGACCGCAAGAAAGACATGATTCTCGTCTCCGGCTTCAATGTGTATCCGAACGAAGTCGAAGCCGTCATCGCGGCCCATCCGGGCGTGCTCGAGTGCGCCTGCGTAGGCGTGCCGGACGAACACTCGGGCGAGGCCGTGAAAGTGTTTGTCGTGCGCAAGGATCCTAACCTGACCCAGGCAGTGCTGGCCGCGTATTGCAAGGAACAATTCACGGGCTACAAGCGGCCGAAATACATCGAGTTCCGCGATGAACTGCCGAAGACCAACGTCGGCAAGATTTTGCGTCGCGCCCTGCGTGACGAAACGAAGAAAGCAGCATAAACAGTGCAGGGGGCGCGTCAAGGCCGCGCCCCCTTTTATACAGATAAAGATGAGGCATAGATGGACAAGATTTGGTTGAAGTCGTACCCGGACAGCGTTCCCGCAGAGATTGATTGCACGCAATACCGTTCCGTGACGCATTTGCTGGAAGAGTCGTTCCAGAAATATGCGGACCGCAACGCTTTCGTGTGCATGGATAAATTTCTCACCTACCGCGAGCTCGACAAGCTGTCGCTGCAGATGGGGGCCTGGCTGCAAAGCCGTGGCCTGAAGAAGGGCGCGCGCGTGGCGATCATGCTGCCGAACGTGCTGCAGTATCCGGTGGCCATGGCGGCGATCCTGCGCGCCGGCTACACCGTGGTCAATGTCAACCCGCTGTACACGCCGCGTGAATTGCAGCACCAGCTGATCGATTCGGGCAGCGAAGCGATCATCGTGCTGGAAAATTTCGCCACCACGGTGGAGCAGGTGCTGCCGCATACCCAGGTCAAGCATGTGATCGTCGCCACTATGGGCGACTTGCTCGGTGGCTTGAAGGGGACGATTGTCAACTTCGTCGTGCGCAAGATCAAGAAAATGGTGCCCGCGTTTTCCTTGCCGGGCGCCATCAGCTTCAACAAGATGCTGGCCGAGGGTTCCCGTTTGACACTCACGCCGGTGCAGCAGGGGCATGACGATATCGTCTTCCTGCAATACACGGGCGGCACGACGGGCGTGTCGAAGGGCGCGATGCTGTTGCACCGTAATGTGATCGCCAACGTATTGCAAAACGAGGCGTGGATGTCGCCCGTGATGACGCCTGAAATGCGCGCTACCTCGATGGGATTCATGTGCGCTTTGCCCCTGTATCACATCTATTCGCTGACGGTCAGCGCCCTGATGGGCATGCGCCTGGGCGGCATGAGCGTGCTGATTCCCAACCCGCGCGACATCCCCGGCTTCGTCAAGGAATTGTCCAAGCACAAGATCGTCGTTTTCCCGGCCGTCAACACTTTATATAACGCGCTGCTGAACAATGCCGACTTCGCCAAGCTCGATTTCTCCAGCTACAAGGTGTGCAATGGCGGCGGCATGGCCTTGCAGCGCAACGTGGCCGAACGCTGGCTGAAACTGACGGGCTGTCCGCTGATCGAAGGCTATGGCATGTCGGAAACGTCGCCTGTGGTGACGGGCAACCGCGTCGATATCACGGAATTTACGGGCACCATCGGCTTGCCTTTCCCCTCGACGGAAGTGGCGATCCTGAACGACGATGGCGTGGAAGTGCCGCTGGGCGAGCCGGGCGAGATCGCCGTGCGCGGCCCGCAAGTGATGGCCGGCTACTGGCAGCGTCCGGACGAGACGGCCAAGTCGATGACTGCCGACGGCTACTTCAAGACCGGCGACGTGGGCGTGATGGATGAGCGTGGCTACGTAAAAATCGTCGACCGCAAGAAAGACATGATCATCGTTTCCGGCTTCAATGTGTATCCGAACGAGGTGGAAGACGTGGTCGCTTCGTGCCCGGGCGTATTGGAATGCGCGTGCATCGGCGTGCCGGATGCCAACGCGGGAGAAGCCGTGAAAGTGTTTGTCGTGCGCAAGGATCCAAACTTGACGGTGGAACAGATCCGCGAGCACTGCAAACATGAACTGACGGCCTACAAGAAACCGAAATACATCGAGTTCCGCGATGAATTGCCGAAGACCAATGTCGGCAAGATCTTGCGCCGTCAATTGCGCGACGAAAAGAAGGTTGCTTAAGCGTTAGCTCTGCAAGCCAGCCTTGCCGTCCCGGACGACAAAGCTGGCCAGTGTCGCGATGGCAGACGTGCTGTCGCGCACGTTCTCCAGGCCCTGGAACAGGGTCGTGGTTTTCTCCGGCGTGATCTCCATCAACATATAGCCGCGCTTGTCGCTGCGTCCGTAGCGGATGTGCGGGTTCATCGTCACGTATTGTTCCGTGCGCGCCTGCGGGCGGGAACTCGACGTGATCGACGTGCCGCAAAACTCGGTCGCTAGCACGGGGTTATCCTTGCCGGTGGGACGCATGGCGTTGCGGCTCAGTTCTGTGGCATAAAAAGTATGCACGTCGCCCGACAGCACCAGCGGGTTGCTGGCCTTGCTGCTGCGCAAGGCGTCGAGCAGGTGCTGGCGCGCCAGCGGATAGCCATCCCAGCCATCGGTCCAGATGCGTTCGTCGCCTGGCCGCAGGATGGGCACCTGGCTCGATTGCGCCATCAGGGTTTGCTGGGCCAGGATATTCCAGCGTGCGGGAGAATCATCGAGACCGGCTTGCAGCCAGCGCTGCTGTTCCTCGCCCAGCATCGTGCGCTGCGGTTTCAGCAGGTCGGGGCAGTTGCGCGTGGTGACGGAATTGGAGCCGCCGCGGCCCGGCCTGGCGCACGCGTGATAGGCGCGGTATTGCCGGTCGTCCAGCACGTGGAAGCGCGCCAGCCGGCCCCAGTCATAGCGCTGGTAGATGCGCATGTCGACAAAACCCCTTCTGCCCAGCGGTAGCAAACGCAGCGGCATGTGCTCATAGAACGCCTGGTAGGCGGCCGCACGGCGCTGCAGGAACGTCGGCGTGAGCAACTCGTCGCGGTCGTTGCCGTAATCGTTGGCCACTTCATGGTCATCCCAGGTGACGATCCACGGCGCGGCCAGGTGTGCGCCCTGCAAATCCTGGTCGCTCTTGTATTGCGCATAGCGGGCGCGGTACTCGTCCAGGCTAAAGCTTTCATGCGTGCGCACGGCCCGGCCCGGGTGCTGCAGCTGGTATGGTCCCCACTCATAAATGTAATCGCCGAGAAAGGCCACCAGGTCGGGCGCGGCCGTGGCGATGTGCCGGTGCGCCGCATACGCGCCGAATTCCCAGTGCTGGCACGAGGCGACGGCCAGTTTCAGCGAGGCAGGCATGGAGCCGGACTCGGGCGCCGTGCGCGTGCGGCCCACGGGGCTGACGGCGTCGCCAAAGATAAAACGGTACCAGTACCAGCGCCCGGGCGCCAGGCCCGCCACGTCCACATGCACGCTGTGCGCGAGGGCGGGCGTGGCCGTGGCTTGTCCCTTGGCGGCGATGCGGCGAAAAGCCTCGTCTTCGGCCACTTCCCAGCGCACGTTCAGGGCGATGGCGGGCGTGGCGGCGGCATGCAGCGGGTCGTGGCAGATGCGCGTCCACAGCACCACCGCATCTGGTAACGGTGAACCGGAAGCGACACCGAGCGCAAACGGATAGCCCGCGCCATTCAAGCGCGTGGCGGCGCGCGCGCCCGAGCCGGACAGCACGCTGCCGGCGGCGACCAGCGCCGTGATGCGCGCAGCGCTGTGCAGGAAGATGCGGCGCTGCTCATCCATGGTGTGGAATTATTGCGACAATCAAGACGACAATAAGGTCTCGATCGGCGGCACCTTGCGCGGCTTGCGGTCGGAGTCCGTCGCCACGTAGATCAGCGTGGCTTCCGTGACTTTCACGATGCACGCCTGCAGGCGGTTGCGCTCGGCATACACCTCGACATTGACGGTGATCGAGGTATTGCCGACCTTGACGATGTCGGCGTAGAAGGAGAGCAGATCGCCGACGAAGACGGGGTTTTTGAAGACGAAGGAGTTGACGGCGATGGTGGCGACACGGCCGTTGGCGCGCCGCGTGGCCGGCAGGGAACCGGCGATATCGACCTGCGCCATGATCCAGCCGCCGAACACGTCGCCGTACACATTGGCGTCGGACGGCGCGGGCATCATGCGCAATTCCGGCATTTTTCCGGCGGGCAGGCCGGAGGCGAGGCAGTTGTCGGGACGGTCGGGGGAGGTGCTCATCTTTTATTCTCATGAAAGGCTACAATTGCCCCGATTGAACCATAAAAAGCCGACCTTCGCCATGCGCCGTTCCCAGACTCCCCCTCCGCCCCGCTCGCCAGCCTCCGCCAGCCACAGCGATTTCGCCACCATCAAGACCTTGCTGCCGTATCTGTGGGTCTACAAATGGCGCGTGCTGCTGGCGCTGCTATGCCTGGTGGGTGCCAAGCTGGCCAACGTGGGCGTGCCCCTGATCCTGAAAAAACTCGTCGACGCCATGACGATCACGGCGGCGCACCCGCAAGCGCTGCTGGTGCTGCCGGTCGGCTTGCTGGTGGCCTACGGCCTGCTGCGCCTGTCGACCACCTTGTTCACGGAGTTGCGCGAGTTCCTGTTCGCCCGGGTCACGCAGCGGGCCGTGCGCACCATCGCGCTGCAAGTGTTCCGCCACCTGCATGCGCTGTCCCTGCGCTTTCATTTGAACCGCCAGACGGGCGGCATGACGCGCGACATCGAACGGGGCACGCGCAGCGTCGGTTCGCTCATTTCCTATACCTTGTTCAACATCTTGCCGACCCTGGTGGAAATCACCCTCGTGCTCGGCTATCTGGTCTTGCATTACGACATCTGGTTTACCGTCATCACGGCGGTGGCACTGGTGTCGTACATCGCGTTTACCGTGCTGGTGACGAACTGGCGCACGCATTTCCGCCGCACCATGAATGATCTCGACTCGAAGGCGAATACCAAGGCCATCGATTCGCTGATCAACTATGAAACCGTGAAATATTTCGGCAACGAGGATTACGAGGCGAAGCGCTACGACGAAGGCTTGCAGCGCTATGAATCGGCGGCCGTGAAATCGCAGACTTCGCTGTCCCTGCTCAATACGGGCCAGTCCTTGATCATCGCCACGGCCGTGACATTGATACTCTGGCGCGCCACGGTGGGCGTGATCGCCGGCAGCATGACCCTGGGCGACCTGGTGCTGGTGAACGCCTTCATGATCCAGCTGTACATTCCGCTCAATTTCCTGGGCGTCATCTACCGCGAAATCAAGCAAAGCCTGGCCGACATGGAACGCCTGTTTTCCTTGCTGAACGAAAACCGCGAAATCGCCGATACGCCGGCCGCCCAGCCGCTCGTCACGCGCGGCGCGGCCGTGCGTTTCCAGCATGTGGATTTCAGCTACGAAGCCAAGCGGCAAATCCTGTTCGACGTCGATTTCCAGATCCCCGCCGGCACCACGACGGCCGTGGTGGGCCACAGTGGCTCGGGCAAGTCGACCCTGTCGCGCTTGCTGTTCCGCTTTTACGAAGTCGATGGCGGCAGCATCACCATCGATGGTCAGGACTTGCGGGCCATCACGCAGGATTCGCTGCGCGCGGCCATCGGCATCGTGCCGCAGGACACGGTCTTGTTCAACGACAGCATCGAATACAACATCGCCTACGGCAAGCCGGGCGCCAGCAAGGACGCCATCGTGGCGGCGGCCAAGGCCGCATCGATCCATGATTTTATTGAAAGCTTGCCAGATGGCTACAACTCCATGGTGGGTGAGCGGGGCTTGAAACTGTCGGGCGGCGAAAAGCAGCGCGTGGCCATCGCCCGTACCTTGCTGAAAGACCCGGCCATCCTGATCTTCGATGAAGCGACGTCGGCGCTCGACTCGAAGGCCGAGCAGGCGATCCAGGCGCAGCTGAAAGAGATCGCCAAGAACCGCACCACCCTGGTCATTGCGCACCGCCTGTCGACGGTGGCCGACGCCCAGCAAATCCTGGTGCTCGACCATGGCCGCATCGTCGAGCGGGGCACGCATCCGCAACTACTGGCCGCGAATGGCCTGTACGCGCAGATGTGGCAACGCCAGCAGGCGAATATGGACGATGAGGCGCAAGAGGACGAGTTGGCGGGGCTGGCGCCGGCAAAATAAATCGGGAAGGGGAAATCAGTAGGAAAAATGCTACAGCCGCGCTGATTCAGGCGCGCGCATAGCGCCTATTTGAGGACAATCGCAGAAAACGGCTAGTCCAGCGCTGAAAATGAAATAAAATTAATTCCATTGGTGGCGTTTGCACCACAGTTGTTTCGTTCGGAGTCCATCCGGTTTGTCCGCCCAGGAGAATTTATGAAATTGACCAAAATCATCGCCACGCTGCTCAGCGTCGGTGTCATCAGCAGCATGTCGCCAGTCCAGGCTCAGGAATTGACCGGCACCTTGGCCAAGATCAAGAAAGCCGGTTCCGTCACCCTCGGTGTGCGCGACGGCTCCGTGCCCTTCTCCTATCTCGATGACAAACAGCAATACCAGGGTTATTCGATCGACCTGTGCATGAAAGTCGTCACGGCACTGCAAAAGCACCTGGGCTTGAGCGAACTGAAAGTGGTGATGAGCCCCGTGACGTCGGCCAACCGCATCCCGCTGATGGCCAACGGCACCATCGACCTCGAATGCGGCTCGACGACGAACAACCTGGAGCGCCAGCAGCAGGTGGCATTCGCCCCCACCATGTTCGTCATCGGCAACCGCATCCTGGCGAAAAAATCCTCGAACATCAAGACCCTGGAAGACTTGCGCGGCAAGACGCTGGTCGCCACGGCCGGCACGTCGACCATCAAGCAGATGACGATCCTGAACAAGGAAAAAAACCTGGGCATGAATATCGCCGTCGGCAAGGATCATCCTGAATCGTTCCTGATGCTGGAAACGGGCCGCGCAGTGGCCGAAGCCAACGACGATATCCTGCTGGCGTCGCAGGTGGCCAATTCGAAAAATCCGAACGACTACGAAATCACCAAGGATGCGCTGTCGGTCGAGCCGTACGGCATCATGCTGCGCAAGAACGATCCAGCTTTCAAGAAAGTGGTCGACGAAGCCCTGATCCGCCTGTACAAGAGCGATGACATCAACCGCATTTACGCGAAATGGTTTACCTCGCCAATTCCGCCGAAAAACATCAACCTGAAATTCCCGATGCCGCCGCAATTGAAGGCCGTGTTCATGAATCCGACCGACTCGGGTGACCCGGCTGCGTATGCGGCCGTGCCCGAAGCGCAGAAGACCTCGGACAAACGGAAAAAGTAAAGACTGCGTAACAAACCGGGGGGCGCAAGCCTCCCGTTTCAATTGCGGGACGGGCGCCTGGCCGCTGTCCCTGGGCTGCATGGGAAGGATGATCATGAATTACAACTGGAATTGGCGCATTTTCTGGGAGATTTCTCCCGATGGCGTGGGCACGTATATGGACACTTTGTGGTCCGGCCTGGTCTGGACCCTGGCCACGGCCGGTACGGCGTGGATCATGGCATTGATATTGGGTCTGGTGATCGGCACCGTCCGCACCCTGCCGAACAAATGGCTGGTGGGCGTGGCCAATGCCTACGTCGAATTGTTCCGCAACGTGCCGCTGCTGGTGCAGATGTTCCTCTGGTATTTCGTCATGCCGGAACTGCTGCCGCCGGACCTGGGCGCCTGGGTCAAGTCGCTGCCGAATGCGCCGTTCGTCACTGCCGTGCTGTGCCTGGGATTCTTTACTTCCTCGCGCGTGGCCGTGCAGGTAACGACAGGCATCGAGGCACTGCCGCGCGGGCAGAAACTGGCCGGCACGGCGCTGGGCCTGACCCTGCCGCAAACCTACCGCTTCATCTTGCTGCCGATGGCCGCGCGTGTCATCATGCCGCCGCTGACCAGCGAATTTTTGAACATCATCAAGAACAGTTCCGTGGCGCTGACCATCGGCCTGATCGAACTGACGGCCAGCGCGCGCGCCATCCAGGAATTCTCGTTCCAGGTATTCGAAGCGTTTTCAGCCGCCACCATCATCTATGTCGTCGTCAACCTGCTGGTGGTGGTGCTGATGCACCTGATCGAAAAAAAGGTCGCCATCCCGGGCTTCATCGTCGCCGGCGCCAAGACGGGAGGACATTGATATGTTCGGCAATTTCGACTTCGATGTCATCTCCCGCTCGTGGGTCTACCTGTTCCAGACCGGCATGGTGTTCACCCTGAAACTGACGGCGCTGTCCATGGTGGGCGGCATCGTGCTGGGCACCCTGCTGGCGCTGATGCGCCTGTCCGGCAATCGCCTCATTTCGGGCGTGGCGTCGAGCTACGTCAACCTGATACGCTCGATCCCGCTGGTGCTGGTGATCTTCTGGTTCTACTTCCTGGTGCCGTACATCGCTGCCTGGATCATCGGCGCGGAAGAACCCGTGAAAGTGGGCGCGTTTTCCTCCGCGCTGATCACCTTCATCATGTTCGAGGCGGCCTACTATTGCGAGATCATGCGCAGCGGCATACAGTCGATCCCGCGCGGCCAGGTGTGGGCAGGCCAGGCGCTGGGCATGAACTACCGGCAGACCATGGGCAGCATCGTGCTGCCTCAGGCCTTCCGCAACATGATTCCCGTGCTGCTGACGCAAACCATCGTGCTGTTCCAGGATGTCTCGCTCGTGTACGTGCTGTCGATCCCCGATTTCGTCGGCGCCGCCTCGAAGATCGCCCAGCGCGACGGCCGCCTGGTGGAGATGTACGTGTTTGTCGCCGTCGTGTATTTCGTGCTGTGCTATGCCTTGTCGTTCCTGGTAAAACGCCTGCAGAAACGCGTCGCCATCATTCGCTAACCGAAAAGAAAGAACAAGATGATTGAACTCAATAATGTCAGCAAATGGTATGGCCAGTTCCAGGTGCTGACCGACTGCACCACCAAGGTTGCCAAGGGTGACGTGATGGTCATTTGCGGCCCGTCCGGCTCCGGCAAGTCGACCCTGATCAAGACCGTCAACGGCCTCGAGCCGATACAGCAGGGGCAGATCATCGTCGACGGCATCAGCGTCAACGACCCGAAGACGAATTTGTCGAAACTGCGCGCGCGCATCGGCATGGTGTTCCAGAATTTCGAGCTGTTCCCGCACCTGTCGATCCGCGAAAACCTCACCATCGGCCAGATCAAGGTGCTGGGGCGCAGCGCCGACGAAGCCAATGCCAAGGGCTTGCAATACCTGGACCGCGTCGGCTTGCTGTCGCAGCAGGATAAATTTCCCGGCCAGCTGTCGGGCGGCCAGCAGCAGCGCGTGGCAATCGCCCGCGCGCTGTCGATGGACCCGATCGCCATGCTGTTCGACGAGCCGACATCGGCGCTCGACCCGGAGATGATCAACGAAGTGCTCGACGTGATGGTGGGCCTGGCGCAGGAAGGCATGACGATGATGGTCGTCACCCACGAAATGGGCTTTGCAAAAAGAGTCGCCAACCGCATCGTCTTCATGGACCAGGGCAAGATCATCGAAGATTGCAGCAAGGATGACTTCTTCAACACGACGCGCTCGGACCGCGCGCGCGATTTCCTCGCCAAGATCATCCATTAATTTTCAGCGCGCGCGCAGGAGCTGACGGCCAGGGTGGCTGCACCCTGATTCGCGTGCACTCCTGATATTGAAAACGGCCAGTGCATACTGGCCGTTTGATCGTTCCGGCAGCGAGCGTGCACGGGTGTCCTGGCCGGCGGGCCGGCCCTGCGGCTGGTAAAATGGCAGCATCCGCAATGACCGCCTGAGAGCAGCCGCCATGTCCACACTCGATCACACCCCGACCGCCGTCCCATCTTCCATCACCATCACCCGTCCTGACGACTGGCATTTGCATCTGCGCGATGGCGCCGTCATGGCCAGCGTGCTGCCGCACAGCGCGCGCCAGTTCGGCCGCGCCATCGTCATGCCGAACCTGAAGCCGCCTGTCACCACCACGGCCGATGCCAGCGCCTACCGCGAGCGCATCCTGGCTGCCGTGCCCGAAGGCGTGAACTTCGATCCGCTGATGGTGCTGTACCTGACGAACAACACCTCGCCCGACGAAATCCGCCGCGCGCAGGATAGCGGCATTGTGCAAGCCGTGAAACTGTATCCGGCCGGCGCCACGACGAACTCCGACCTGGGCGTGACGGATTTGAAGAACTGCTACAAGGTGCTCGAAGTGATGCAGGAAGTGGGCATGCCCTTCCTCGTGCACGGCGAAGTGACGGACCCGGAAATCGACATTTTCGACCGCGAAGCCGTCTTCATCGAGCGCGTGATGCGTCCGCTGCGCAGCGCCTTCCCGGCCCTGTCGGTGGTGTTCGAACACATCACCACCAAGGATGCGGCGCAGTACGTGGCTGAAGCGGAAGGCCCGATCGCCGCTACCATCACGGCGCATCATCTGCTGTACAACCGCAACGAAATCTTCAAGGGCGGCATCCGCCCCCATTACTACTGTCTGCCCATCCTCAAGCGCGAAGAGCACCGTCTGGCCCTGATGACGGCCGCCGCCAGCGGCGACGAGCGTTTCTTCCTCGGAACCGACTCGGCGCCGCACGCGCAGGGCGCCAAGGAAATGGCCTGCGGCTGCGCCGGCTGCTACACGGCCCTGCACGCGATGGAAATGTATGCGGAAGCGTTCGAGCGGGCCGGCGCGCTCGATAAACTGGAAGCGTTCGCCAGCTTCCACGGCCCGGCCTTCTACGGCGTGCCGCGCAACACGGACAGCATCACCCTGATGCGCGAAAGCTGGACCTTGCCAGCCTCGCTGCCGCTGGGCGACAGCCACGTGATTCCGCTCAACGCGGGCGAGCAGATCAACTGGAAAATGGTGTAATCACGCCATGCTGCCATCGATAGACTGGACCCGCCCCTGGTTTGCCACGGTGCTGCCGGCGCGACGGCAGCTGGACCTGCAGCGCGACACCGTGATCAATGCGCTGAACGGGCGGGCGCGGGCGCTGGACTTGCGCAATCCCTCCGGCTTGCCGCTGGCCTTCGTGCCGCAAGCGGATCTGCCCGAAGGTGTCGCCTACGAGGCGTTCATCGGCGCGACGGGCGGCGTGCCGACGCGCGACAATCTGCACGATTTTTTCAACGCGCTCGTGTGGCTCACCTTCCCCCGCATCAAGCGGCAATTGAACGCGCTGCAGGCGGCGCAGATCGCGCTGTCCGGCGTCGGCAAATCGCGTGGTCCCGCGCGCGATGGCGCGACGATTTTCGATGAGAATTCCGCCTTGCTGGTGCTGCGCGACAGCGATGCGGGGCGCGCGCTGGAGGCGGCCTTGCGCGGGCATGACTGGCGCAGCGCCTTCATTGCGCAGCGCGACAAGTTTGGCGCCGGCGGCGACGCCGAAATCTGGCTGTTCGGCCACGCGCTGATGGAAAAACTGGTGGCGCCGCGCAAGGCCATCACGGCGCACACGCGCGTGATCTTCGCGGGCGACGCCTATTTCACCCTGGACGATGCGGCACGGCGCGCCTGGCTCGACGAGCGGGTGGCGCAGGACCTGGCCCGGCAAGGCCTTTCCACGGCAGACTTCACGCCGCTGCCCGTGCTCGGTTTGCCCGGCTGGTGCGAAGGCCAGAACGACGATTTTTACAATGATGCGGCGGTGTTCCGCCCGAAGCGCAAGGAAGCTGGCGCAGAAAGAGATCAATAGCATGGAAAATACCGTCCGTTGGGGTATCCTCGGCACCGGCAAGATCGCCCGCGCGATGGCCCATGGTTTGCGCGATGCGCCCGGTGCGCAACTGGTGGCGGTTGCCTCGCGCAGCAGCGCCGGCGCGCAGGCGTTCGGCGCCGAATTCGGCATCGAACACTGCCACGGCTCTTACCAGGCGCTGGCCATGGACCCCGACGTGGACGTGATCTACATCGCCACGCCGCACACCTTGCATGCGGAAAATGCCCTGATGTGCCTGGCCGCAGGCAAGCACGTCGTGTGCGAAAAACCGTTCACCATGAACGCGCGCGAAGCGCAGGCCGTGGTGGACATGGCGCGCGAGCAAAAACTGTTTCTGATGGAAGCCATGTGGAGCCGTTTCCTGCCCGCCGTGCAGGAAGCCAAACGCATCGTCGCCAGCGGCGAAATCGGCGTGCTGCAGCAGGTGCAGGCCGATATCGGCTTTGTCGCCAATTTCCCGCCCGAGCACCGCATGTTCAATCCCGCACTCGGCGGCGGCGCACTGCTCGACGTGGGCATCTATCCGCTGTCGATGGCGGCCTTCTTCCTCGGCCCCGTATCGCAGGTGCAGGCGCTGGCCGAGCTGGGCGCCACCGGCGTCGATGAGCAGGTGGTGTTTTCGCTGCTGCACACGGGCGGAGGCACCTCGTCCTGCGCCTGCAGCCTGCGCGCGCTGACACCGACGGAAATGACCATATCCGGCAGCCTGGGGCGCGTCCGCCTGCCCAACCGTTTTTACAAGCCCGACCACCTGATCGTCGAAGCGATGGATCGCGAACGCCGCGTCGTCGCCGTGCCGCACCTGGGCAATGGCTACGCGCACGAGGCGATCGAAGCGATGCGCTGCATCCGCGCCGGCCTGCTGGAAAGCCCCGTCATGCCGCACGCCGACAGCGTGGCGCTGATGCACAACCTTGACACCATGCGCGGCCAGATTGGCCTCGTCTACCAAGCCGACCAGGCGTAAGCAGGAATCCCATGACATTGCACTCCTCCCGTCCCAGCCTGAAAACCGTCCTCATCGCCAGCGGCGTCGTCCTGACCCTGGCGATGGGCGTGCGCCACGGCCTGGGCTTCTGGATGCAGCCGATCTCGCAAGCGAATGGCTGGACGCGCGAAACGTATTCGCTGGCGCTGGCCATGCAAAACCTGATGTGGGGCGTCTTCGGCCCGTTCGCCGGCATGGCGGCCGACCGTTTCGGCACCATGCGCGTCGTCATCGTCGGCGCCATCAGCTACATGGCGGGTCTGGTGTGGATGGCGCTCGTCACGCAGCCCACCCTGTTCATCGTCGGGTCCGGCATCTTTATCGGCCTGGCGCTGGCCTGCACGGCCTTCGGCGCCATCAGCGGCATCATCGGCCGCAGCGCGCCGCCCGAGCAGCGCTCCTGGGCCTTCGGCATCTCGTCGGCGGCCGGCTCGTTCGGCCAGTTCCTCATGATGCCGGTCGAGCAGCAACTGATTTCCGCCGTGGGCTGGCAAAACGCCTTTTATGTGCTGGCCGCGCTGGTGCTGCTGGCCATGATCCCGATGGCCTTTTATTTGCGCGAGCCACCCGTCTCGCACGCCAGCGGCCCGCAGCAAAGCGTTGGCGCCGCCTTCAGCGAAGCCATCGCCAGCCGCTCGTTCTGGCTGCTGCTGGCAGGGTATTTTGTCTGCGGTTTCCAGCTGGTCTTCATCGGCGTGCACTTGCCGGCCTACCTGAAGGACCAGGGCCTGCTGAATCCGAACGTCGCCGTCACGGCGCTGGCGCTGATCGGCCTGTTCAACATCGTCGGCTCCTACTACGCGGGCAAACTCGGTGGCAAGATCGCCAAGCGCTACCTGCTGTCGGCCATCTATGTGACGCGCGCCGTGGTCATCACCGTGTTCCTGCTGGCGCCATTGTCGGCCTGGTCCGTGTACCTGTTCGCCGCCGGCATGGGCGTGCTGTGGCTGTCGACCGTGCCGCTGACGAACGGCATCATCGCTGGCATCTTCGGCGTGAAGCACCTGTCGATGCTGGCCGGGATGGTGTTCTTCTCGCATCAGGTGGGCAGTTTCCTCGGCGCCTGGCTGGGTGGCTATCTGTACGAACACCAGGGCAGTTACCACATCGTGTGGATGATCACCATCGGCTTGGGGCTCATGGCCGCGCTGATCAACCTGCCTATCGACGAGCGCGCCGTCAAGCGCGTGGCGGTGGCGGCATAATGGGCAGCTGGCGCACATGGCTATGGCGCCTGGCTGGCGCGGCGCTGCTGGCCATCGTCTTCCTGGCCTATCTGCGGCCGGACTTCATGCTCGACCTGGCGAACCGCTTCTGGATGTGCATGTAGGCTGCGCGGGCGCAAGGTAGTTTGCGAACAGTTGGATTACGCTGGAAGTCGGATTAGGCCGCAGGCCGTAATCCGACATCACCCGAAAATAAACAATACCGACGGCGTCTGGGCCGCAGGCCGTAATCCGACAATACCCTGAAATCATGCGATACCGACGCGCATACCAGCCAGGCGGCAGCTTCTTCTTCACGGTGGTGACGTCACGCCGCCGGTCCGTTTTTGCATCAGCAACAGTTGTAGACCTGGTGCGGGACGCTTTCCGCGCCGTGCCCCATAAAAAGCCATTCGCTATCGACGCTATCGTCATCCTGCCTGATCACCTGCATTGCATCTGGACACTGCCTGAAGGCGATGCCGATTTCATGACGCGCTGGCGCTTGATCAAGACATGGTTCAGCAAGCACAGCAATCTTAAAAATGTCTGGCAGCAGCGGTATTGGGAGCATGTCTTGCGCGATGAGCGCGACTTCGCCAACCATGTCGATTACATCCATTACAACCCTGTCAAACATGGTTTGGTGGGCAAAGTCATCGATTGGCCGTATTCCAGTTTTCACCGGTATGTAAGGCAGGGACGGTATGCCGCCGATTGGGGCGGGGACGGTGTGGAGGTGGCGGATGTTGGGCGGGAGTGAGGAGCGCTAGCAAGGTTGTCGGATTAGCGCACAGCGCGTAATCCGACAACACCCTGAAGCATGCAATACCAGATTTACACCTTCAGGAATTCCTCTTTCCCACCGAGCCAGCGCGCCAGATGCGCTTCCACGGTAGCTGCGGCGGCGGCCGTGGTGGCGTGCAGCAGGTCGTGCGCCACGTCGCGCGCCTGATCGACCAGCCATTGATCCGTTTCCAGGTCGGCGAAGCGCAGCATGGCCTGGCCGGACTGGCGCGCGCCGAGGAACTCGCCGGGACCGCGGATTTCCAGGTCGCGGCGGGCAATTTCAAAACCGTCCGTCGTTTCGCGCATGGTCATCAGGCGCTGGCGCGCCACGCCGCCCAAGGGGCCCTGGTACAGCAGCAGGCAGACGCTGGCGGCCGTGCCACGGCCCACGCGGCCGCGCAACTGGTGCAGCTGCGACAAGCCGAAGCGCTCGGCATGCTCGATCACCATCAGCGAAGCGTTCGGCACGTCGACGCCCACCTCGATGACGGTGGTGGCCACCAGCACGTGGATATGGCCGGCGATGAAGGCGTCCATCACTTCCTGCTTTTCCGCCGGTTTCAAGCGGCCGTGCACGAGGCCCACCTGCAGCGCGGGCAGGGCTTCGGCCAGCATCATGTAGGTATCGGTTGCCGTCTGCAGCTGCAGCGCTTCCGATTCCTCGATCAGCGGACAGACCCAGTACACTTGCCGGCCTTCCAGCGCGGCCGCATACACGCGGGCGATGACTTCGTCGCGCCGGTTCTGGTCGATGGCGCGCGTGACGATGGGGCTGCGGCCGGGCGGCAGCTCGTCGATCACGGACACTTCCAGGTCGGCGTAATACGTCATGGCCAGGGTGCGCGGGATCGGCGTGGCCGACATCATCAGCTGGTGCGGCACGGCCGCGCTGTCGCCCTTGTTGCGCAGGGTCAGGCGCTGGCCCACGCCGAAGCGGTGCTGCTCGTCGACGATCACCAGGCCCAGTTTGGCAAACAGCACGTTATCCTGGATCAGCGCATGCGTGCCGATCACCAGCTGCGCTTCGCCCGATTCGATCAGGGCCAGCGCCGCCGTCTTTTCCTTTTTCTTCAGGCTCCCCGTCAGCCACGCCACCTTGACGCCCAAGGGCTCCATCCAGGCGGCGATCTTGCGGAAATGCTGCTCGGCCAGAATCTCCGTGGGGGCCATCAGCGCCGCCTGGTAGCCGCTGTCGATGGCCTGTGTGGCCGACAGGGCGGCGACGACCGTCTTGCCGCTGCCGACGTCGCCCTGCAGCAAGCGCTGCATCGGATACGGCTGGCGCAGGTCGGCGCGGATTTCCTCGAGCACGCGCGCCTGCGCGCCCGTCAGCTTGAAGGGCAGGGCGGCGCCGAAGGCTTTCGATAAAGTCCCGATAATGGGCAACGAGGCGGCGCCTTTCGAGCGGCGCGCGCGCTGGGCGCGTTTCAGCGACAGCTGCTGCGCCAGCAGCTCATCGAACTTCATGCGTACCCAGGCCGGGTGCGAGCGGTCCATCAGCGCGCTTTCATCGATGTCCTGCGGCGGATAGTGCAGCAGGTGCACGGCGGCGCGGAACGGCGACAGCTGCATCTCGCGCAGCAGCTGGTCCGGCAAGGTGTCCTGCCAGTCGATGCGGCGCATGGCGTCGGCGATTTCGCGCCGCAGCACGTGCTGCGACAGGCCTTCGCCGGACGGGTACACAGGCGTCAGGGCCGTGGGCAGCGGTGCGCCCTCGTTGACCACTTTATACGTCGGGTGCACCATCTCGGCGCCGAAAAAACCGTGTTTCAGTTCGGCGCGCGCGCGCACGCGCGTGCCTTCGGCCAGCTGCTTGACCTGGCTGCCGTAGAAATTCATGAAACGCAGCAGCAAATTGCCCGTTTCGTCGGCGATCGTCACCAGCAGCTGCTTGCGCGGCTTGAAATTGACTTCGCACTTGGTGACGACCCCCTCGACTTGCCACGACTCGCCGCCGCGCAGGCAGGCGTCGCGTATCGTGTAGACCTTGGTCTCGTCCTCGTAGCGCATCGGCAGGTGCAGCACCAGATCCATATCCGTGCGCAAGCCCAGTTTGGCCAGCCGGCTTTCCGTGCTGACCACTTTTTTGGCGGCTTTCGGCTTCGCGGCCGGCTTGGCTGTGGGAGGAAGATCGGGCTTGGGTTCGGACATATCGGAGATTTTTGTGCCGCTAGCGTAAAATAGAGGGTTGTCCGGCACACCCTGTGCGTACCGCAGTCGTAAATTGTTGCGGCGGATTATTGTAATGCCTGTATAGGCGCACAGTATAGTGCCAGATGTTCCATTGCGCACTCCTAATCATTTTTGACGTACTTTTGAAGCAAAACGCATGTATTCGCTTTCCGATTTCGATTTTAATTTGCCGCAAGAAAACATTGCGCAAACTCCGTTGGCCGAGCGCAGCGCCTCGCGCCTGTTGCATCTGGACGGCGATACCCTCGTCGACCGCCAGTTCGCCGACATCGTCGGGCAGCTAGCCGCGGGCGACCTGCTGGTGATGAACGATACGCGCGTGCTCAAGGCGCGCTTCTTCGGCGTCAAGGAAAGCGGCGGCAAGATCGAGGCGCTGGTCGAGCGCGTGCTCGACGAGCGCACCGTGCTGGCCCAGGTGCGCGCCTCGAAGTCGCCGCCGCCCGGCTGCCGCATCCGCCTGGCCGACGCCTTTGACGTGACGGTCGGCCAGCGCGCCGGCGAATTTTTTACCTTGCATTTCGAGGCCGACGTATTCGAGCTGATCGAGGCGCATGGCCGGCTGCCGCTGCCGCCCTACATCGAGCACGATGCGGACGCATTCGACGAGACGCGCTACCAGACTGTCTTCAACAAGGTGCCGGGCGCCGTCGCCGCGCCGACGGCCGGCCTGCATTTCGACCAGGCCTTGCTCGACCAGTTGAAGGCGAAGGGCGTCAACTTCGCCTATGTGACCCTGCACGTGGGCGCGGGCACCTTCCAGCCCGTGCGCACGGAAGTGCTGGCAGAGCACAAGATGCATACCGAGTGGTACACCATGCCGCAGGACACCGTCGACGCCGTGCGCGCCGCCCAACTTGCCGGGCGCGACGTGGTCGCCGTCGGCACGACCAGCCTGCGCGCGCTGGAATCGGCCTCGCAAAGCGGCCAGCTGGTGGCGGGCAGCGCCGATACGGCCCTGTTCATCACGCCCGGCTATGCCTTCAAGACGGTGACGCGTTTGATCACCAACTTCCATTTGCCGAAGTCGACCCTGCTGATGCTGGTGTCGGCCTTTGCCGGCTATGAACCGATCCGCAGCGCCTACGCGCACGCGATCGCGCAGAACTACCGTTTCTTCAGCTATGGCGATGCGATGCTGCTCACCACGCAATCGCGCGCTGCGCTGAACCTTGATACTCCCGTGAAAGACTGACCATGCTGGAATTTACATTACTCAAGACCGACACGAGCGGCCAGACCAAGGCACGCCGCGGCACCTTGAAACTCAACCATGGCGTCGTGCAGACGCCGATCTTCATGCCAGTGGGCACTTACGGCACTGTCAAGGCGATGTCGCCGCTGGAACTGAACGAGATCGACGCGCAGATCATTTTGGGCAACACGTTTCACTTGTGGTTGCGCCCTGGCAACACGGTCATGGAAAAATTCGGCGGCTTGCACGGTTTCATGGGCTGGAACAAGCCGATTTTGACGGATTCCGGCGGCTTCCAGGTGTTTTCGCTGGGCGCCATGCGCAAGATCACGGAAGAGGGCGTGCATTTCAATTCGCCCATCAACGGCGATAAACTGTTCCTCTCGCCGGAAGTGTCGATGCAGGTGCAGCGCGTCCTGAATTCCGACATCGTGATGCAGTTCGACGAATGCACGCCGTACGAAATCGAAGGCCGCCCGGCCACCATCGAGGAAGCGGCCAAGTCCATGCGCATGTCCTTGCGCTGGGCGCAGCGTTCGAAGGACGAGTTCCACCGCGGCGAAAACCCGAATGCGCTGTTCGGCATCGTGCAGGGCGGCATGTTCGAAATGCTGCGCGACGAGTCCCTGGCCAAGCTGGAAGAGATCGATTTCCCCGGCATCGCCATCGGCGGCCTGTCCGTCGGCGAGCCGAAGGAAGACATGATGCGCATGCTGGCCCACGTGGGCCCGCGCCTGCCGGCCAACAAGCCGCATTACCTGATGGGCGTGGGCACGCCGGAAGACCTGGTGGCGGGCGTGTCGAACGGCATCGACATGTTCGATTGCGTCATGCCGACGCGTAACGCCCGCAATGGCTGGCTGTTTACCCGTTTTGGCGATATCAAGATCAAGAACGCCAAATACAAGGAAGACCAGGCGCCGCTGGACGAGACGTGCAGCTGCTACGCCTGCCGCAATTTTTCGCGCGCGTATCTGCACCATTTGCACCGCTCCAAGGAAATCCTCGGCGCGCGCCTCAATACCATCCATAACCTGCATTATTATCTGGACTTGATGCGCCAGATGCGCGAGGCGCTGGACGAAGACCGTTTCCACGCGTTTACCCTGCAATTCCATGCGGAACGGGCACGCGGAACTTAAGAAAAGCTTAGCTTGCGCTCTGGCGGCAGCCGGGCCGGAAGTTTTGTGTATTGGTGCTTGGACTGGGGCGATAAAGCATTGCATAATGCTTTTTTAGCCCCATTTAAAGTTGCCATGGCTGCAATTCGGGTTATGACGTATAGCCAATGCTAGAATACAGCGCTATTTTTTCAAACTGATTAGAACTGGAGTCACCGTGTTTTTCATTTCCAACGCTTATGCGCAAGCCCCAACCGAATCCCTCGGCCTCGGCGGCAACCTGACCAGCTTCTTGCCGCTGGTATTGATGTTCGTGGTCATGTATTTCCTGATGATCCGCCCACAGCAAAAACGCGCCAAAGAACAACGGGCGATGATGGACGCGCTGGCCAAGGGTGACGAAGTCGTCACCGCCGGCGGCATGCTGGGCCGTGTTGTCAAGGTAGTGGACGCTTACGTCACCATCGAAGTGGCGACCGGCACCGAAGTCACGGTGCAAAAGAGCGCCATCACCACCCTGCTGCCTAAAGGTACCCTGAAGGCACTGTAATTCCTCGCTGTCATTGCTTCGGCAATGATAGACCCGGGGCGGCTATCGGCCGCCCCTCGCGACGCCTCCGACGCTCAACACTGAACGCTGAATCACTATGAATCGCTATCCTGCCTGGAAATACATCATCATCGTCGTCGCCTTATTGCTGGGCGCACTCTACACGGCGCCCAATTATTTCGGTGAATCACCGGCGCTGCAAGTAACCAGCGGCAAGTCGACCGTCAAAGTGACGGGTGATCTGATGACGCAAGTCGAGCAAGTATTGACGAAAGAAAACGTCAAGTCGGAAGGCGTCACCATGGATGGCGCCGGCAATCTCGCCTCCGTGCGCGTGCGTTTCGCCGATCCCGATACCCAGTTCAAGGCAAAACTGGTGCTGGAAAAGGACTTGAATACGGATGCCAGCGACCCTGCTTACATCGTGACGGTCAATCTGCAAGCCAATACGCCGATGTGGATGCAAAAATTGCATGCCTTGCCCATGTACCTGGGCCTGGATTTGCGCGGTGGCGTGCACTTCCTCATGCAGGTCGATGCGAAAGCCGTACTGAACAAGAAAGTCCAGGGCGTCCAGTCCGCCGCGCGTAGCGTGTTGCGCGACAAGAATATCCGCCATGCCGGCATCGAGCGCGTGGGCGACAGCGTGCAGATCAACTTCCGTGACGCCGATACGCGCCTGAAGGCAAAGAATGTGTTGTTCGACCAGATGACGGAGCTGGCGTTCGCCGATGCGGGCGAAGGCAGCGACCTGAAACTGAACATCACCCTGAAACCGGCGGCCCTGAAGGCGACCATCGATGAAGGCGTGAAACAGAATATCTCCACCCTGTCCAAGCGCGTCAACGAGCTGGGCGTGGCCGAGCCGCTGATCCAGCAGCAAGGTCCTGACCGCATCGTGGTGCAACTGCCGGGCGTGCAGGACGTGGCCCGCGCGAAAGCCATCATCGGCCGCACGGCGACCCTGGAAGTGCGCCTAGTCGATGAAAGCATCGTGCCTGGCACCGAACTGTCGAGCGCCATCCCGTTCAACTCGGAACTGTTTACGGTTGGCAAGGGCGTCCCTGTCGTGTTGGCGAAAGACGTGATCCTGACGGGCGACTATATTTCCAGCGCCACGGCCAGCTTCGACCAGAACCAGCAGGCGGCCGTGTCGATCGACCTGAACGGCGACGGCGGCCGCAAGATGCGCGAAGCGACGCGCGAACGCGTGGGCAAGCGCATGGCCATCGTGCTGTTTGAAAAGGGCAAGCCGGAAGTGCTGTCGGTGGCCACCATCCAGCAGGAACTCGGCTCGCGCTTCCAGATCACCGGCATGGGCGGCGCGGAAAACGCGAATGAACTGGCGCTGCTGCTGCGCTCGGGTGCCCTGTCCGCACCGATGACCGTCATCGAAGAACGCACGATCGGACCGCAACTGGGCGCAGAAAACATCGCCAAGGGCTTCCACTCGACCTTGTATGGCTTCATCGCCATCGCCATCTTCATGATCGCCTACTATATGCTGTTCGGCGCCTTCAGCGTGCTGGCCCTGGCCGCTAACTTGCTGTTGCTGATCGCTTTGCTGTCGATGATCCAGGTGACGTTGACCTTGCCCGGTATCGCCGCTATCGCGCTGGCGCTGGGTATGGCGATTGACGCCAACGTGCTGATCAATGAACGTATCCGCGAAGAGCTGCGCGCCGGCAATACGCCGCAAGCGGCGATCGCTGCCGGTTTCGATCGCGCCTGGGCCACGATTCTCGATTCGAACGTGACCACCCTGATCGTCGGCCTGGCGCTGCTGGCCTTCGGCAGCGGCCCGGTGCGCGGCTTCGCTGTTGTGCATTGCCTGGGCATTCTGACCTCGATGTTCTCCTCCGTGTTCGTGTCGCGCGGCGTGGTCAACCTCTGGTATGGCCGCAAGAAAAAGCTGGCGACCTTGTCGATCGGCACGGTGTGGGTGCCGGGCACCAGCAAATAAGCGACGGCCCAGCCTTACCCAATAGCGTCAACAGCGATAGCGTCCGGTGGCCCAGCCGCCGGACGCACAGAATAGAACTCAGAGGATTTCATGGAATTTTTCCGGATCAAAAAAGATATTCCCTTCATGCGCCATGCGTTGATTTTCAACGTGATTTCGGCGGTGACCTTCCTTGCCGCCGTCTTCTTCCTGTTCCACAAGGGCTTGCACCTGTCCGTGGAATTCAAGGGCGGCACCTTGATGGAGGTCAAATACCCCAAGGCGGCCAACCTTGAAGGCATACGCGGCACCCTGATCAAGATGGGCTACGAAGAACCTGGCGTGACCAGCTTCGATACGGCGCGCGACGTGATGATCCGTCTGCCGGTGGAAAATGGCGTCAGCGCCGCCAATACGTCGCAGCGCGTGTTTGACGCCTTGTGCAAGGCCGAGCAGGGCACGACCAAGGGTATCGATACCGTCACCGACAAGGGTGAACACGTCATCAAGAGCGCGTGCATGGACGCTGCCGGCAGCGAAGCGGTCGTCTTGCAGAAAGTCGAATTCGTCGGCCCGCAAGTGGGCGAGGAACTGGCGCAGAACGGCTTAAACGCGCTGGTGATGGTGATTATCGGCGTGATGATCTACCTGGCCATCCGCTTCGAGTGGAAATACGCTGTCTCGGCCATTATCGCCAACTTGCATGACGTGGTGATCATCCTGGGTTTCTTCGCCTTCTTCCAGTGGGAATTCTCGCTGACGGTACTGGCGGCCATCCTGGCGGTGCTCGGTTATTCCGTCAACGAATCGGTGGTGATCTTTGACCGTATCCGCGAGAACTTCCGCAAGCAGCGCAAGGCTTCCGTGCATGAAGTGATCGACAGCGCGATCACCAGCACCATTTCGCGTACCATCATCACCCACGGTTCCACGCAGATGATGGTGCTGTCGATGCTGGTCTTCGGCGGGCAGACCCTGCACCACTTCGCACTGGCGCTGACCATCGGTATCTGCTTCGGTATTTACTCGTCCGTGTTCGTCGCGGCCTCGATCGCCATGTGGCTGGGCGTCAAGCGCGAAGACTTGATCAAGCCGGTCAAGGAAAAAGACGAAACCGACGGCGCCGTGGTGTAAGCGCAGGTTTTTTGCAGCTCGAATGAAGAACGATCACCGTTTGCGGTGGTCGTTTTTTTTATGGCGGATGACGATGAAGCGTTTGATAGTGATGGGCATCATGGCGTGCATTGGCGCGCTGGCCAGTGCCGCAGAATTGCGCCGTGTGGCCAGCGATACCATCGCCCTGCGCGGCCCGATTGCCGAGGGCGACGTGGACAAGCTGCGGCTGCTGGCCGCGCCGGGTCTGACGCTGTTGCGCGTGAATAGCGACGGTGGCGACCCGAAGGCAGCGATGCAGCTGGGGCGCTATCTGCGCCAGCAGCAATGGCGTCTCGCCATCGACACGGTGTGCGCGGGCAGCTGCGCCCTGTATGTCTTCCCGGCCGCGCGGCGCAAGCACATTCCGGCCGGCGCCGTGCTGGCGCTGCAGGAATCGGCGTTCCTGCGCGCGCAGGCGGGCCCGGAGCGCATGCGCCGCAGCCTGGTCGAGACGGGCGTGCCGGCCGATGAGCTTGACCGCGAAACGGCGGCGCTGGCAGCCCAATTGGCAGACACGGCGGCGCTGGAAGCGGCCTTTGCCGCGGAGCTGGGCATTGCCCCCGCCTTTTACCGCGATTTTCCGCAAGTGGCGGCGCAGGCCGATAGCGTGCGCCAGCGCTTTCCCGACCAGGAGGCGGCCATCTACTGGTGGCCCGCCGCAGGCCGCTTGCAGCGCTGCTACGGCATCGCCGGCGTGCAAGAGGGGCCGCGCGCGGCGCGCCTGGCGCCCGACGGCTATCTGTACGTGCCGGCCCTGTCGGCCCTGGTGATGGGCGACCAGGCTTTGCAGGCCTGCCCATGAGCCGCAGCGGCCGGCTCTTCCTGCTGATGGACGCCATGCGCGCCAGGCGCGTGCCCGTCACGGCGGCCCAGCTGGCGCAGCAGCTGGGCGTCTCCGAACGCACGATTTACCGCGATATCCAGACCCTGGCCGAACTGGGCGCCCCCCTGCAGGGCGAGGCCGGCATCGGCTATGTGCTGCGCCGTGGCGCCTTCTTGCCGCCCCTGATGTTTGGCGCCGATGAACTGGAAGCGCTGGTGCTGGGCGCGCGCTGGGTGCGCCGCCAGGGCGATGCGGGCCTGGCGCAGGCGGCCAGCAATGCCCTGGCGAAGATCGCGGCAGCCTCACCGCGCGACTTGCGCGACAGCATGGCCGAGACCAGCTTGTGGGTGCCGCTGGGGCGCCCCGCCGATGGCACGCAGCCGGCCGACCGTTACGTGCAGCCGGTGCGCGAGGCGATCCGCTACGAACAGAAACTCACGCTCGCCTATCAGGATGAGCATGGCAGCGCCACCTCGCGCACGGTGTGGCCGTTCGCCCTGGCTTTTTTTGAAGGCAAGCGCCTGCTGGCCGCCTGGTGCGAGCTGCGCGGCGATTACCGGCATTTCCGCATCGACCGCATCGCCAGCGTGCAGCAGCATGAGGAGCGCTACCCCGCGCGCCGCCATGTGCTGTTGGATGCCTGGCGCAAGATGCATGATATTGATCCGGAATCCTGAGATGCGCTCCTGACAAAAACTGTCAGTGACGGCGACTACGATGGTGGCTTCCTCACTCACCGGAGTTACGCACCATGCGCCTGTACCACCACCCCATGTCCTCGAATGCCCGCCGTGCCCTGATGACGGCGATCCATCTCGGCTTGCCCCTGGAACTGGCCGAAGTCGACCTGATGAATGCGGACGACCGCCGCCGCCTGGTCGAGTTCAATCCAAACGGCAAGGTGCCCGTGCTGGCCGATGGCGCTTTCCTGCTGTGGGAATCGTGCGCCATCATGCAATACCTGGCCGAGCAGGTGCCGGGCCAGACGATTTATCCGCAGGCGCCGCAGGCCCGCGCCGACGTCAACCGCTGGCTGTTCTGGGCCGCGCAGCACTTCGCGCCCGCCATCAGCGTGCTGGCCTGGGAACGGGCCTGGAAGGGCATGACGGGCAATGGTCCGGCGGACCCGCTGGAAGAGGCGCGCGGCGAGCGCGACCTGCACGAGTGCGCCGTGGTGCTGGACGCGCATCTGGCGCAGCGCGACTGGCTCAGCGGAGACGCTCTGACCCTGGCCGATTTCGCCGTGGCCGCGCCGCTGATGTACAGCGAGGCCGTGCGGCTGCCGTTGGCGCAATACCAAAATATTCAGGCGTGGTTCGCCCGCGTGCGGCAGCTGCGCGCCTGGCAGGAAACGGACGTGCAGCTGTTGCCGGGATAATCTGCGCGCTAAGTGTGCCAGCGCACGGAGCGGGCGCGGCGCACCACATAAGATAGGGCTGTCTCTTTCAGGACATCCCTAGCTTTGGACTTGACCCGCTTTCGAGCGGGTTTTTTTTGTCGGCGTGATTGGCGCCCGGTGTTGACAGTGAACGCCCGCATCCGGTGCTTGGAGCATATTAATGCACGAGCACTTTCAGCAACGACTGCACTTCATCGTCCGATTCTTCCATGATGCTCGACAGGGTCGCATCGCCGATCACGCAGTCGATGCTGCCGGCGGCGCGGGCGGCCCGCACGGCGATGGCGGCCGGGCTTTCGTTGAGGGGCGACGAGACGGGCGCCAGGTCATTCGCCAGCAGCAGGGTGTCGCCCAGCGACTCTGGCGGGATGGCGCGCAGGCCTACCCACAGTGCATCGATGGCGCCCATCACCGCTTCCGGCACCTTCAATTTGGTCAGGACGCCATGGCCGATGGCCTGTTCGCCATGTTCGACCCAGTCTTCCGGCTCGCCGTCGAGGATGCCGGGGAATTCGGCCGCGCGCGACAGCAGATAGAACCCGCCCACTTCATGCATGATGCCGGCAAACAGGGCCGTATCGGGGTCAACCCTGGTGACGCGGCGGGCCAGGACTTGCGACAGGGCTGCCACGTGAGCCGTATGCTCCCACAGCTGGTTGGCCTTCGCTTGCAGCACGGGATCGGTGATGGTGCTGCCCAGCTGGCGCACGATCAGCGATGCCACCACCGACTGCAGGGTACGCACGCCGAGCCGCTGCACGGCATTGCGCACGCTGGTGATTTCATTGCCGGAGCGGTTGAACGCGGCAGAATTGGCGATGGCCACCGTGCGCGCGGCCAGCAGCGGGTCTGCCTGCACCAGCTTGGCGGCGGCCTCGATATGGCAGTCGGGATCGGCCAGCGCCTCTTGCAGCTTGAGCGAAGCGTCCACATTGGCAGGAAAGGTCAGCTCGCCACGAGCGGCTTGTGCGGCGATGCTTTTAAAGGCGTCGAGTCTGTTCATTGAAAAAATTATACTCGCAATATTTCCGTACGGAACTTTTTAACCGTGATCTTTTCGCAAACAGCTTGGCAAAAGGCAAGCAAAGCCCCGTAAACGGAAAAAGGCATGCCACTGAATCAGCGGCATGCCCTTTGTGATCTACGAGCGTTATCAGTCTGTTTCGCTGAAGATCGCGTCGCAGCCTTCAACCAGCTCATCGCTGTCTTCCAGCTCATCCGTCAAGCCCAGGTCGAAGAGTTCCTCGACGGCATTCATGAAGCTGTTGTGCTTGGTGGCGCCGATCAGGCGGTAGATTTCGCCGTCTTCATTGCGCACGCCGATGATCAGTTTTTCCTGGCGCACCAGTTCCGGCGTGCTGGCGTTGAGCAGCAGGTTGCCGATGATGTGTTTATCGAAATGAGCGGGCTTTTTGCCTTCGAGCAGTGAGGTTTTCAACTTGGTTTCCTTTGTCTTGTTTGAATGTCTGTGCTTGGTGAATGGTCAGCCGTGGCCGTTGGCGATGGCGTGCTTCAAGCCCGCCAGGGTGGTTTCCAACCGCATGAAATCGTCTTCGGTATAGCCGTCGAACAGGCGCTGGCCCTGCCTTGTCAGCTTGGGGAACACGTCATGGAACACCCGTTCGCCCTCGCAGCTCAGGCGCACGTAATAGGAACGCTTGTCGCGTGGACAACGTTCGCGTATCACCAGCCCCTTCTGTTCCAGCCGGTCTACCACGCCCGTCAAGGTACCCTTGGTAATCAGGGTTTTCTGCCCCAGTTCCTTGTAGGACATGCCGCAGGTGTTGCCGAGCGTGGCAATGATGTCGAATTGCGCATGCGTCAAGCCGTACTGGCGAACAAAGTCGCTAGAAAACCGCTCGAAGCCTTGCATGCATTCGGCCAGCAGCCGGATACTTTTTAAATATCGTTCACCCATGGCAGTGATTATATCCTTCCGCTCCGCTTTTTTCCGCCGCGCCAGGATGCGCCCTTGCATGCGGGTCTCAATGGGGCGGAAGTCCGGTATCATGTGGGCAACTCAGCCCTTGCCCCTGGCCCGCCTCGCCGATGTCCTTCGCTAATCTTTCCCGTATCGGCCTCGACAAACCGCTGCGTTTGCTGCTGGTCCATGCCGGCGATGCCGAGTCGATCACCTGGGCCGGCCTGGTGCAGCCGCTGCGCCTGTGCGCGCGGGCGCTGGGACCGGACTCCCTGCAACTGGACGTGCGCACGCCGGAACAGGTGGCCGCGCAGGGCGGCAACTGGCATATCGCGCTGCTGGTGGCCGACGAAACGCAGGCGCCGCTGCGCGCCGAGCTGTGCCGGGCAGTGATCGAGCGCTGCCGTTCGGCCCCATTCTGGGGCGGTGTGGGCGCGGCCGTGCTGTGGCTGGCCGGCGCGGGCGTCATGGATGGCGTGCGTATCGCCTTGCCGTGGGCCCTGTACGCGGATGCGGAAGCGAAGGCGGAACGGGCCATTCTGACGCCGCACCTGTTCGACATCGACGGCCCGCACATCACCTGTTGCGGCGGCGCTGCCAGCATCGACTTTTCGCTGACCCTGATCGAAACCATCTTTGGCGCCGACGTGCAGGCGCTCGTCAAGGAAGCGCTGTGCGTGGACAAGGTGCGCGGCAAGGAAGAGCGCCAGAGGGTGGCCCTGCAGGCGCGTTTCGGCGTGCTGCAGCCCAAGCTGTCCGAGGCGGTGACCTTGATGGAAGCCAATATCGAGGAGCCGCTGTCGACGGACGACATCGCCAGCCTGGTGGGCCTGTCGCGGCGCCAGCTCGAGCGGCTGTTCAAGCAATACCTGGGCAGCCTGCCGTCGCGCTACTACCTGGAGCTGCGCCTGCAGCGCTCACGACAATTGTTGCTCGACACACACTATTCCATCGTGCAAGTTGGCCTGATGTGCGGCTTTTCTTCCGGCTCGCACTTTTCCACGGCGTTTGGCACCCTGTTTGGCAATACCCCGCGCGAAGAGCGACAAAGAAAGCTCATGCCCCCAGCTTGATCAAGGCAAGTCCGGCTGTGATGAATTGTGAAAATCCTTGTCGCAGATTCAAAAGAGTTTTAGCATCCCGCTTTTTATAATGCAGTACACACGTAGCTGTCGTAGCTGCGGAGTACCTAACATATTGATGGGGAAATGCTATGAATGCCAAGCTTGATTCGACCGTAACGGCTCGTCCAGTTACCCGGGAAACCTTTGACCAGGTCCTCGTTCCTACCTACGCCCCTGCCGCCATGGTGCCCGTGCGCGGTTCCGGACTGGATCTGTGGGACCAGTCGGGCAAGCATTACCTCGATTTCACCTCCGGCATCGCCGTCAACAGCCTGGGCCACTGCCATCCGGCCCTGGTCGACGTGCTGACCAAGCAAATCAATAATTTGTGGCATTTGGGCAACGGCTACACCAACGAGCCTGTCCTGCGCCTGGCGCTGGCCCTGACGGAAGCGACCTTCGCCGACCGCGCCTTCTTCTGCAACTCGGGCGCGGAAGCCAACGAAGCGGCCCTGAAACTGGCGCGCAAGTACGCCCACACCAAGTTCGGCGCGCACAAGTCGCGCATCATCTCGTGCTTCAGCTCCTTCCACGGCCGCACCCTGTTTACCGTCTCCGTCGGCGGCCAGGCCAAGTACACGGAAGGCTTCGAGCCGCTGCCACCGTCGATCGACCACATTGCCTACAACGACATCGAAGCGGCGCGCGCCGCCATCGGCGATGACGTGTGCGCCGTGATCGTCGAACCGGTACAAGGCGAAGGCGGCGTGGTGCCGGGCAATCCGGAGTTCCTCAAGGAACTGCGCGCCCTGTGCGACAAGACCGGCGCCCTGTTGATTTTCGACGAAGTCCAGTGCGGCATGGGCCGCACTGGCGCGTTGTTCGCGTACATGGGCTACGGCGTCACGCCGGACATCCTGACGGCCGCCAAGGCGCTGGGCAACGGCTACCCGATCGGCGCCATGCTGACCACCAATGAACTGGCGCAGACCCTGGCCGTCGGCACCCACGGCACCACCTACGGCGGCAATCCGCTGGCCGCCACCGTTGCCTTGAAAGTATTGGAAACGATCAACACGCCGGCGTTCCTGGCCCGTGTGAAAGAAGCGAGCGTCAACACCATCGCCATGCTGCAAGGCTTGATCACGGATTATCCGCAAGTGTTCTCCGTGGTGCGCGGCAGCGGTTTGCTGCTGGGCCTGGTCGTCAGCGAAGCCTACAAGGGCCGCGCGAAGGACATCCAGAAGGCGGCCGAAGCGCAAGGCTTGATGGTGCTGATCGCCGGCATGGACGTGGTGCGCCTGGCGCCGGCCCTGATCGTCTCGGACGAACAGATCGCCGAAGCGGGCCGTCTGCTGCGCGCCGCCATCGACGGCATGCTGAAAGCCTGAGGCTAGCCTCGCTCCCTGTTTGATCACCGGCCCGCCGCTTTGCTGCGGGCCGGCTTGGTTCTACCCGGGTTTTCAGCCCATGTATCGTCAGCATTGAAGGAGTACCCATGTATGTTGTCCGTCCGGTAGAAATTGCGGATATTGCAGCCCTCGAAGCGCTGGCCGCAGTAACCATGCCGGGTGTCCATACCCTGCCGAAGACGCGCGAGAAAATCGCCGCCTCCGTCGAGCGCTCCATCGCCTCGTTTGCCGCCCATGTCGACATCCCCAGCGAAGAGTCGTATCTCTTCGTGCTTGAATCCCTGCCCGACAAGAGCATCGCCGGCACGGCCGCCATCTTCGCCTCGGCCGGCTCGAACGGCACCTATTTTTCCTTTCGCAACGACGTCATCCAGCAAGTCTCGCGCGACCTGAACATCAGCCACAGCGTGCATGCGCTGACCCTGTGTTCCGAGCTGACGGCGTATTCGCAGCTGTCCGGCTTCTACGTGCGCAACATGGAGCAGGCGGGCCTGGAAGCGGCCCTGCTGTCGCGCGCGCGGCTGCTGTTCGCCGTGCTGGCGCCGCACCGTTTCGGCGACCGTTTCTTCGTGCCGCTGGCCGGCATCACGGACGCCAACGGCCAGTCGCCATTCTGGGATGCGCTGGGCCGCAAGTTCTTCCAGATGGATTTCCTCGATGCCGAAAAAGTCATTGGCGGCGCGCGCAACCGCACCCTGATCGTCGAGCTGATGCCGCACTACCCCGTGTACGTGCCGCTGCTGCCGGGCGACGCGCAGGCGGCCATGGGCCAGATCCACCCGAGCGGCGAACTGGCGTTCAATTTGCTGACGGAAGAAGGCTTTGAAGCCGACGATTACATCGACATCTTCGATGGCGGCCCCATTTTGCAGGCGCACAAGCATGCGCTGCGCTCGTTTACGGGCTCGCTCACGCGCCGCGTCGTCGCCGGCGTCACGCCCAGCCGCACGGGCCTGAAAGTGCACTACGCGGTCGCGTCGGGCGCGGAGCGCAACTTCCGCGCCGTCACCTTTACCTGCGATGCGCTCGAAGCGCAGGATACCGTCGGCTTGCCGCCCGAGTTGCTCGACGCGCTTGCCGTGGCCGAAGGCGACAGCGTCATTTGCGTGCGCATCTAACCGAGAGAACATTATGCTAGTAGTACGCGCCATCAACGCTTCTGACCTGGACGCCCTGTACGGCCTGGCCAGCCAGGTCGGCACCGGCATGACCACCCTCAAGCCGGACATGAAAATGCTGGGCGACCGCCTGGCCATCGCCTGTGCTTCGTTCGCCGAAACCATCCCGCCCGAAAAGCGTGACTACATGTTCGTCATGGAGGATACCGACACGGGCCGCCTGGCCGGCGTGTGCGCCATCAAGGGCGCCGTGGGCCTGGAAGAACCGTTCTATAACTACCGCATCGGCACCCTGGTCCATTCGAGCCGCGAGCTCGACGTGTTTACGCGCATGGAAACCTTGTACCTGTCGAACGACCTGACGGGCAGCACGGAACTGTGCTCGCTGTTTTTGCACCCCGACTACCGCAGCGGCAACAATGGCAAGCTGCTGTCGAAAAGCCGCTTCCTGTTCATCGCCCAATTCCCGCACCTGTTCACGGAAAAGCTGATCGCCGAAATGCGCGGCTACCAGGCGCCGGATGGCAGCTCGCCGTTCTATGAAGGCCTGGGCCGCCACTTCTTCAAGATGGATTTCCACCACGTCGACGACCTGACGAGCCTGGGCAAGAAATCCTTCATCGCCGAACTGATGCCGCGCCAGCCCATGTACGTGGCCTACCTGCCTGACGAGGCGCAGGAAGTCATCGGCAAGGTGCATCTGAGCACGGCGCCCGCGCGCCGCCTGCTGGAACAGGAAGGCTTGCACTTCGAAGGCTATGTCGACATTTTCGACGCCGGTCCCGTGCTGCAGGCGCGCGTGTCCGAGTTGCGCGCCATGCGCGACAGCATGCCGGCCGTGCTCGACGCCGACGCTGCGCCTGAAGTGGGCGGTGACCTTGCCCAGGCCGAGCCTTACCTGGTGTCGAACACCGACCTGAAAGATTTCCGCATGATCGTCACCAGCGCCAATCCGCACGGCGGCAAGATCGCGCTCGATGACGATGAACTGCATCTGCTGCGCTGCCATCACGGCGACACCGTGCGCACCTTGTCACTCAACCCGAGGAAGCATCCCCATGTCTAACGTATTTAATTCGTCTACCGCAGCATCGAACTTCATCAACGGCGCCTGGCTGCCGGGTACGGGCCGCGAACTGGCCACCATCGACCCGTCGAACGGCAAGCAGACCTGGGCCAGCCTGGAAGCGACTGAACACGAAGTCGAACAGGCGTGCCAGTCCGCTCGCGCCGCCTTTGAAGCGTGGGCCGAGACGCCCGTCGAGGAACGCATCGCCATCTGCGTGCGCTTTCGCGAACTGCTGAAGGAGCATGCGGAAGCGCTGGCGCTGCTGATCTCGGAAGAAGTGGGCAAACCGCTGTGGGAGTCGCGCACGGAAGTGGCCACCATGGCCAACAAGATCGATATCTCGGTGCAGTCCTACCACGCGCGCACGGGCATCACGCAAAGCAAGATCGCCGACGGCGACGCCGTGCTGCGCCACCGCCCGCATGGCGTGTTCGGCGTCTTCGGCCCGTACAATTTTCCCGGCCACCTGCCGAATGGCCACATCGTGCCGGCCCTGATCGCCGGTAACACCATCGTCTTCAAGCCCAGCGAATATGCGCCGCGCACGGCCATCAAGACCGTGCAGCTGTGGCAGCAGGCGGGCTTGCCGAATGGCGTCGTCAACCTCGTCAACGGCGGGCGCGACACGGGCGTGGCGCTGGGCGCCAATCCACACCTCGATGGCGTGCTGTTTACGGGCTCCTGCCAGACGGGCATCAGCCTGCACCGCCAGTTCGGCGGCCAGCCGGGCAAGATGCTGGCGCTGGAAATGGGCGGCAACAACGCCCTCGTCGTGTGGGATGTGAAGGACGTGGACGCGGCCGTGCACCACGCGATCTTCTCCGCCTTCGTCTCGGCCGGCCAGCGCTGCACCTGCGCGCGCCGCCTGGTGGTGCAGGACAACGCCGCCGGCGCAGCGTTTGTGGCGCGCCTGGTGGAAGTGGCCGCGAAACTGGGCATCGGCGCCTCCGACGCGCAGCCGCAGCCGTTCATGGGCCCGGTGGTGTCGAGCGCCGTAGCCGCGCGCCTGGTGCAGGCGCAGGCGGACATGGCCGCCAAGGGCGGCACCACGCTGCTGCAGATGCGCCAGTTGAATCCCGAGGCGGGCTTTGTCACGGCCGGCATCGTCGACGTCACCAACGCTCCCGGCATCCCCGACGAAGAGTGGTTCGGCCCGTTGCTGCAGGTGATCCGCGTGGCCGATTTCGATGCGGCCCTGAAGGTCGCCAACGCCACCGAATTTGGTCTCGCCGCAGCGCTGCTGTCGGACGATCCGGCCCTGTGGCAAACCTTCCAGGTACGCGCGCGCGCCGGCATCATCAACTGGAACCGTCCGACCACGGGCGCGGCCAGCACGGCGCCGTTCGGCGGCATCGGCAAGTCGGGCAACCACCGTCCAAGCGCCTATTACGCGGCCGATTACTGCGCCTATCCGGTCGCCTCGATCGAGAACAGCGCGCTGGAAATGCCGGCCAAGCTGTCGCCCGGCCTGAATTTTTAAGGAATCCTCATGCACAGCACGCGCGAATACAATTTTGACGGCCTGGTCGGGCCATCGCATAACTATGCCGGACTGTCGTTCGGCAACGTGGCCTCGTTCAGCAATGTGAAAAGCGCTTCGAATCCGAAGCAGGCCGCCTTGCAGGGCCTGGCCAAGATGCGCGCGCTGGCCGCGCGCGGCTTTGCGCAAGCTTTGCTGCCACCGCAGGACCGGCCCAATTTCCGCCTGCTGCGCTCCATCGGATTCACGGGCACGGACGCCGAAGTGCTGGCGCGCGCCTACAAGGAGTCGCCCGTCATCCTGGCCTGCGCGTATTCCGCCTCGCCCATGTGGACGGCGAATGCCGCCACGGTCAGTCCGTCGGCCGACACGCAGGACGGCCGTGTGCATTTCACGGCCGCCAACCTGAATAACAAGCTGCACCGCGCCTTCGAGCACGCGCAGTCGGCGCGCAGCCTGCGTGCCATTTTCAGCGACGACCAGCACTTCGCCGTGCATGAGGCGCTGCCGTCGACGCCCGCCTTTGGCGACGAGGGCGCGGCCAACCATACGCGTCTGGGCGCGCACCACGGCGCGCCATCGGTCGAGATGTTCGTGTATGGTCGGGTGGAGTTCGATCCATCGGCGCCGTCGCCGAAGCGCTATCCCGCGCGCCAGACCCTGGAAGCGTCGCAAGCCGTGGCGCGCCTGCATGGCCTCGATGCGAAACGCACCGTGTACGTGCAGCAGAACCCGGAGGTGATCGACCAGGGTGTGTTCCATAACGACGTCATCGCTGTTGGCAATGGCAATGTGCTGTTCTATCACGAGCAGGCGTTTGCCGATGAAGAGGAAAGCCTGTCGCAGCTGCGCCGCGCCGTCGCCGCCACGGGCGCGCAACTGGACGCGCTGCGCGTGGACACGGGCCAGGTGCCTATCGCGGACGCCGTCAGCAGCTATCTGTTCAACAGCCAGTTGCTGACGAAAGACGGCGGCAAGATGGCGCTGGTGATACCGCAGGAATGCCAGGAAAACCGCGCCGTGTCGCGCTACCTGGAAGGCCTGGTGGCCAGCGGTGGATCCATCGATGAACTGATTCATTTCGACCTGCGCCAGAGCATGCGCAACGGCGGCGGGCCCGCCTGCCTGCGTTTGCGCGTGGCCCTGACGCAAACCGAAGCGCGCGCCATGCACCAGGGCGTGATCATGACGGAAACGCTGTACCATCGGCTGGTGCAGTGGGTGGAGAAGCACTACCGCGACCATCTGGAGCCGGGCGACCTGGCCGACCCGCAGCTGGCGCTGGAAGTGCATGCGGCGCTTGAAGAATTGACGATCATCCTCAACTTACCAGGATTGTACGACTTGTAGGCGATAGAAAATACACAGAAAAAAATCCGAGACAGACTATCCGTAGCACAGACAGAATTGGACGGGCGACCCCCGTCTCTTGACACCGCTGCCGCCCAGCCACAAGCCCGAACGACAGCGTTGGACATTCACATTACCGTAATGGAGATGCAAGATGAATCACACGCCACAAGATTTGCGTACACAAACGCTGGAGCTGATTAACGCGGCTGGCAATGCGGGCAAGGCGGCAGCGCCTGTCGTGCAGCTGGTGCAGGCATGGCTCGACTCGCTCGACGCCGAAGACCTGGCCGATATCGCGCCCGACAGCCTGGCGCCCGTGCTGGTCGACGGCTTCACGCAAGCGGCCAAGCGCACAGGCAGCGGCTGCCAGATCGCCACCCTGCGTTATGCGGATGGCCGTGGCGGCATGGCGAGCGCCTTGCTGATCCTGAACGAAGACATGCCTTACCTGGTCGACTCCATCGTCATGGCCATGCGCCGCCAGCACCTGGCCGTGCGCGGCGTGATGAACACCGTGCTGCCCGTGCGCCGCGCCGCTGACGGCAGCGTCGAAGCGGTGCGCCAGCCGGGCGACCCGCTTGAATCGTATGTGCTGGTGCTGCTCGACGAAGAGCTGGCGCCGGAAGCCCTGGCCGCGCTGGTCGCCGCCATCGACATGGTCGCGCGTGACGCCTCTGTCGTGCGCCGCGATGCCGCTGCCATGAGCGAGCGCCTGGCCAGCGTCGCCACGGCCGCATCGCAGCATGGCGAAGAAGGCGCGGAAGTGGCCGCCTTCCTGGAGTGGGCCCGCAGCGGCGGCTTTGAAATGTTCGGCTACGCCTACTACCGCGTCAAGCCGGGCGTGCGTGAACTCGAACGCGACATCCCCAGCCGCGTCGGCGTGCTGCAGGATACGGCGCACCTGGTCTACGGCACCTGCCTGGCGAATATCCCGGGCGATTTCGACACGCTGGCCAAGCGCGACTCGGCGCTGTCCATCGTCAAGGCCGACGTGGCAGGCACTTTGCACCGCGACCAGCAGCTCGACTTCATCGGCGTGCGCGACATGGATGCGCAAGGCGCGATCCTGGGCGAGCATTGCTTCGTCGGCCTGTTCACCCGCGCCGGCAACTCCACCCCGCTGGCGGCGCTGCCGTTTGCGCGCGGCCGCGTGGCCAAGGTACTGAGCCTGGCCGGCGTGCGCCAGCAAGGCTTCCGTGCCGAGAAATTCCGCGAAATCCTCGAATCCCTGCCGCGCACCGAAGCGCTGGAAGCGGACCTCGATTGGCTGGCGCAAGTGTGCGGCGCCGTCGTCTCGCTGTACAAGCAGCCGCGCACCAAGGTCTTCGCGCGCCGCGACGTGTACGCGCGCCACCTGAACGTGCTGGTCTACCTGCCACGCGAGCGCTATAGCGCCAGCGTGGCATCGAGCCTGGCAAAGGCCCTGCAAGCCAGTTCCGGCGCCACGCATGTGAGCACGCAGACCCTGGTGGCCGACGGCCCGCTGGCACGCGTCTACCTGATCGCGCACGCCGCGCGCTATCCGCTGGACCTGGAAACGGATATCGAACAGCCGCTGCTGGGCGTGCTCGATGGCTGGCATAACGGCTTTGCCGCCGTGGCCGACGCCGTGCCCGACGTGGCCCTGCGCACCAGCCTGCGCAAACTCTGCGCTACTTTACCGCTCGATTACGTGGCCGCCACCGCGCCGGCCGTCGCCTTCCGCGACCTCGACACCATCCTGCGCAACACCGATCCATCGCAGGTGGCCGTGCGCATCGAGACGGGTGTTGTGACCACCATCCGCCTGTACTCGGCCAACAAGGTGCCGCCGCTGTCGACCATCCTGCCGGCCCTGCACAATGCGGGCGTGGCCATCGACCGCGAACAGGCGTATTCGGTTTCGCTGTCCGACGGCACGCGCTATTTCATCACCAGCCTGACGGTCGATGCCGCCAGCGCGGCAAAACTGGCGCAGCCATCCGTCGTCGCCGTGGCGCAGGAATTGTTTGCCGCCCTGTTCAACGATACGGCCGAAGATGGCCGCCTGAACGGCCTGGTCATCGAAGGCGGTTTGTCGACGCGCGAAGTGCAATTGGTGCGCGCCTATACCAGCTACTGGCGCCAGGCGGGTAGCCGCTTCTCGGTGCGCTACATTGCCGAAAGCCTGCGCAAGCAGCCGGCCCAGGTCAAAGCCCTGGTTGATGCTTTCCTGCAGCGCTTCGATCCTTCGCAGTCCGACGCGCAGCATGCGGCCGCCCTGGAGGCAATCGCCGCCATCAAGGCCGGCCTGCCGTCCGTGAACCATGCGGACACCGAGGAAATCCTCGGTGCGCTGGCCGACCTGATGGCCGCCACCCTGCGCACCAGCTACTTCCAGAACAATCAACAAGGCGACAAGATCATCTTCAAATTCGACACCAGCAGCCTGGCGCTGGTGCCGGAACCGCGTCCTTACCGCGAGATTTTCGTCTTCTCGCGCCGCTTTGAAGGCGTGCACCTGCGCGGCGGCCCTGTCGCCCGTGGCGGCTTGCGCTGGTCCGACCGCATGGAAGACTACCGCACCGAAGTGCTGGGCCTCGTCAAGGCGCAGATGGTCAAAAATGCCGTCATCGTGCCGGCCGGCGCGAAGGGCGGTTTCGTCTGCAAGATGATGCCGAAGGACGCCGTGCGTGAAACCATCGCGGCCGAAGGCGAAGCCGTGTACCGCCTGTTCATTTCCAGCCTGCTGGAAGTGACGGACAACCGCTCGCTGGGCAATATCGTCCCGCCGGTCGATACCGTGTGCTTTGACGACGCCGATCCGTATCTGGTGGTGGCTGCCGACAAGGGCACGGCCACGTTCTCGGACATCGCCAACGGCATCGCCGTGCAGCGCGGCTTCTGGCTGGGCGACGCGTTTGCCTCGGGCGGCTCGAACGGCTACGACCACAAGAAACTGGGCATCACCGCCAAGGGCGCCTTCGAAGCCGTGAAGCGCCACTTCTATGAAATGGACCACGACCTCAATACCACGCCGATCACCATGGTCGGCGTGGGCGACATGTCGGGCGACGTGTTTGGCAACGGCGTACTGCTGTCGCGGCAGCTGAAACTGGTGGCCGCCTTCGACCACCGCCACATCTTCCTCGACCCGACACCGGACGTCGCCGTGTCGTTCGACGAACGCGCGCGCCTGTTCGCCTTGCCGCGCTCCTCGTGGGACGACTACAACAAGGAGCTGATCTCGGCTGGCGGCGGCGTGTATCCGCGTTCAAGCCGCATGATCGAGCTGTCGCCGCAAATCCGCGCCGCGCTCGATATCGCAGAAACCTCGCTGGCACCGGAAGAACTGATGCACCGCATCCTGAAGTCGCCCGTGGACCTGTTCTACAACGGCGGTATCGGCACCTATATCAAGGCTTCCAGCGAGACCCATGCCCAGGTGAAGGACCGCGCGAATGACCATATCCGCGTCAGCGGCAATGAGCTGCGCGTGAAGGTCGTGGCCGAAGGGGGGAATTTGGGTGCGACGCAGGCAGGCCGCATCGAGTTCGCGCTGGCGGGCGGACGTATCTTCACCGATGCGATCGACAACTCGGCCGGCGTGGATTGCTCGGACCATGAAGTGAACGTGAAAATCTGGCTGGATGTGGAAGTCAATGCGGGCAAACTGACGGAAGCGGAGCGCAACCGCGAGCTGTATGCGATGACGAACGACGTCGAGCGCCTGGTCTTGCGCGACAACACGCAGCAGACGCATTTGCTGGTGCGCGAGTTGCAGGCGCAAAGCGAAAGCGCCGTGCAGGATGGCTATGCCGCGCTGATCGCCAGCCTGGAAGAAGAGGGCGCCCTGTCGCGCGAACTGGAGCAGCTGCCGTCGGTGGCCGAACTGGCGCGCCGCAAGAGCGACGGTCGTGGCTTGACCACGCCGGAACTGGCGGTGGTGATCGCCAACGTCAAGAACCGCTTCAAGCGCATCCTGTCCGCGCTGCCGTTGACGGATGAAACGTGGGCCGAACCGGTGTTGAAACCGTACTTCCCGTCGCTGCTGGTGGAAACCCGTTCGGCGCTCGACCACCCGCTGGCCAACGCCATCCTGGCGACCGTGCTGGCCAATGAAGTGATCAACCGCTGCGGCCCGCTGATGATCCGCAACCTGGCGGTGGAACATGGCGTGGACGAGTCCAGCGTGATCCTGGCCTGGGGCCAGGCCTGGGTGGCCTTGAACCTGGCGCCCGTGTTCGACGCGCTCGATGCCGATGCGCTGACGGTGCCGCGTGACGTGTCGATCAAGGTCGACGCGCAAACGCGCGTGCTGCAGCAAACGATGATTGCCGGCGTCTTGTCGGTGCCGGCCGAGCAGTTGCGCGGCGCCGGCCTGGCCGAACTGACGCGTTTGTTTGGCGCGGAATCGAAGCGCGAGCTGCTGCAAGCGGTCGGCATCAAGTCGGAAGCGGCGCTGGTGCCCGGCCTGACGCCGGCCTTCGTGCAGGCGTGGGATGCGGTCGACGCGCTGGAAGTCGTTGCCGGCTTCCTGTTCCCGGCCTTGTCCGTGCCGCGTCCTGCGGCGATGGACCTGGCCGCCTTCCTGCAAGTGGGCCTGGCCCTGCGCAGCCAGGCGGGCATCGACACGCTGGAGCGTGGCCTGAAGCTGGCCGCGCAAGGCAAGTCGCAGGAGCAGTTGCGCAACTACGCGCAGCAGGCGCTGCGCCGCACGCAACAGCGCTTGCTGACGCAGGTGCTGGCGCGTGCCGAGCAAGGCAATGCGGGCCAGGCCGTCGATGCGGTGACGGGCGCGCTGGGCCTGTCGGCGTATGTGGCGGCGACGGAACTGGAGCAAGCCATGCTGGACGTGTGGACCTTGTCGGAAGCCGTGAATAAAATCACGGTGAAATCCACAGCGGAAGCGGCGGTGTAATGACGCAAGAAGTACGACAAGTTGGACACGGCGTTGGCGGCTTGCCGCCAGCCGTGCAGGCGCTGGCGCAGGCCGATTTCAGCGGCGTGGCGCAGTTGTTCGCCAACGCCGGTTTCACGGTGGCCTTGCCGGCGCCCGGCATGCTGCAAGTTGTCAAGCCGGGAGAAGGGCGCGCCAGCGTGGCCGTCTCGGTGGGCGTGCATGGCGACGAGACGGGGCCGATCGAAGTGCTGGCGCATCTGCTCGACGCGCTGTCGCGCGACGCGTCGGCGCTGGCCGTCGACCTGCTCGTCTGCGTGGGCAATGTCGATGCGATCCGGGCTGGCAAGCGTTTCATCGACGCCGACCTGAATCGCATGTTCCGTCCCGTGCGGGGGAGCCTGGCGCAAGCGGCGGAAAGCGCGCGCGCCGATGAAATGATCGCTGCCACGTCAGCGTTCTTTGAAGTGGCGGGCCCCGTGCGCTGGCACCTGGATTTGCACACGGCCATCCGGCCTTCCGTGTATCCCACGTTTGCCATCGTGCCGGACCTGGTTGCTGACGATGCCAAGGCGCAGCTGATAGCCTGGCTGGGCCAGGCGGCCATCGGCGCCATCATCATGAACCCGCAATCGGCCGGCACGTATAGTTACTATTCGGCCGAGCATTTCGGCGCGGCTGCCAGCACGGTGGAACTGGGCCGCGTGGGCACCCTGGGACAGAACGATTTGTCGCTGTTCGACGACGTGTCGCGGGCGCTGGACGGCCTGCTGCGCGGCTTGCCTGCACTAGCCGTCAAGGCCGCGCCGCACGTGTTCAAGGTGGCGCAGGAAATCATCAAGCACAGCGATGAATTCCGCATGGCGTTCGACCGCAGCACGCAGAATTTCACCTCCCTGCCGCAGCATGCCGTGATCGCCAGTGATGGCGACCATGTCTATACGGTGCGGCACGCGGAAGAGCTGGTGGTGTTTCCGAACCCGGACGTGCGCGTGGGCTTGCGCGCGGGGTTGATGGTGGTGCGCGTGTCCTGATTTTCCAGCCACGCACAGTGTCAGGCGCCAGCCGGGGAAACCCGCCTGGCGCTTTTTTTCGCCTGGCATCTGGTGCGCACCCGCAGGCGGCGCCTCGGGTACACTGGCTCATCGTTCACTATCAGGAGTTTCCCATGTCCGTGTCCATGTATCAGGCAACCATTCCCGTCTTCATCCGCGGCTTGCGGGTCGTCTCGGCCCTGCTGGAAAAAGCGCAAGCGCATGTGGAGGAAGATGGCATCGTGCCCGAGATTTTACTGGGCGCGCAGCTGGCGCCCGACATGCTGGACTTGACGGCGCAGGTGCAGCGCGCCAGCGATACATCGAAGATGTCGGTCGAGCGCCTGAGCGGCGTGCCGGCGCCGAAGTTCGAGGATGACGAAGCGTCGTTCGAGCAGCTGCAGGAGCGCATCGCCAGCACCATCGCCTACATCGACAGCGTGAATGCGGGCCAGATGGCGGGCAGCGCGCAGAAGGAAGTGGTGCTGAACTGGACTGACGAAGGGAAAAAATTCTCGGGCGACGATTACCTGCTCAGCTTTGCCTTGCCAAACTTCTATTTTCACGTCTCCATGGTCCACGCCATCTTGAGAAACAATGGCGTGGCCGTGGGCAAGCTTGACTATCTGGGACCGTACGACTGATATTGATTATCGCTGCGGTTGCTGGACCTGGTTCTGCACCGCATTGCCCAGCATGCCGCCGCCGATCACGCCGGCCACCGTCGCCAGCGCCTTGCCGCGGCCGCCACCGACCTGGTTGCCGATCAAGCCGCCGATGACGGCGCCCGTGCCGATGCCCACGTAGTTCGGCTGTGCCGGTGCATGTACTGGCTGCGGCTGGCGTGCGGGTTCGCGGTAGGCGGTGTCACGGTAGCCATCGTCATTGTAGGCTGGGCGCGGCTGCGCCACTTGCGTGTGATGCACGACGCGCTTGTGCACGACAGGCGCCGGGGCTGGTGCCGGGGCGGCTTGCGCGACGACAGGCGCGGCCACCGGTGCAGCCAGGGCATTGGTGCCGGCCGGCGTCATGGCGGCCACATCGGCAGGGATGGCGGGCGTGGCCGGCACATTCGCCCGCGAATTGGGCAGGATGCCGGCGATGGACGCCGCGCCCACCAGGCACAGGACGGTCACGGAAATGGCGGCGCCGGCCATCAAGGGGTGGATGCGGCTGGCGGTAGTCGTCGTGTTCATGTGTTCTCCTGAGGTGGTACTGCGGGTATTGTTGATGTGTCCAGATTAGCGGTCGCACCTGTCCAAGGCTAGCCCTTGCGCTGTATCAAACGTAAGCAGGTGTAAGCCGCGCTTTGCAAAGCGCAGTAGAATCGGTGCTTCCCCTTTTCCGGAGTCCGTCATGAGCCAGCTATTCACGCCGTATGCACTGGGGCCGCTGCAGGTGGCCAACCGCATCGCCATCGCGCCCATGTGCCAGTATTCGGCCGACAACGGCAACGCCACCGACTGGCACATGATCCACCTGGGTCACCTGGCGCTGTCCGGCGCGGGCTTGTTGATGACGGAAGCGACGGCCGTCTCGCCCGAGGGACGCATCTCGGCCGAAGACCTGGGCCTGTGGTCGGACGCGAATCAAGCTGCGCTGGCCAACGTGGTGCAGGCGATCCGCCGCCACGCTCCGATTCCGCTGGTGGTGCAGCTGGGCCATGCGGGACGCAAGGCGTCGAGCCGCGCGCCCTGGCAGGGCGGTGCCTGCGTGCACCTGGCCGACGGGGGCTGGCAAACGGTGGCGCCATCGGCCATCGCCCACGCGCCCGGCGAAACCGTGCCGATCGCCCTCGACGAGATGGGGCTGCTGCAAATCAAGGGCGCCTTTGTCGCGGCCGCCCAGCGCGTGCATGCGCTCGGCATCGAGGGCATCGAATTGCATGCGGCGCACGGCTATCTGCTGCACCAGTTCCTCTCGCCCCTGTCGAATCAGCGCACCGATGCGTATGGCGGCAGCTTGGACAACCGCATGCGCTTTCCGCTGGAAGTCTATGAAGCCGTGCGCGCTGCCGTGCCCGCCAGCGTGGCCGTGGGCGTGCGCATTTCCGCCACCGACTGGGTCGAAGGCGGCTGGGAAATCGAGCAAAGCGTGCGTTTCGCGCAGGAACTCAAGCAGCTGGGCGCCGACTTCATCCACGTCTCCAGCGGCGGCATTTCGCCGCAGCAGCAGATTCCCGTGGGCCCCGGCTATCAGGTGGCGTTTGCCGAACGCATCAAGCGCGACAGCGGCTTGCCCACCATCAGCGTGGGCTTGATCACGGATGCGCAGCAGGCCGAAGACATCATCGCCAATGGCCAGTCCGACATGGTGGCGCTGGCGCGCGCCATCCTGTTCGATCCGCGCTGGCCCTGGCATGCGGCGGCCCAGCTGGGCGCGCAAGTGCAGGCGCCGCCGCAGTACTGGCGTTCGCAGCCGCGCGAATTCAAGAACCTGTTCGGCGACACGACGCTGGGGCAGCGCTGACAAGCCTGCTCTGCTACACTGGCGCTTCTTCCCCATTTCTCCAGGACGCTTCGACATGCGCCATTGATACTGCCGTGCTGTGCACGGCCTCGCCCATCCCGCCACAGCGCCTTGCGCCGCGCGGGTTCGCCAGCCTTGCTCAAGGAGTATCCATGCCTGCATTACTACAACTCGACCGTCTTTCCTTTGTGCTGCCAGATGGCCGCACCCTGTTTTCCGATTTGCAATTTTCTTTTGCCCCGCAACGTATCGGCCTCGTCGGCGATAACGGCGTCGGCAAGAGCGTGTTGGCGCGCCTGCTGGCGGGCCAGGCGCAGCCGTCTTCCGGCACCGTGCGCCGCGATGGCAGCGTGCATTACGTGGCACAGGAACTCGATCCGCAGCGCTATTCCAGCGTGGCGGCGCTGGCCGGCATGGCAGCTTTGCTGGCGGCGCTGGCGCGCATCGCCGAAGGCAGCGTCGATGAAGCCGATTACGCCCAGGTGGGCGAACGCTGGGATGCGCCCGCCCGCCTGCGCCAGGCGCTCGATGCGCTCGGTTTGTGCCATGTCGATGCCGATACGCCAACGGCTAGCCTGAGCGGTGGCGAGCGCCAGCGCATCGCCCTGCAAGGCGCCTGGCTGTCGCAGGCGGACTGGCTGGTGCTCGATGAACCGAGCAACCATCTCGATGCGCAGCAGCGCGCCCGCCTGGTGGCGCAGATGGGACGCTGGCCGGGCGGCTTGCTGCTCGTCAGCCATGACCGCAGCTTGCTGGAACACGTGGATGCCATCGCCGAGCTGTCGCCGCAGGGCTTGCGCAGCTATGGCGGCAATTACCCGATGTATGCGCAGCAGCGCGCGCTGGAGCAGGCCGGCTTTACGGCGGCCCTGCAGGCGGAAAAAGCCGGCGCCAGGCGCGAACAGCGCGAAGCGCAGCAACATGCCGAGCGCCAGCAGCGTCGTGTCGGACGTGGCGAGCGTGAGGGGCGCGAAGGCAACCAAAGCAAGCTGCTGCTCGACGCGCGCAAAGAGAAAAGCCAGGATAGCCAGGGCAAGCTGCGCCTGCGCGCGCAAGAGGCGCAGCAGGCGCGCCAGCAAAGGGTGATGGACGCCAGCGCCCGTTGCGCGCCCGAGATGGAACGTCTGCTGCTGGTGCCCGAGAGCGCCGTGCCGAACGGCAAGTTGCTGCTGGAACTGCGCGAACTGGTCTTGCCGCATGGCCAGACGCAAGCGATCAACGTGGTACTGAACGGGCCGCGCCGCCTGGCCGTGACGGGAAACAATGGCAGCGGCAAGTCGACCCTGCTGCGCGTGATCGCCGGACAACTGGCGCCCGCCAGCGGCGCGCTGCGCTGCCACGCGCAGGTGGCCTGGCTGGACCAGCATGCGGGACTGCAAGACGGCGAGTGGAGTGCCGTGCAGCGCTTGCAGGAACGCAATAGCACGATGCCGGAAGGCGAGCTGCGCACGCGGCTGGCGCTGCTGGGCATTGCCGGCGCGCGCGCGACCATGCCTAGCCGTTTGCTCAGCGGGGGCGAGCGCATGAAGGTGGCGCTGGCAGCCGAACTGTATGCGCAGGCGCCGCCGCAACTGCTGCTGCTCGACGAACCCGACAATCATCTGGACCTGGCCAGCCTGCAGGCGCTCGAGCAGATGCTGCTGCAATATCAGGGGGCGTTACTTGTGGTTTCGCACGATCAGGCATTTTTGCAGGCGATAAACCTTGACCCGCAGGGCTTGACATTGCAAAAATAACAATTGAATGAAAAAAGTCACGCTCGATGCCTGTAGAGCATGCTTCATGAACCGATGCTGAATTTTGTTTGATTGTCGGTATAATCCACTGAATAACCGGGCCTATTTGTGAACTAAAACTGCCGGTTCACCAATATGATGACGTTTAATCTGGCACTGTTGTCGGTCACTGCCGCGCTGCCAGGGCGTCATCCTGCGTGCCCTGCCGTGCATGAATTTTGGTTTCGCTTATATTGTTTTCTTGGAGAAATAGCATGTCGTTTTACGAAAAACTCAAAGCCCTCAACATCGAACTGCCAGTCGTTGCCGCGCCAGCTGCCGCCTACGTAATGCATGCCCGCACGGGCAACACCGTCTTCCTGTCCGGCCACCTGGCCAAGAAGGATGGCAAGGTCTGGGTTGGCCAACTGGGCAAGGACGTTACGACGGAAGAAGGCAAGATCGCGGCGCGCGGCATCGCCATCGAACTGATTGCCACCCTGCAAGACGCCTGCGGCGGCGACTTGAACAAGGTCAAGCGTATCGTCAAGGTCATGAGCCTGGTCAACTCGACCTCTGAATTCACGGAACAGCACCTGGTGACCAATGGCGCCTCGGAACTGTTCGTCGAAATCTTCGGCGACAGCGGCAAGCATGCCCGCTCCGCCTTTGGCGTGGCGCAAATCCCGCTGGGCGCTTGCGTCGAGATCGAGCTGATCGCCGAACTGGCCTGATCATCTGAGCATGCCGGCGCTTGCCGCCGGCTCGCCTTTTCCTCCTTTCCAGCAAGAGCGGAACCGCCATTGGGGTGGAGGGATTGGTGTATTCAAGAAAAAAACGGAGACACGTAATGAAAACGAGTGAACAAGGCTTGCACCGCGGCCTGGGCGAGCGGCAGATCCGCCTGATGGCGCTGGGCGCCGCGATTGGCGTGGGCCTGTTTTTGGGGTCCGGCAACGCGATCAAGATGGCCGGTCCCGGCATCATGCTGTCGTACATCATCGGTGGCGCGGTCATCTTCATGATCATGCGCGCGCTGGGCGAAATGGCCGTGCACAATCCCGTGGCCGGCTCGTTCAGCCGCTACGCCCAGGATTACCTGGGACCCCTGCAAGGCTATCTGACGGGCTGGAACTACTGGTTCCTGTGGCTGGTCACGTGCGTAGCGGAAATCACCGCCGTCGCCATCTACATGGGCATCTGGTTCCCCGACACGCCGCGCTGGATCTGGGCCCTGGCGGCCTTGGGTTCCATGGGCGCGATCAATCTGCTGGCCGTGAAAGCCTACGGCGAGTTCGAGTTCTGGTTCGCCCTGATCAAGGTCGTCACCATCATCCTGATGATCATCGGCGGCGCCGGCATGATCATCTTCGGTTTTGGCAACGACGGCGTGGCCATCGGCATCTCGAATCTGTGGACGCATGGCGGTTTCTTCCCGAATGGCGCGCAAGGCGTGCTGATGTCGCTGCAGATGGTGATGTTTGCCTACCTTGGCGTGGAAATGATCGGCCTGACGGCTGGCGAAGCGGCGAACCCGAAGAAATCGATTCCCGACGCTATCAATTCCGTGTTCTGGCGCATCCTGATTTTCTATGTCGGCGCGCTGTTTGTCATCCTGTCGATCTACCCATGGAATGAAATCGGCACCACCGGCAGCCCGTTCGTGATGACGTTCGAACGCCTGGGCATCAAGACGGCCGCCGGCATCATCAACTTCGTCGTGCTGACGGCAGCCTTGTCGTCGTGCAATGGCGGCATCTTCAGCACGGGCCGCATGCTGTACAACCTGGCGCTGCAAGGCCAGGCGCCCAAGGCGTTTGCGGAAACCACGGCCAGCGGCGTGCCGCGCCGCGCCATCCTGGTGTCCGTGTTTGCCCTGCTGCTGGGCGTGCTGCTGAACTACCTGGTGCCGGAAAAAGTGTTCATCTGGGTCACCTCGATCTCCACCTTCGGCGCCGTCTGGACCTGGGGCGTGATCCTGGTCACGCAGATTCAGTTCCGCAAGACCTTGACGCCGCTGGAAATCAAGAACCTGGCCTTCCGCATGCCGTTTGCACCGTATGGTTCCTGGATTTCGCTGGCGTTCCTGGCGCTGGTGATCGGTTTGATGGCGTATTTCCCCGATACGCGCATCGCCCTGATGGTGGGACCAGCCTGGCTGATCCTGCTGACAGTGCTGTACTACGTGCTGGGTCTGGCGCCGAAAGACCGGCGCGACGACGTGCCGCAAGGCTACGAAGCGGGCTGGTCGCCGGCCGATGCGCCAAGCGTGAAGAAGTAAACCAGCTAGTTGAGCTGAGCGAAAAGCGCGCCCCTGCTCCTGCAGCGGCGCGCTTTTTCTTTCAAAGAAGCAATTTCTTCTTCGCCAGCACTCCTGCGGCTTTGCCGGCGCACGCCTGGCGTTGTTTCCTTGCATCAAACTTCTGTCTAGCTGAGCCGATGAAAGCCCTATAATCGCTTAGTTTTGAAAATGGACGCGATCTTTCCGGTTTTTTCCAGGTAGGGCCGGAGCGCTATTTGTTTTTACCCGTCATGTTCCGAACAACACCTGACAAAACCGTAGCGAGCGGATGCGAGTCGTGGCTAAGAAGCGCAGCTGTGCGAATGCACAGTGAGCATCGCAGGCCGCGAATCGCGACGCGCAGTAGGTTTTTGCAGGTGTTGAAGTACATGCCTCATAAAGGAATGTTAGTGAGCCAAACCCTGGTCCAGAAAATTTGCCGCACCAAGCCGATCGATACCACGGTCGAATATGGTGAAGGCCTCAGCAGCAGTGGCTTGAGCCGGTCCATCGGCCTGTTTTCCCTCACCATGATCGGCGTCGGCGCCACCATCGGCACGGGCATTTTCTTTACCATGGTCGAAGCCGTCCCCAAGGCGGGCCCATCGGTCGTCCTGTCTTTCCTGATCGCCGCCATCACGGCCGGTTTGACAGCCTTGTGCTATGCGGAATTGTCGTTCCGCATACCCGCCTCCGGCTCCTCATATTCGTTTGCCTATGCCACCGTGGGCGAGTTTCTTGCCTTCATCATGGCCGCCTGCCTGCTGCTCGAATACGGGTTGGCGGGCAGTGCCGTGGCCATTGGCTGGTCGTCCTACCTGAACAATTTCCTGGAAAACGCGTTTGGCTGGCACATCCCCGAGATGCTGCGCACGCCGATGATCGTTTCTGGCCCGCATGGCATGGAGTTTCATGCCGGCCACATCAACTTGCCGCCGATCTTTTTGATCTGCATGTGCGGCTTCCTGCTGCTGCGCGGCGCCAAGGAATCGGCCCTGATGAATGCCATCATGGTCATCATCAAGCTGGCGATCCTCGTGTTTTTCATCGTCATCGCGTTTTCCGGATTTAACGCCGACAATTTCTTCCCTTTCTTTAATAGCGATAACAGCAAGGGCTTTGCCGGCATGACGGGCGTCACAGCGGCGGCCGGTACCGTCTTCTTCTCCTTCATCGGCCTCGATACGGTGGCGACGGCGGGCGACGAAGTGAAAAATCCCACGCGCAATGTGCCGCGCGGCATCCTTGGCGCCTTGCTCATCGTCACCGTGTTTTACCTGCTGGTGGCCGTGGCGGCCCTCGGCGCGCAACAGGCGAAATTGTTCGAAGGCCAGGAAGCGGGCCTGGCGGTGATCCTGCAAAACGTCACGGGCAAGACCTGGCCCGCACTGGTGCTGTCGGCCGGCGCCGTCATTTCCGTCTTCAGCGTGACCCTGGTGACGATCTACGGCCAGACGCGCATCCTGTTTGCCGTCAGCCGCGACGGCCTGATCCCGAAGTCGTTCCAGAAGATCCATCCGCGCACTCTGGTGCCGGTCAGCAATACCATCATCGTCTGCCTGGTGGTGGCCGTGGTGGCTGGCTCCGTCGATGCCACTTACCTGTGGGACATGGTCAGCATCGGCACCTTGACGGCCTTCATGGTGGTCTCGATCGCCGTGCCCGTGCTGCGCCACAAGCAGGGCGCCAACCGCATCGAAGGCTTCAGCGTGCCGTTCGGGCCGTACGTGATTCCAGGACTCAGCATTATGGCTTGCCTGTATATCATGCGCGATTTGCCGCATACGACGTTTGTCGTGTTCAGCGTGTGGATGGCGGTGACGGTGGCCATTTATTTCTTGTACAGCATGCGGCATTCGCACTTGGGCAAGCAGGCCCGCTGATGCAGTCTGTTCCATCTCAAACCGCCGCGCTTGCCGGCGGTTTTTTTTATTCTTAACCGGAATTTACATGATGAAAATAACTGATCTGGCCGCCTGCGGCTTGCTGGCAAGCAGTCTTCTTGGCATCACGGCGCAGGCCGCTCCTGCAACCGAGCCGGCATTGCGTGATTTCCGTGCCGTCGCCCTGTCGGCGAATGGCCAGCGCATCGCCGCCATCGAATCGAGCAAGGTGGGCCAGCAGCCGCAGCGCCCGCATGCAGTTATCGTCGTGCGCGACGCCGCCAACGGCGCCATCGTGCAGCAATTCGATCCGTGTGCCGTATGCTCCTACGACAAGCCCACCTGGTCGCCGGACGGCAGGCAGCTGGCCTTTGTTGGCTACGACGCCAAGGCAGGCATGGCGCATCTGTACCTGGCTACGATGACACAGACGCAAACGCGGGTGTTGACCAGTATCAAAGGCGTGGCCAGCACGGCGCGCTGGTCGCCGGATGGCAAGCAGCTGGCCGTGCTGGCCACGGTGGGCGCGCGCAAGCTGGCCGGCGCCGTGGAAGCGGGTGTGCGCCAGGTAGGCGAAGTGGGCAGCGAAGACGATGCCCAGCGCATTGCCGTTGTGCCTGCCAGTGGCGGCGAAGCGCGTCTGCTGTCGCCGACCGACACCTATGTGTATGAATACAGCTGGACGCCCGATGGCCGCGGCTTTGTCGCCACCAGCGCGCAAGGCAATGGCGACAGCAACTGGTGGGTCGCCAAGCTCAGCCATGTCGATGCGGCCACGGGCGCCCTGCGCGTGATCGCATCACCGGCCATGCAGTTGAACCTGCCTTCCGTCTCGCCGGACGGCAAGACAGTGGTCTTCATCGGCGGCCTGATGAGCGACTTCGGCTCCATCGGCGGCGATCTTTACACCGTACCGCTGGCCGGCGGCACGCCGCGCAATCTGACACAAGACTACCGCGGCACCTTCAATGGCGCCGTCTGGCGCGGCACCGGCTTGCTGGCGACCGCACTGATCGATTCGCAGCTGGCGCTGGTGCCCGTCGATGCGCAAAGCGGTCCCGGCCAACCTGTGCTGCTCGGAGAACTGAGCAGCAGCGGCAGCGATGGCCGTCTGTCGTTCAGCGCCGATGGCCGGCAAGCGGCCGCCACGCAGGAAGATTTTACGCACGCCAGCTATCTGGTGGCGGGACCGGTGGGCCAGCTGAAAAAGATCACGCGCGACAATGACGGCTTTGCGCCGCAGCTGACGGTGCGGAACGTGGGCTGGAACAACGAGCAATACAAGGTGCAAGGCTGGCTGCTGGGGCCGTTGAAGACGGATGCAGGCAAGCGCTATCCGATGATCGTCAACGTGCATGGCGGCCCAGGCGCGGCCGCCTCGCCCCGTTACGTGGCAGCGGGCACCGTGATCGAGGAATTGACGCAAAAGGGCTATTTCGTCTTCCTGCCCAATCCGCGCGGCAGCTTTGGCCAGGGCCAGGCATTTACGCGCGCCAACATGGCGGACTTTGGCGGCGGCGACTGGCGCGACATCCTGGCCGGCATCGATGCGGTGGAAAAAGTGGCGCCCGTGGACGGCCAGCGCCTGGGCCTGATCGGCCATTCGTATGGCGGCTTCATGACCATGTGGGGCGTCACCCACAGCGACCGCTTCAAGGCGGCCGTGGCGGGCGCGGGCGTGTCGAACTGGATCAGTTATTACGGCCAGAACGGCATCAACCAGTGGATGATCCCGTTCTTTGGCGCCTCCGCGTATGACAAGCCCGAAGTCTACCGCCGTGCCTCGCCCATCGAATCGATCAAGGCGGCCAAGACGCCCACCCTGATCTATGTGGGCGAGCGCGATGTGGAAACGCCGGCCGCCCAGTCGCTGGAATTCTGGCACGGCTTGCGCGCCATGGGCGTGCCGTCCAGCCTGTTCATCTACGACGGCGAAGGCCATTCCTTCCGTAAGCCCGAGCACCAGCGCGACTTGCAGAAGCGCACTATCGGCTGGTTCGAGCGTTATTTGAAGTAGTTATTGGCGGCCTGCCGTAGGCAGGCTAGCCTGGATAAAGCGGCTGACAAAATGTTCAGGGCTAGGCGCCGTGCCGAAGGCAGTACGAATGTACGACGAGGCGCGGCAACAACGCCATGGACTTTTTGTCAGGCGCGTGGCGAGACGATATGCACGATCGCCGCGCTATGCACCACGATCTTGTCGGCATCTGCCTGTAACAGGCGGATGCGCCTTTTGACCAGCGGCCAGCCCGACCAGGCCACGTCGCTGACGGGCGGCGCTGCAGGGGCGGCCAGCGGGGCGCTGATGGTGGCCTTGTTGTCGAGCTGTTCCAGCGCGCGCGACAGGGTCAGGCACACTTGCGTATGGCTGTGGCTGAGCAAGGCATTGACGGGCGCGACAGGCAGCTGGCTGGCGTGGCGCCCGAGGATCGAGCGCAGCGCCGCCACGTGGGCCACCAATAAGTAATTTTGCACGATGAACAGGTTGATGTCTTCCACGGCCCGCTGCTTGCTGGCCGGTTCGTCGAGCATGCGCACGAGTGCCGAGCTGAGCGCGGCCAGGCTGTCCATCAAACGCTTGCGCTCGATGCGGTAGGCGAAGTCATCGAAACATTTCCCCTGCAGCAGCGCGAAGCTGGCCTGCATATAGCTCAAGTTTACATTCAGTACCTGGCGCACGAGGCGCGGCAGGCTCTGGTATTCCCAGTTGGCCAGCACGAAGCTGAACACGGTGGCCACCGCGGCGCCGATCAGGGTATCGATCAGGCGCTCACTGACCAGGTTCGGGTTGCTGGGTGCCACCAGATGCATTTGCAGCAAGATCATCAGGCTGACAGCAATGGCCGTGTAGCGGTAGCGCAAATAGATGAAGGTGGGCGTGGCCACGATGGAGAGGAACAGGATGGCCATCAGCACGATATTGCTGTGCACGAAGCGGATCACGATGGCCGTCACCACGCAGCCGATGATGGTGCCGATGATGCGGTCGGCGCGGCGCTGGCGCGTCATGCTGAAGGTGGGGCGCAGGATGATGACGATGGTGAGCACGATCCAGTAGCTGTGCGCGGCGTACGGCAGCCAGTGGCCAATCAGCAATCCCACGGAAATGGCCATCGATACGCGCAGCGCGAAGCGGAACACGGGCGAATCCAGGCGCAAATTAGACAGCAGGGTTTTCAGTTCGTATTTCTGCTGCGACAAAAACGGCGCCATGTCCGCGCCGCTCCAGAACGGCACGTCGGCGTAGACTGTTTGCGTGGCCAGGTGCAGCTCGCTGATCATCTTCAGAATCGCGCGGATCTTGTTGCGCTGCGCACGCAGGGTGGCCAGCGCTTCTTGCGTGTTGTCTCCCTTCGCCTGCAGGCGGGCAATCTCCGCTTCGATATCGGCCCACTCCTTGTCATAGCTGATCTGCGCGTACGAGGCGCGCTTGCGCGTGACGGCGTAGGCCACGGCTTCAATATCGCGCGCCGCCTTGTAAGCGAGGTCGTGCAAGGATTTCAACACGTCGGAGTCGGCCAGGTGCTGGCGCAGCAGCGCGTAATCCGTGTGCGTCGAGAGTATCAGTTCGTATAAATCCAGCATGCACACATGCACCTGCACGACGATGGCATCCTTGCTGTTCTTGTGGCTGCGCAAGATCAAGTCGCGCGACGCCTGCTGGCGGTCGGCCAGGATGCTTTGATGGCGCACCAGCTTGTTGAACTGCTCCGTCAGGTTGAAACGCGTGTCGTAGAAATCGGCCTTGATATCGATGTAGGCGGCCAGCTCGAACAGGGCCTCGGCCAGCACTTGCTGCTTGATGCGGTGGCGCAAGACCCAGGCGATGACCATGGCGTAGGCCAGATAGATGAGGCCACCGAGCATGAACAGGCCCGCGTGGTGGAACGATTGCTGCCACGTCATCTGATGCTCCATCGACATGGTCATGATGAACAGGGCGGCCAGTTGCAAGGGCATGGATTTTTTGCCGTACACGACCATCATGCTGGCGAGAAAACTCACGAGGACGAGCACCGTCATCAACAGCCACTGCACGGGTCCGCACAGGCTGATCAATAAAGTGACGGCGCTGCACAGCAGCACCGAGGCCAGCATTTCATTGAACTTGTGGCGCAGCGGGCTGGGCATGTCCATCAGGGTCGTGCACAGGGCGCCGATACACACCGTCATGGCGGTGGCGCTGTCGCTGATTTCCTGGACCAGCAAGGCCAGGCCGACGAGCCCGATGGCCACGCGCAAGCCCAGGTAAAAATAATGGCTGTAAATAAAGGTGCGCAGGTTCAGTGCGTAGTGCATGGGATTACCTTGTGGGCAGGGCACAGAAAGAGGCGCCGCACCGGGATCTCCGATGCGGCGCCAGGATGTTGCAGTCGCTACAGCCTTGATTTACATCAGGGCGATCACTGGATAGCGCCGCCATTCCGGCTCGGCAAAGCGCTGGCAGTGTGCAAAAATGAAGTCCAGTACGGCTTCCTGATTGCTCAGCAGGGCCGGATTGGCCGCTTTCCAGTCGGCAAACTTGGCCGCCAGCGCCGGCTCATCGCGCAGCAGCTCGGACGCCATGTCTTCGAACACGTAATCGGAAAACGCTTCCTTCTTTTCCAGCACGCTGTTGAAGAAGCCCCAGCGGAAGAAGCTGTCGTGCGCCTGCGGTTCCAGGGTTTCCACGGCATAACGCGCGTTGTCCTGGTCCAGGCTGATCACATAATCGCCCGCCTGCATGGTGAATTCGCCCGTGCGCGCTTCCAGCTCCACGGTGTCGTGGAACATGTGGCCTTCGTAGGCCGCGGCGCGCGTGCCGACACTGGTGATGTGGTAGTAGCGTGCCGTTAAGGTCTGTTCGGTGGTGATACGGTGCATTTCGACGCCGTTCCAGCGCAGGCGCTCGATCACTTCGCGCCAGGCTTGCGGCACGATGTAGGCTTTCGGTGCGGCCACGGTGACGTCTGCATCGAAGCGGTTGTAGTAGGCGATATCGCGTTCCCACGGCTGCGAGCGGTCGTAGGACAGGCGCTGGTAGTCGCCCAGGATACTAGGCGTGTACTGCGCCGCATAGCCCTTGAAGGGGAAGGTCGACGGCTGCTCTTCGTTCATGGCCCAGTGGATCGGCCACTCGGCTTGCGTGCGTCCGGCCGCCTTGGCCTGCGCGCGCAGTTGCTTGATCTGTTCGCCATGTTCGATGGTAAACGCCATGGTGATGTCGAGCAGGGCGCGCATGGAAGCGTAGCGGTCGGCAAACGGTTTCAACATATGCGTTTCCGGCATGAAACCGATGACGTGATGCAGGGCCGCGAAACCGGTCGAGAAACGGGGCACTTCGAGGAATTCGGCAATGCCGTGGTCGGGGCTGTCCTTGACGGGGTTCACGTACGGGCAGGTAGGCCAGCCAGCGCTTTCCATCTGCGCAAAGATGTGCGGCAGCATGGTGTCTTGCAGGAAGGGGCCCAGGCCGTTGCCCAGCTTATCCGTCTGCGTGTGGATCAGGGTCATCGTGTACGGGTAGTCGGCGCCGTTCGACGTGTGCGTGTCGACCATCACGTCCGGGTCCCAGCTGGCCAGCAGGCGGTTGAACACTTGCGCGTTCAGGCTGTCGCACTTGATGAAGTCGCGGTTCAAGTCCAGGTGGCGGCTATTGCCGCGGAAACCGAATTGCTCCGGGCCATCCTGGTTCACGCGCGACGTGTTGGAGCGGTTCAGGCTGCCATCGACGTTGTAGATCGGAATGAACAGCAGCACGGTGCTGCCCAGCGCCGCCAGGCGCTCCGGCTGCGTGCAGAGGTCGCGCACGATGGCCATGCAGGCGTCGATGCCTTCCGGTTCGCCCGGATGGATGCCGTTATTGTTGAAGAACACGGTGCGGCCCGCGCGCTTGATTTGCTCGCGGTCGAACACGCCGTCCCCGCTGACGACGCCAGCGTGGATGGGCACGCCCGAGTCGGACAGGCCGATCTGTTCGAAGTGCAGCACCTGCGGATAGCGTGCGGCGAGATCTTGATAGAAGGTGATGCATTCCAGCCAGGTCGTGGTCTGGTTGTGGTTACCGAGTTCGTAGGTCGTGCGCAAGTCTGGTGGCATAGCGGTCTGAGTCTGGGAGGGGGAAGGCGCGCTGGGTAAGTACGCCCGCTAGGGGCCAATTGTAGCACCGGCGCTCCTGCCTTGAGGCGCCGCAGGGACTGGCGGCAATACTTGTGTTATGAATACGTTTCACGCGCGAGGGGAGGCGGCATGGGCAAGGCAGTGATGGCAGCGCTGGCGGCGCTGGCGTGGTGGGCTTGCCTGGCGGCGCAGGCGGCGCCGCTGCGCTTGCCGGCGGACAAGGGACCGGTGGCGCAGGGCGGGTCCGTCACGGCTAGCGCGCAGGGGGCCCTGATACGCTACCGCGGCTGGTTGCTGGCCGTCGATGGCGCCGTGCCGGAAGAACGGCCTGACATCGTGCTGACGTCGGCCGATGCGCGCCACGCGCCGCAGTTGCGGATCGCTTCCACGCAGCGCAGTTTGTCCCTGTGGTCAGCTTGCGAGCTCGTCAAGGGAAGCGCGCGCCTGCGCATCACGGCGCTGCCGGGGCCGGATGACATGCCCGCGCTGCTGCTGGACTTTGGCGATGGCGACTACCGCATCGTGATTCCCGCCGCGCCCATAGCCCCGCAAGGCTATCCGCTGCTGGCGCAGCGCTTTCCCGGCGCCGACCTGGCCTTGCTGTTGCAGGATGGCCGGAGGGTCATGCTGCCGCTGGGAAGTGGTCGCGTACAGGTGTTTGGCGCGGAGCAAGCCGTGCCTTACCGCTTTGCCAAAGTAAAACGCTAGACGAAAAAAAGCCACTCCCGCAGGAGTGGCTCAGGCTAAAGCGCCCGTTGCCGGGTTATTGCTTCTTGTTATTCAGCGCCCATTTCTTTCAGCAGGTTGTCTGCGTGGTCGATGTGTTTCATGTTCCACAGCATGTAGCGCAGGTCAACCTGGATCGAACGGGTGTTGGCCTTGTTGTAATCCCAATCGGAAATGATCGAGTCCAGCGTGCCGTCGAAGGCCAGGCCGATGAATTCGCCTTTGGCGTTCAGGGCTGCCGAACCGGAGTTGCCGCCGGTGATGTCCAGGGTGGCCAGGTAGTCGACCGGCACGGTTTTCAGCTTCGGATCGACGAATTTACCGAAGTCCTTGGCTTTGATCGCGGCCAGTTGGTTTGCCGGTGCGTTGAATTCGCCCTGGCCCGTTGCCTTGGCGGCGACGCCATTGACGGTGGTGAAGGCAGTCCAGGTGGTGCCGTCGGCGCCATGGTCACGGCCGGCCACTTTGCCGAAGGTCACGCGCAAGGTGCTGTTGGCATCAGGGTAGACGGCTTGGCCCTTGCTCTTCATGAAGGCGATCTTTGCTTTCATGTAGTTGGCGTAGGCTTGCTGGATCTTGCCTGCCAGTTCTTCGTCTTCCGCTTCGTTTTTCAGCGAATCGGGATACATGGCGACGGCGGCCTGGATGAAGCTGTCCTTGCTGGCCTGGAATTCGGCTGGCGTGCGTTTCAGCCATGCTGCGCGCTCGGCCTTGTCGGCCAGCTTGCTGCCCGCATACAGTTTGTCCAGGGCGGCGGACAGGTCGGCTGGCGACATGCCATCCTTGATGCCGATGGCGGCGTCGAAGCTGGCGCGGCGTTGGGCGGCCGGTTGCGCGGCGTACTTGGTCAGGCTGTTCAGTACCAGCGCCTTGTCGACTTTTTCATCGTAGGTGCGTTCGACCGAGGTGATGCCCGCTTCCAGGCGCGGCAAATCGCGCGTCTGGTAGCCGGACTTGCGTTCCGTATCGGCCTTGGTGCCTTCGTTCGACAGGCGGTACAGGCTGCGTGCCGTGTTCAGCAGGCGTGGCTGTGCGTAGCTGAGGAAGAAATCGCGCTTGGTGTCGGCATCGCGCTCGGCGATCAGCTTTTCCACTTGCTCGATGTCGCCGGCAAATTCGGCCTTGCGTGCAGGATTGGCGTTGACCCACGCTTTCAGGGCGTCGTGTTCCGTCGTCTTGCGCGCCAGGAAGTCGCTGCCGGCGTACGAGTCCAGCATGCCTTGGCGGTTCTTGTAGTAATTGTTCACGCCAGCGACCTGACCCGCGTACTTCAGGGCAACATCCTTGTTGTCACGGGTTTCGCGCGCGATGATAGCCAGGGTTTCGCCCGATGCTTTCACGAAGGCCGGGTAGTTCCAGTCGAACGTGTACGCCACTTCCGATGGCAGGCGGTGACGGTTGGTGCGGCCAGGGTAGCCCAGGACCATCACGAAATCGCCCTCTTTCAAGCCATCCTTGGCCAGTTTCAGCACGTGTTTTGGTTGGTAAGGCACGTTGTCCTTGCTGAAGTCGGCAGCTTTGCCGTCGCGGCTGACATAGGCGCGGTAGAAACCGTAGTCGCCCGTGTGGCGTGGCCACATCCAGTTGTCGGTGTCGCCGCCGAATTTACCCACGCCCGCTGGTGGCGCGTGTACCAGGCGCACGTCGCGGATTTCCAGTTGCTTGATCAGGTAGAACTCCAGGCCGCCGTAGTAGGCCGACACGGTGCAGCGGAAACCGGCTTCTTTTTCGCATTCGGCGACCAGTTTCTTCTGATTTTTCTCGATCGCGTCGATGCGAGCCTTGCCTTGCAGCTTGGCCACGTCGGCGGTGATGATCTTGTCGCTGACATTGGTCACAGCCGAGGTGACGAAGATGCGGCTGCCTGGGGCGGCCGGCAATTCTTCAGCGAAGGTCTTGGCCAGGAAACCGTTGGCCAGCAAATCGCGCTCCTTGGTCGAATTGACCGCCACGCTGTTGTAGACGCAATGGTGGTTGGTGGCAACCAGGCCTTGTGGCGAGACAAACGAGGCCGAGCAACCGCCCAGGCTGACGATGGCGCCCATCGGGAACTCGGTCAGTTTGGTCAGGGTGGTCGGATCGAGTTTCAGTCCGGCCGCTTTCAGTTCCTTGGCTACTTGTGGCAGCTGTTGGGGCATCCACATGCCTTCGTCGGCGTGTGCGAAGTTGCTCAGGATGGCGAGCGCGATGAGAGATTTTTTCATTCGAGTTCTGTTCTTTTACATTGTAGGGAAGTCGGAATCAGCGGAGTACCCGCTGATTGTGCAGCGGGCGACCTAGAGTATCCGTATCGGACTCGTACTAGTCAATCACATTTTCCGGGCAGCATGTTCGCATGTGCTTGCTTGAATGGCATGGTTTTGGGCGGCGTAGGGGATGAAACCGGCTGCCAATGCGCATTTTTCCCTGCGAAGGCTGTGGTATTGTCCATACAATTGTTCTGGCAGCAATGAAAAATGGCCGGGCGCTTGCGCGGACCGGCCACTTGCTCTGCGCTGCTTTTTGCCTGCTTAGCGTATTTTGCCGCGGCGCAAAAGATTCACGATGCCCAGCAGGATCACGGCGCCCAGGAACGAGACCAGCAGCGAAGCCAGGCTGAAATTGTCGCTATTGATGGTGCCCGTGCCGAACAGGGGCGCCAGCAGCCAGCCGCCCAGGAAGGCCCCCACGATGCCGACGATGATATTGAGGAAGATGCCTTGTTGTGCATCCGTTTTCATGACCATGCTGGCCAGCCAGCCGATGACGCCGCCAATAACGATCCAGATAATGAAATTCATGTAGTCCTCCGCGCGATGGGTGAGTAGGGTGCCATGTCAGAACAACATCATGCCGATGGATAGTGATGCCGCACGATAGAAAAGTCCAGCGGATTTGCGCTGCGCATGCAAAAGCCCGCCTGGCTGCGGGCAGCGAGGCGGGCTTGTCATGCGGCAAGGCCGTGTTTAGTCGGCCTTGATGGCTTCCACCTGGATGGCCAGCTTGACTTCCGGCGAGAATGCCGGCATGCCGTAGTTCAGGCCAAAGTCGCTGCGCTTGAATTCCGCCGTGGCATCGGCGCCGCACACTTCGCGCTTGTAGCGCGGGTGCATGATGCACTTGAATTTGCTCACGTTCAGCTTGACGGGCTTGGTCACGCCCAGCAGGGTCAGTTCGCCATCGACTTCCACCAGCTGCTCGCCGTTGAACTTGAACGATGTGCTCTTGTAGGTGATCTGCGGGAATTTCTCGACGTTGAACATGTCCGCTTTTTTCGCGTGCGTGTTCATGGCGTCGAGGCCGAAATCGATCGAATCGGCATCGATGACGAGGTCCAGGCTGCCCTTCTTGGCGGCGCGGTCCAGGGTCACGGTTCCCTTGGTCTTGTTGAATTTGCCGCGCCAGACGGACATGCCCATGTGATCGGCTTCAAAGCTGGGGAAAGTGTGCGTCGGGTCGAGGTTGTAGGTGTCGGTAGCGGCCATGGCCGAACCCGCGCCGGCGGCTGCCAGCACGGCGATCATCAAGTGCTTGAATTTCATTGAGTTCCTAGAGTTAAACAACGAGAAATAAAACGATTATTGGGCGGCAACGTGGAATTTAATCGTGACCTCGTCGGCGACCATGCTCGTGTCTTTCCACTCGCCTTCGCCGATGTTGTAGGTCAGGCGCTTGATCGGCAGGGCGCCGTCGAACGCATATTTGCCGCCATCGGCTTTCACCGCCAGGGGGAAGGTCACGTCGGTGGTCTTGCCTTTGATGCTCAGCTTGCCGCTGACCGTCAGCTTGCCGGCGCCGGCGGCCTTGATGCTGCTCGAGACAAAGGTGGCTTTCGGGAACTGGGCCGAGTTGAACCATTCTTTCTTGGCCACTTCCTTGTTGTACTCGGGGTCGCCGATATCGATGCTGGCCGTGTCGATTTCCACCGACGCTTTCGAGGCGTCCGGCGTGGCCGGGTTGTAATCGATGGCGATATTGAATTTCTTGAACTTCGCTTCCACGGGCACGTTCATTTGCTTGAACACGGCCGACACGCTGGTTTTGGCGGGATCGACTTTCAGCAGGGTGGCGGCGGTGGCGGCCACGGACAGCCCCAGCAGGGAAGCGAGGACGAGGCGTTGGGTGTTTTTCATCTTATTTTTCCTGTGTTTCAGTGAGCAAGGGACGTTAAGGCAGCATGCGCTTGAGTACGCCGTCGCGGTCGATGAACTGGTGCTTCAGCGCCGCCAGCACATGGGCGGCCACGGCGGCGGCCATCGTCATGTTCAGAACATAATGAATCTCTTTTAAAAGTGGCTTAAGTTCCGGGTTCGGCGCCATGATGACGGGCAGCTGGAACAGGCCCAGGTAGACCACGGGCACGCCGGCGGCCAGCGTGTACAGGTAGCCGGAGACGGGCACGGCGAAGATCAGGATATACAGCAGCACGTGCATGGCGTCGGCCGCCTTCTTTTGCCACGCAACCATGCTGGCCGGGTGCGGTGGCGGTACGTTCGCCTTGCGCCACAGCAGGCGGATGGCGGCGATGGCCAGCACGGTCACGCCCAGCCATTTATGCCAGGAAAAATATTTGAGCTTGGTGGGCGTCAGGCCGGGAATATCGGTCATGACCAGGCCCATGATGAAGGCGCTGATGATCAGCAGGGCGGTCAGCCAGTGCAGGATGATGGCGGTGATGGTGTAGCGTTGCATCGACGGCTTTCTTGAAAGTAGTACGTATTAGGACTAATTCGGCCTAATATACCAAAGAAAAGCAAATTGCGCTGCGTGCTGCAGATTCTACAAGAAAGATTGCCGGAAAAACCGCGGGGCGGGCAGCATTTGTGTGCTGGCCGCCCCGCAGGAGTGGGATAGCATGATCCCCGTGTGGAAACTGCTTAGATGGCTTTGGCCAATTGCGCCGCGATACCGATGTAGTTGCCTGGCGTCATGGTCAAGAGCACGTCCTTGGCATCCTGCGGAATGGCCAGGCCATTGACGAAGGTTTGCAGCGCTTCTTTCGAGATGCCTTTGCCGCGCGTCAGCTCTTTCAGCTGCTCGTACGGATTTTCGATGCCATAGCGGCGCATCACGGTTTGTACGGGCTCGGCCAGCACTTCCCACGTCGCGTCCAAGTCTTGCGCCAGGCGCGCGTGGTTCACTTCCAGCTTGTTCAGGCCGCGCAGGCAGCTGTCATAGGCCAGCAGGGTGTAGCCCAGGCCTACGCCGATATTGCGCAGCACGGTCGAATCGGTCAGGTCGCGCTGCATGCGCGAGACGGGCAGCTTTTCCGACAGGTGTTTCAGCATGGCGTTGGCCAGGCCCAGGTTGCCTTCCGAGTTTTCGAAGTCGATCGGGTTGACCTTGTGCGGCATGGTCGACGAACCGATTTCGCCCGCTTTCAGTTTTTGCTTGAAGTAGCCCAGCGAGACATACGTCCAGATGTCGCGGTTCAGGTCCAGCAGAATCGTATTGGCGCGCGCGAAGGCGTCGAACAGTTCGGCCATGTAGTCGTGCGGCTCGATCTGGATGGTGTACGGATTGAACACCAGGCCCAGGCGCTGTTCGATGACGGCCTGCGAGAATGCCGGCCAGTCGAAGCCGGGGTAGGCCGACAGGTGGGCGTTGTAGTTGCCGACGGCGCCATTCATCTTGCCGAGGATTTCCACTTGCTCGATGCGTTTCACGGCGCGCTGCAAGCGGGCCACGACGTTGGCAAATTCCTTGCCCAGGGTGGTCGGGCTGGCCGTCTGGCCGTGCGTGCGCGACAGCATCGGCACGTCGGCGTTGTCGTGCGCGATCTGCGTGAGCTTGGTCACCAGGCCGTTCAATGCTGGCAGCATCACGCCATCGCGCGCGGCTTTCAGCATCATGCCGTGCGAGGTGTTGTTGATGTCTTCCGAGGTGCAGGCGAAATGGATGAATTCCGATGCCGCCACCAGTTCCGGCACGTCCGCCACTTGTTCCTTCAGCCAGTATTCGACGGCCTTGACGTCATGGTTGGTGACCGCTTCGATGGCCTTGATGCGGGCCGCGTCGGCTTCCGAAAAGTCGGCCGCCATCTTGTCGAGCAGGGCGCTCGCTTCTGCCGAGAATGGCTTGATTTCAGCGAAACCGGCTTGCGACAGCGCTTGCAGCCAGGAGATTTCCACTTTCACGCGGTGGTGCATGAAACCGGCTTCGGACAGGATCGGGCGCAGCAGATCGGTCTTGCTGGCGTAGCGGCCATCGAGCGGAGACAGGGCCGACAGCGTGGAATACGGAGGTGTAGAAGTCATGAGAGCGGACGCAAGTTAAAGAAACGGTTGGCGTGTGGCGCGCGGGGAGGGCAGGCCTATTGCAATACAGCAACAATGACGGCGCCACAGTAAAGGGCGATTTTACCACCGCTGGCCGCTTGCCAGCCGTCCGTGGGCCGCCGGCGCACCGCAATCTGGCCGAATTGGTCCCCGATGCGGCGTGCCTGCCACACCCGAGCGACCGTCGGGCGCGTGCTGCCAAATACGGCTGGCGCCGATGCTATACTGCTTGCTGCTCCTTTACCTTAAAGTACCTATGAAACTGATCGGTTCCCTCGCCAGCCCGTATGTCCGCAAAGCCCGTATCGTGCTGGCGGAAAAAAAGCTCGACTATGTCTTCGAGCTGGAAAACGTGTGGGTGCCGGAAACCCGCATCGCCCAGGCCAATCCGCTGGGCAAGGTGCCTTGCCTGGTGATGGAGGATGGCAGCACCTTGATCGATTCGAAAGTCATCGTCGAATACCTCGACACGCTCACGCCCGTGTGCAAGCTGCTGCCGGCTGGCGGCAATGGCCGCGAGCGGGCCGATATCAAGAACTGGGAAGCGCTGGCCGACGGCATCCTCGACGCGGGCGTGCTGGTGCGCCTGGAGCGCACGCAGCGCCCGCCCGAGCAGCAAAGCGCGGCCTGGATCGCGCGCCAGCTCGACAAAATCACGCTGGGCCTGGCGGCGCTGGAAGCACGCCTGGGCGAGAGCGCGTATTGCGCCGGCAAGAACTACACGCTGGCCGACGTGGCCGTGGGCTGCGCCCTGGGCTGGCTCAGCTTCCGCTTCCCGGAGATCGACTGGCGCGCGGAGCATCCGGCGCTGGCGCGCCTGTTCGACAAACTGTCCGAGCGGCCTTCGTTCAAGGACACCGCGCCGCAGTGAGCGCACCATGACCGGTACTGATTCGAAGGCGCAGCAACGCCTGCAGATGGCCGATATTGCGCGCCTGGCCGGCGTGTCCACGTCCACCGTGTCGCGCGCGCTGAGCGGCAGTTCGCTGGTCAACGAAGAGACGCGCGCGCGCGTCATCGCGCTGGCCCGTTCGCTCAAGTATTCCATCAATATCGGCGCGCAGAACCTGCGCCTGAAACAGAACCGCACGGTGGGCGTGGTGGTGCCGTATGACGCGGCTACGCGCCAGCACCTGTCCGATCCCTTCTTCCTCAGCATGCTGGGCAGCCTGGCCGATGCGCTGACGGAGCAGGGCTTCGACATGCTCATTTCGCGCGTAGATGCCGAAACGCTCGATGCGGCCGCCCAGTCCTTCGATAGCGGCCGCGTGATCGGCATCATCCTGATCGGCCAGTGGCGCCACCATGAACAACTGAACCAGCTGGCCGCGCGCCAGGTGCCCATCGTCGTGTGGGGCGCGCAATTGCCGCAGCAGCTGTATTGCACTGTCGGCGGCGACAACGTCGCCGGCGGCAGGCTGGCCACGCAACACTTGCTGGCGGCGGGGCGCACGCGCATCGCCTTCTTTGGCGACGCCAAGCTGCCCGAAGTGGCGCAGCGCCACCAGGGCTATGCGCAGGCGCTGGCCGCGCAGGGCCTGGCGCCGGACCCGCAACTGTATGTGGCCGGCTCCTTCCTGCCGCAGGGGGGCGCGACGGACGTGCAGGAACTGCTGGACCGCCAATTGCCGTTTGACGCCATCTTTGCCTGCAGCGACCTGCTGGCCATGAGCGCCATCAGCGCCCTGCGCGCGCGCGGCGTGGCCGTGCCGGAGCAGGTGGCCGTGGTCGGCTACGACGATATCGAACTGGCCGCGTATTTCCATCCGCCTTTGACCACCGTGCGCCAGCCGATCCGCGCCGCCGGGCGCGCGCTGGTGGCCTCGCTGCTGGCGCTGGTCGATGGCGCGCCTGCGCCATCGCAGCAATTGCCAACCGAGCTGATCGTGCGTGACTCGGGCTGCTGAGGCGGGCATTGTCTAACGGCTGCAACCGATTGCAATAATTTCAAATTTTTCCCTTCATTTCCATGCTGCATAGCAGCATGGAAAACCCTGTTATCGCATCAAACCCCGCCTGTTCCCCTCTTTCCTGCTCGTAGCGTTCTCCTAAAAACAACATAAATTCCATGTTGCACTGCTCGATTGCAATCGATTGCAATAAATTCTTATTCGTTGAATAATGACGTACCGGCTCAGCCCGCGCGCCACGGCATGCAGCGGCCAGGACTCATAACAAGCGGATACCTCGATGTATCGGCATACAACACTGGAGACAAGATGAAGACACGTACTGCTCAACGCGGCTGCATGGCCGCCGCCGTCGCCCTGGCCCTGCTGCAATGGGGCGCCGCCCAGGCGCAATCGGCCAGCGACACCGCCAGCGCCGCTCCCGCCGATGGCCTGAACATGGAACGCATCGTGGTCACGGGCACCACCGGCGGCACGTCCAAAATGAAATCGAGCAATTCCGTCAGCAGCATGGAGCTCGACACCATCCTGCACAGCGCGCCCACCAGCGCCGCCGAAGTCCTGCGCTCGGTACCCGGCTTGCGCGCCGAATCCTCGGGCGGCGAAGGCAATGCCAACATCACCGTGCGCGGCCTGCCCATTTCCGCCGGTGGCGCGCGCTATGTGCAGATCCAGGAAGACGGCTTGCCGGTGCTGCAGTTCGGCGACTTCAATTTCACCACGCCCGACAGCTTCGTCAAGATCGATTCCACGCTCGACCACCTGGAAGTGGTGCGCGGCGGTTCGGCCTCCACCCTGGCCACCAACTCGCCGGGCGGCATCATCAATTTCATCAGCAAGAACGGCATCGAGAAGGGCGGCAGCGTGGCCATCAGCCGCGGCCTGGGCTATGACCAGACAAGGGTCGACTTCGACTATGGCGCGCCCATTTCGGAGCGCACGCGCTTCTTCATCGGCGGCTCCTGGCGCACGGGCGAAGGCATCCGCCACAGTGGCGTCAATAGCGAAAAGGGCGGCCAGATCCGCGGCAATGTCACGCATGAATTCGACAGCGGCTTCGTGCGCCTGTCGTTCAAGCACCTTGACGACCAGTCGCCCACGGCCCTGCCGGTACCGGTCAGCGTGCGCAATGGCCGCATCACGGAAATCGCCGGCATCGACCCGCGCAAGGCCAGTTTCTATTCGCCGTACTGGGTGCCCGACATGGTGCTGAACAAGGATAACCAGCGCGTGGCCACCCGCGTCAACGACGGCTTGCACGTCACAAGCGATACCGTCGGCCTGGAAGCCTCGTTCAAGCTGGGGCAGGGCTGGAGCGTGAGCGAAAACTTCCGCTATGCCGACAATGGGGGCCGCTTCATCGGCGTCTTCCCGTCGAATAATGGCAGCGACGGCAGCTATGTGTTTGCCAGCGGCCCGAATCGGGGCCAGCCGTACACGGGCCGCGCGTTTTCCGCCGTGGTGTTCAATACCTCGATCGATGACGCCAGCAATACCCTGAGCGACACCAAGCTGGCCAAGACGTTTGTTCTGGGCAGCGGCAAGCTGACCACCACGGCCGGCCTGTACCTGTCGCAGCAAAAGCTGGGCCTGACCTGGAACTTCAATGAATACCTGATGCAGGCCACGGGCGACCAGCCGGCGCTGCTGCAGACGGCCAGCGGCACGCCCGGTTACATCGGCCCCGCTTTCGGCGCCTGCTGCTCGCGCGCCGTCGACATGGAATACCGCACGACCTCGCCCTACCTGAACCTGGCCTGGGAAAGCGGCGCGCTGAACCTCGACGGCGGCTTGCGGCGCGACCGCCAGCACGCCAGCGGCACGGCCAATATCGCCACCGGCGCGCAAGCGTATCTGCCGTCGACGGTGCAGCAGGTCGACTACACCCTGGGCCACACGTCATACTCGCTGGGCGCGAACTACAAGCTGCAAGCCAACCTGGCCGTGTTTGCCCGCGTCAGCGAAGGCGTGGCCTTCAATGCCGACCGCATCCTGTTCGGCACGCCGCTCGATGGCAGCGTGCCCGTGGCGATGAACACCGTGCGCCAGCTCGAAGGCGGCGTGAAATGGCGGCAAGGCCCCCTGAGCACCTTCGTCACCGTATTCCAGGCCAAGACCAAGGAAAGCAATTACGAGGCGACCACGCAGCTGCGCACGGCCAACAGCTATGAAGCCAAGGGCGTGGAACTGGAAGCGGCCTACAGCGCCGGCGACTTCCGCATCAATGGCGGATTGACCTTCACGGATGCCGAGATCACGGGCACGGCGCCAGCCGACGTGGCGCTGATCGGCAATACGCCGCGGCGCCAGGCGCGCGTCGTGTACCAGCTCGCGCCCACCTATGAATGGGGGAAGGCCACCCTGGGCGCCAGCCTGGTCGGCACGGGCAAGTCGTGGGGCGACGATGCGCACACGATCACCTTGCCCGCCTACCAGGTGCTCAATGCCTTCGTCAATTATCAGCTGACGCCGCAAATGCAGGTGGCGCTGACGGCGAACAATCTGCTCAACAAGATCGGCTATACGGAAGTCGAGGGCGATGGCCATGCGGCCCGCTCGATCACGGGGCGCGCCGTCAAGGTCAGCCTGAAGTACGCATTTTAAGCAAGGATAGGATTCATGATGTCGATACGCAGCCCTTTGGCGCGCCTGCTGGCGCCGCTCCCCACGCACTTGCGCGACGATGCGGCGCGCCGCTACGCGCGCCAGGAGGCGGTCTTGCTCGACCGCCTGGGCAGCCTGTATGGCCAGCGGCCGGACTTCCTGCCCTGGCTGGGCGACCTGATGGAAAGCGTGGGACGGCTGTACGCGGCGCGCGCACCGGCGCTGCTGCGGCAGGATGCCAAGCGCGAAGCGCAGCCGGATTGGTTTGCCAGCCAGTCCATGCTGGGCTACAGCGCGTATGTGCAGCGCTTCGGCGGCAGCCTGCAAGGCGTGGCCGAACGCATTGCCCACCTGCGTGAACTGGGCGTGACGTATCTGCACTTGCTGCCGTTTTTGCGTGCGCGTGCCGGCGAAAGCGATGGCGGCTTTGCCGTCGCCAGCTTCGACGAAGTCGACCCCGCGCTGGGCAGCAATGCCGACTTGCTGGCGTTGACGTCGCAGCTGCGCGCGGCCGGCATCAGCCTGTGCTCGGACCTGATCCTCAACCACGTGGCCGACGACCATGCGTGGGCGCTGGGCGCCAAGGCCGGCGATCCGCTGCTGCGCGATTTCTTCCACACCTATCCCGACCGCGTGCAGCCGGACCGCTATGAGCAGACCGTGGGCCAGGTATTCCCGCAGGCGGCGCCCGGCAATTTCACCTTCGTGCCAGAGCTCCAGCGCTGGGTCTGGACCACGTTTTATCCGTATCAGTGGGACTTGAACTACGCCAATCCGGCCGTCTTCGCGGCCATGGCTGGCGCCATGCTGGGCCTGGCCAACAAGGGTATCGAGGTGTTCCGCCTCGATTCGACGGCCTTCCTATGGAAGCGCGAAGGCACGGACTGCATGAACCAGCCCGAAGCCCACAGCCTGCTGCAAGCCTTACGGGCGATTGCCGCCATCGTCGCGCCGGGCGTGCTGCTCAAGGCCGAAGCCATCGTGCCGACGCCCAAGCTGCCTGCCTACTTTGGCAGCGATGCGGCGCCCGAATGCCATATCGCCTATCACAGCAGCCTGATGGCCGCCGGCTGGGGCGCGCTGGCGGAGGAAAGCACGGACTTGCTGCAGCAGGTGATCGCCGCCACGCCGCCGCTGCCGCCGGCCGCAAGCTGGCTCAGTTATGTGCGCTGCCACGACGACATCGGCTGGAACGTGCTGCTCAATGAAGCGGGCGCGGACGGGCCGGCGCGCCTGGCGCGCATCGCCCACTTCTTTGCCGGTGCCCCCGGCAGCTATGCGCGCGGCGCCGCCTTCCAGAGCAGCAGCGCCGACAAGGCGCATGGCAGCAACGGCATGGCCGCCTCGCTGGCCGGCCTGGAAAGCGCCGTCACGGTGCAGGAGCAGGAATATGCATTGCGGCGCCTGCTGCTGCTGCATGGCCTGGCCTTGAGCTTTGGCGCCTTGCCGGTGCTGTACATGGGTGATGAACTGGGCATGACCAACGATCACAGCTACACGCAGCGGGCCGACCGGGCGATGGACAGCCGCTGGCTGCAGCGTCCCGCGTTCGACGACAGCCTGCTGGCATGGCGCCACGATGGCGTGAGCGCCAGCGGCCGGCTGTACCTGGCGCTGCGCCAGCTGATCGACGCGCGCGGACGCTTGCCGGCCTTGGCCGCCGCTGCGCCGCGCAGCGTGCTGCCCGCCGACACGCCGGCCGTGCTGGCGCTGCTGCGCGGCGACGCGTTTCTCAACCTGAGCAATTTCAGCGGCGCCAGCCAGCGTTTCACTTTGCCCGCAGGCGAATGGCGCAACAGCCTCGATGGCAGCGTGCTGGCCGGCACCGTGGGCCTGCAGCCATGGCATATGCTGTGGCTGGAAAGGGAACAGTCATGAGCGAGGCCAGCGCGCACCGTCCGCATCTGTCGTTCTGGCAGATCGTCAACATGAATGTCGGATTTTTCGGCATCCAGTTCAGCTTTGGACTGCAGCAGAGCAGCATGAGCCCCATCTACAAATACCTGGGCGCCGATGAAGCGAGCCTGCCGTACCTGTGGCTGGCCGGTCCCATGACGGGGCTGCTCGTGCAACCGCTGATCGGCGCCATGAGCGACCGCACGGTGACGCGCTGGGGGCGCCGCACGCCGTACTTCCTGATCGGCGCCATCCTGTGCAGCCTGGGCCTGCTGGCCATGCCGTTCAGTCCCACCCTGTGGATGGCCGCCAGCCTGCTGTGGATACTCGACGCGGCCAACAACGTGACGATGGAGCCGTACCGCGCCTTTGTCAGCGATAAGCTCGACAAGAAGCAGCACTCGCTGGGTTTTCTCACGCAAAGCGCGTTTACGGGGCTGGGGCAAACGCTGGCCTACCTGACGCCATCGCTGCTGGTCATGCTGGGCATGAACAAGGATGCCGTCAATGGCAGCCATATCCCGCACATCGTCATCGCCGCCTTCCTGATCGGCGCCGTGTTCTCGCTCGCCTCGGTGCTGTGGACGCTGAAGACGACGCCGGAAAACCCGCTCACGGCCAGCGAGCTGGCAGCCATCCGCAGCCGCCCGCCGGGCTGGCGCCACACGCTGGCCGATATCGGCGCGGCCTTGCGCGACATGCCGCCGACGATGAAGCAGCTGGCCCTCGTCAACCTGTTCCAGTGGTATGCCCTGTTCTGCTACTGGCAGTACATTGCCCTGTCGCTGGCGGCGACCCTGTTCCACACGACGGACCCCGCCTCGCAAGGCTTTCGCGACGCGGGCCTGCTGAACGGGCAGGTGGGCGCCTTCTACAATTTCGTCGCCTTTGTCGCCGCCTTTGCGCTGGTGCCCTTCACGCGCCGCTTCGGCCCCAAGCGCATGCACAGCCTGTGCCTGTGCGCAGCCGGCGTGGGCATGCTGAGCATCCCGCTGATCCACAGCCCGGCGCTGCTGTTGCTGCCCATGCTGGGCGTGGGCCTGGCCTGGGCCAGCATCATGGGCAATCCCTACATCATGCTGGCCGGCTGCATTCCGCCCGAGCGCACGGGCGTCTACATGGGCATCTTCAACATGTTCATCGTCATCCCGATGATCATCCAGATCTTTACCTTACCGCTGTATTACCGCAGCTGGCTGGGCGGCAATCCGGAAAACGTCATCCGGCTGGCCGGCGCCCTGCTGCTGTGCGCGGCGGTGGCGGTGCTGTTCGTCAAGCTGCGCCCGCCGCAGACCACAAAGACTTGAGGACGGACGTAAAAAAACCGGCTCTGCCGGTTTTTTTATCTGCCTCGAAGAGAAATTACTCTTCAATCGCCATCTGGCTTTGCAGGTAGTTCTGGATGCCGACTTTGGCGATCAGGTCGATCTGCGTTTCGAGCCAGTCGATATGCTCTTCCGTGTCTTCCAGGATCATCAGGAACAGGTCGCGCGAGACGTAGTCGCCCGCTTTTTCGCTGATGGCGATGCCTTCCTTGACGGTGGCGTGCGCGGCGCGTTCCAGCTTCAAGTCGCATTCCAGCATTTCCGGCGTGTTCTCGCCGATCAGCAGCTTGTGCAGCGCTTGCAGGTTCGGCAGGCCGTCGAGCATCAGGATGCGGTCGATCAGCTTGTCGGCGTGTTTCATTTCGCCGATCGATTCTTCGTATTCCTTCTTGCCCAGCTTCTCCAGGCCCCAGTGCTTGTACATGCGCGCATGCAGGAAGTACTGGTTGATGGCCGACAGTTCGTTGGTGAGCTGTGCGTTGAGCATGCGGATGACTTCTTTATCGCCCTTCATGGGATTCCTTTGTTCTGTTTCGCGTTCGATGATGAAACCGCAGGCTGCTGGCGTTCACTGCCGGGTGGCGCAAGGCTGCCTGGTGGCGCGCAGGTTGCCGGTTTCGCTATGCCCGCATGATAGCGCAAAATATGGGCGTTTTTTGCTGAAAAACGGTGTTTTTCCGTCTTTTTAACGTAAATATCGTGCGAATAAAACCCATTCTCAAATGGATCGCCACATTTTTCCGTTTTTTATTTGTTAAGGAAAATGCAGGCCATTCTCATTCGCGTTCCCGGTGCTATTTTGCTGCCGCTGGCGCGCGCGCGTGGCCGTGCTGAAAAGCAGGGAAATGTTGAGCCGTTCTTGCTTTTGTGTCTTCTTGGCCGCTGCCCGCGATGCGATAATCAGGCAGCGATGTTTATTGAAAAAGGATAGCAAGATGATGCTGCATATACCCGGCGTGCTGACGCCGGAACAGGTCACGCATTTTCGCCAGCGCCTGGCGCAGACGGACTGGGTCGATGGGCGCGCCAGCGTCGGGGCGCAAGGCGCGCAAGTCAAGCGCAACCGCCAGTTGGCCGAGGGCTCGCCGCTGGCGCTGGAGCTGGGCGAGATCGTCAGCCGCGCGCTGATGGCCAATCCCCTGTTCTTTGCCGCCGTGCTGCCGCTGCGTATACTGCCGCCATTCTTCAACAGCTATGCGGGCGGCGAGCACTATGGCCTGCATATCGACGGCGCCATCCGCACGCCGAAAAACGGCATGCAGTCGATGCGGGCCGACGTCTCCTCGACCGTGTTCCTGAGCGAGCCGGACGAGTACGAAGGCGGCGAGCTGGTGGTGGTCGATGCGTATGGCACGCATGAAGTGAAACTGCCGGCCGGCGACGTGATCGTGTACCCGTCGAGCAGCGTGCACCAGGTGCTGCCCGTCACCAGCGGTGAGCGCATCTGCTCCTTCCTGTGGACGCAAAGCATGGTGCGCGAGGACTGGAAGCGCAGCATGCTGTTCGAGCTCGATCAGAACATCCAGAGCGTGCGCGCAGAGCATGGCGATTCGCCCGCGACGGTGGGCTTGACGGGGCATTATCACAACCTGCTGCGGATGTGGGCGGAGATGTAGAAAGGGGGCGGATCCTGCGGGTCCGATCCCAGTTTTTTTAGGGTTAAAAAGAGAATACGGTTTTTTGCATGTTCTAACCCCAGACCTGAACGGCTGGGGTCAGACCCAAAGGGTCTGACCCCAAAAAAAAAGTCTGCCTGGCCCGGGGATGTAGGCTGGCAGACGGAAACAAGCAAATCGCTTGACGAAAATGGGCGCAAAAAAGCAAGCAGGCACACGGTGCGATGCTTGCGGGCTGGCAGCGGCGCGCAGGCCGCCGGAAGGCTAGCTCAGTTGGAAGGTCAGTGGCACGAGCACGTACACGGGGACGGGCTTGCCGTTTTCGATCATCGGCTTGAACAGCGCGCGCTGCGCGGCCTGGCGGCCTGCTTCATCGAGGTTGCTGTAGCCGGTCGATTTCTGGATCAGGATTTGCTCGGGCAAGCCCTTTTCATTGATCAGGATGCGCAACACCACGGTGCCGGACTCGCCGAGGCGGCGCGACAGATTCGGGTAGACCAGTTGCGGCGCCTTGATGTATTCGACGCTGCTGACGGTGCGCGGCGCCGATGGCGCCGGTGGTGTCGGCGACGGTGCCGCGGGCGCCGTTGGCGCGGCGGTGGCGACAGGCGCCGCTTCGGCGCGCGTCGGCTGCGGCGGCGTGATCGTCGGTTCGCTCGGCGCCACGGCGATCAGCGGCAGCGGCGGGATCACGGCGCGCGGCACGGGCGCGCTCAATTCCACGGTTTTCGGTACGGACGGCGCCGGCGGCTTGGGCGGCGCCGGCGGGGCGATGATGCTGATGGTGGTGATGGTCGGCATGGCCGCCGTGACGACGCGGCTCAACAGGCCGCTCTGGATGGCGTAAAAGCCGGCGATATGCAGGACGACGATGGCCATCAGCGGCGCGAATTTGTTGCGCTTCTTGTCGAAGTCGGCAAATTGCGGCACGGCCTGCACCGTTACGGGCGGGGGCATCATCGTCATGGCGTGTATCGCTTTCTTTAGTTTGTCAGTACAGCTCGCATCAATACGGTTTCTTGCAGCACCACCGTGGCGTTCAGGTGATCGTTCAGCACTTCCCGCGCGCAGGTGTGGCATTTGCCGCAGCAGGTGGCCACGCCCAGGTCGCGGCGCAGTTCGGCCATGCTGGACAGGCCAAGATCGACGGCTTGACGGATTTCACGATCAGATATGTTGTTGCAGACACATACAATCATTGATACACCTTCTGGCTGGAGGATGAACAGACACTAGTGCTGGGAAGCATTGTTGCTAGTGTTTTAATGAGAATCATTATCATTACGTTTCATTGTCGCGCAAAGTGCAGGACAATGCAAGCGATTTTGATCAAGTGTGCGGCCCTTGGCGGCCTGGCGCTGCAGCTTGATCTGCGATTCGCGCGCATGACGCAGCCCTTGATGGGGGCGGCTCTCCGGGCTAAATAAAAACTATTCGCATTCATGTTTATAATGCTGGTATTGTCTCGGACGGTCGCCGTCTGGACAGATGGAATGGCCGCTTGTCGGTAATGCGCAACAGTGGCGTTTTACCTCACAAACCTGGGAGCAGTGCAAGGTGCCCCGCGCCGCAGCCTGTATCAGGTGTTCTTAATTTGAACGGAATTTGCTCATGACTCTAGTTCCACCCTTGATGACGCTCGATGCGCTGGCAGTCGGCCAGAGCGGCACGGTGTTGCATATCACGCCCCACGCGGCAGGACAGACGGAGGACGGCGTCGACCTGGCCCGCCGCCTGATGGAGCTGGGATTCGTTCCCGGCGAACGACTGCGCATGCTCAAGCGCGGCATTCCCGGTGGCGATCCGCTGGCCATCAAGGTGGGCAATGCCACGTTCGCACTGCGCCGCTTCGAAGCGGCGCTGATTACGATTCAACCGCTGCTTCAACCGGAATGACCATGGGTGCTGTCGAAACTATCGCCGATGCGGGCGTGCACAAGCCGCCGCATCCGCCACAAATTGCCTTGCTGGGCAATCCGAATTGCGGCAAGACCGCCCTGTTCAACCGTTTGACGGGCGCGCGCCAGAAAGTGGCGAACTACGCCGGCGTGACCATCGAGCGCAAGGAAGGCCATTTCACTTCGCCCGCCGGCAAACCCGTGCGCGTGCTCGATCTGCCGGGCGCCTACAGCCTGTCGGCCACCACGCCCGATGAAGCCATCACGCGCGACGTGGTGGGCGGCCTGCGCCAGGGTGACCCGCGTCCGGATGCCATCATCTGCGTCGTCGACGCCACCAACCTGCGCCTGAATCTGCGCCTGGTACTGGAAGTCAAGCGCCTGGGCCTGCCCATGCTGCTGGCGCTGAACATGACGGACGTGGCGCGCAAGCGCGGCATGCTGATCGACACGGCCAGGCTGTCGCAGGAACTTGGCATGCCCGTGGTGGAAACCGTGGCGGTGCAGCACGATGGCGAAAAAGCCCTGCTGAACGCCATCGATGCCATGCTGCCGCTGCCGGCCGTGGACGCGAAACCGCTGGCGGCCATCGATGCCGTCAGCGTCGAAGAGACCCAGCGCGAAGTGCGCCGCATCCTGGCCGTCGTCAGCAACGACACGCGCGACAGTGGCAACCTGACGGAGAAAATCGACGACGTGGTGCTGCACCCCGTGTTCGGCCCCATCATCCTGGCCGTGCTGATGTTCCTGATCTTCCAGGCCGTGTTTGCCTGGGCCGCCACGCCGATGGAAATGATCACCGATGGCGTGGGCCACCTGGGCGCCGTGCTGACGGCGAACATGCCGGACGGCCACCTGAAAAGCCTGCTGGTGGAAGGCATCATCGGCGGCGTCGGCAGCGTGCTGGTGTTCCTGCCGCAGATCCTGATCCTGTTCTTCTTTATCCTGGCGCTGGAAGACTGCGGCTACCTGCCGCGCGCGGCCTTCCTGCTGGACCGCCTGATGGGCGGCGTGGGCCTGTCCGGCCGCGCCTTCATCCCGCTGCTGTCGAGCTTTGCCTGCGCCATCCCTGGCGTGATGGCGGCGCGCACCATCCAGAACCCGCGCGACCGCCTGGTCACCATCATGATCGCGCCGCTGATGACGTGTTCGGCGCGCCTGCCCGTGTATGCGCTGATCATCGCCGCCTTCATCCCGGAACGCCAGGTATGGGGCTACCTGAGCCTGCAAGGCCTGGTGCTGTTCGTGCTGTACTTCGCCGGCATCATCTCGGCCATGGCCGTGGCCTGGGTCATGAAGCGCGGCATGGGCGTGCGCGGCAACCAGCCGCTGATGCTGGAACTGCCGGCCTATCACTGGCCGCATCTGCGCAATCTGGCCGTCAGCCTGTGGGAGCGCGCGAAGATCTTCCTCACGCGCGTCGGTACCATCATCCTGAGCCTGATGATCATTCTGTGGTTCCTCAGCACCTTCCCCGGCCCGCCTGACAACGCGATCCATCCGCCGATCTACTACAGCCTGGCCGGCATCCTGGGCCGCGGCCTGGAAGTGATTTTCGCGCCGATCGGTTTCAACTGGCAGATCTGCATCGCGCTGGTGCCGGGCATGGCGGCGCGCGAAGTGGCCGTCGGCGCCCTGGGCACCGTGTACGCCCTGTCGCAAACGGGCGACGCGCTGGCCACCACCCTGGAGCCGCTGATCGCCCATTCGTGGTCGATGGCCACCGCGCTGTCGCTGCTGGCCTGGTATGTGTTTGCGCCGCAGTGCCTGTCGACCCTCTCCGTGGTGAAACGCGAGACGGGCGGCTGGCGCTATCCGCTGCTGATGGCCGGCTACATGTTCGCCCTGGCGTATGCCGCTTCGTTCATCACGTACCGCATCGCCCTGATGCTGGGCGCTTAGGAGAAAATCATGTGGCAAACCCTCATCGTCGCCCTGATCGTCGCAGCCGCGCTGCTGCATTTTTCGACCAAGTACCTGCCGGCGGGCGTGCGCCGCGCCATTGTGCGTGGCCTGGTGCGCTGCGGCCTCGATGAGGCAAAGCTGTCGGCCTTCTTCAGGGTGGCGCCGGGCTGCGGCAGCGGTTGCGGTTCCTGCGGCTCCTGCGACAGCCCGCCGCCGCCGTCAAACACGCCGCCAGCCGACGGCAGCAGCAAGCGCGTGATCCTGATGCAGGTGCAGCGCTAATTTCAGTGTAGCCATGGGCGCGCCCGTGGGCTACACTGGGTTTTCCGCATGGCAAGGAGTGGCAATGGCGATACTGTTGATCTTCATGTTTTTGTTTGCGGTCGCCACCTGGCTGCTGGCCAGCCGGCGCGGCCGCCACGGGGGACTCTGGTTCTGCATCGGCCTGTTCCTCGGGCCCTTTGCCTTGCTGGCGGTGGCGGCCTTGCCGCCTGTCACGCGGCCTTGAACGAAAAAACCCGCAGCTGCGGGTTTTTTTACGCCGGTACTGCGCCTAGGCCTTGCCCGCCAGTTTTTCCACCACCGGCACCAGCGCAGCCGGGCGGCAGCCGAAGGCGGCCAGGCGGCCTTGCGCGTGTGGCGCCAGGTCCAGGTCGTAGGGCAGGCGGCCCGCCACCAGCCACAGTCTATCGTGCGGCAGGGCCTCGACCAGGCGGCGCTGTCCGTCGACGAACATGGCGTTATACGTTTGCAGCACGATCTGCTGCGCGCCATGCGCAAAGGCGATGGCCTCGTTGACCTCGTCGTCCAGCGCCTCGGCCGACAAGGCGTACTCGCGCACGTCCAGGCCCGCTTCGAGCAGCGCCGGCAGCATCGAGCTGCGCGCTTCCTTGTTGCGGCCCAGCGCCACTTCGTCGATTTCGCTGCGCGAGCGCACTTCCACCGTCAGCAGGGTCACGGGCAGGCTGGGGTCGAGCGGGCGGTAGTCGCCCTGCACGCGCAAGGCGGCTTTTTGCAGCAGCTGCGACAGGGCCATGGCGGCCGGCTGCATCAGCGCCGGTGGCGTCAGCGGGCGCGCGCGCCAGTCGCGCACGGCGCGGTTGCGCTTGAGTTCAGCCACGCGCGCGCAAGCGGCATCGATGCGCGAGAGCGCAATGTCGCCCCGCTCCACGGCGGCGATGACGGCGTCGATGGCGGCCGTCTGCTGCGCTTCGCGGTGCGAGATGAGGACGATGTCGGCGCCCGCCTGCAAGGTGGCGATGGCGCCCTGGGCGATGCCGATGCCTTCGGCGATGGCCGCCATTTCCAGGCAATCGGTAATGACCACGCCCTGGTATTTCAACTCGCCGCGCAGCAGGTCCGTCAGCACGCCTTTCGACAGGGTGGCCGGCACGCTGGTATCGGCTTCGAAGGCGGGGAAGACCACGTGCGCCGTCATGATGGCGTCCACGCCGCCGGCGATGGCCGCGCGGAAGGGCGCCAGTTCCACGGCGCGCAGGCGTTCCTTGTCGTGCGGCACCAGCGCCATGGCGTAGTGTGTGTCGGTGGCCGTGTCGCCGTGGCCGGGGAAGTGCTTGGCGGTGACGGCCATGCCGCTGGCGCGCTGGCCGCGCATGGCTGCCATGCCGTAATCGATGACGGTGGCGGCATCCTCGCCATACGCGCGCACGCCGATGACGGGGTTGTTGCGGTTGTTGTTCACGTCCAGCACGGGCGCCAGCAGCAGGTTGATGCCCACCTGGCGCATCTCATCGCCGCTGATCTGGTTCATGCGTTCGCAATCGTCGATGGAGCCGGCCGCCTGGAAGGCCATCGCGGCTGGAATCGGCGTGACGCCCTGCTCGATGCGCATCACCATGCCGCCTTCCTGGTCGATGGAGATCAGCAGCGGAATGTCTGACACTTCCGCATTGATTTCCTGCAGTTCGCGGCACAGGGCTGACACTTGCGTGGGCGTATGCACGTTGCGGCGGAACAGGATCACGCCGCCCACCTTCTTTTCGCGTATCAAGGTCTTGATATGCTCGTCCGCCTGCAGGGCGTCGAAGCCCACCATGAACAACTGTCCTACTTTCTCGCGCAAACCCTGCTCCATGCTGCAACTCCTCCGGTATGTATTGTGACGACGGCATACGTATTCTGGCACCGTGGTGGCGCATCGTGGCGGTCACCGGAAAGCTGCCTTGGTTTTGTACTTGTTTTGGTATTGTATTGGATTTGGATTTTTGCGCAAGTGGTTATTAAGTGGTATTGCTCCACTTGCGCAACGCCGGCTTCAATCCAGGCGCTGGAATGATGCCGATTGCGCCTTCGGCCAGTACAGGCCGAACACGGGCGGCAGTTGCGGCAGCTGGCTCGGGTCGAGCAACTGGCCCGCGTCCAGGAAGGGCAGCAGGGCCGAGGCCAGTTTGACCTGGTTCGGCGAGATGCGCCGCACCAGGTGGTGCGGGCGCAGTTCCTGCGGATGCGCCAGGCCGGCTGCGGCGATCAGTTCGGCCAGCGCCTTCATGGTGTTCTGGTGGAAGTGCGCCACGCGGGCGATCTTGTCGGAGACCACCAGCGCGCGCTGGCGCTGCGGGTCCTGCGTGGCCACGCCCGTGGGGCAGCGGTCCGTGTGGCAGCTTTGCGACTGGATGCAGCCCAGCGCGAACATGAAGCCGCGCGCCGAATTGCACCAGTCGGCGCCCAGCGCCAGCAGGCGGGCAATGTCGAAGGCCGTGATGATCTTGCCCGAGCAGCCGATCTTGATGCGCTCGCGCAGGTTGGCGCCCACCAGGGTGTTATGCACGAGCACCAGCGCTTCCTGCAGCGGCGTGCCCACGTGGTCCGTGAATTCCAGGGGGGCGGCACCCGTGCCCCCTTCGCTGCCGTCGACGACGATGAAGTCGGGCGTGATGCCCGTTTCCAGCATGGCCTTGACGATGGCGAAAAACTCCCACGGGTGGCCGATGGCCAGCTTGAAGCCGGTCGGCTTGCCGCCGGAGAGCGTGCGCAGGCGGTCGATAAAGTGCAGCATTTCCAGTGGCGTGGAAAAGGCGCTGTGCGCGGCTGGCGAGACGCAGTCCTGGCCCACCATCACGCCGCGCGTGGTGGCGATCTCGATCGTCACTTTTGGCCCTGGCAGCACGCCGCCGTGGCCCGGCTTGGCGCCCTGGGACATTTTCAGCTCGATCATTTTTACCTGCTCCGAACTGGCGTTGGCGATGAAGCGCTCCTCGGAAAACGTGCCGTCCTGGTTGCGGCAGCCGAAGTAGCCGGAGCCGATTTCCCATACCAGGTCGCCGCCGTTTTCGCGGTGGTAGGGGCTGATGCTGCCTTCGCCCGTGTCGTGCATGAAGCCGCCGCTGCGCGCGCCGCCGTTCAGGGCCAGGATTGCGTTGGCCGACAGGGCGCCAAAGCTCATCGCCGAGATATTGAAGACGCTGGCCGAATACGGTTTGGCGCGCTGGCAGTCCGGATGGTTGCCGATGTCGATGCGGAAATCGTGGCCCGTGACCTTGGCGGGGGCGATGGAGTGGTTGATCCATTCGTAGCCCGCTGCATACACGTCGATCTGGGTGCCGAACGGGCGCTTGTCCGTCTGCTCCTTGGCGCGCTGGTAGACGATGCTGCGCTGGCTGCGCGAGAACGGCGTCGCCTCGCTGTCGCTTTCCAGGAAATACTGGCGGATTTCGGGGCGGATGCTCTCAAAAAAGAAGCGGAAGTGCGCGAGGATGGGATAGTTGCGGCGCAGGGCGCGCTTGGTTTGCAGCAGGTCGCTGATGCCGACCAGGGTCAGCGCACCGGCCAGCAGGGGCAGCCAGTAATGATCGTAGTAAAACAGGGACAGGACAAAGATGGCGGCCGTCGCAATGAAGGTCAGGTAGCGAAATGATACTAGGTGCATGGGCACTCCGGTGAAGTCAGACTGATAAAGCCGAGTCTACCTTTGATTCGCGGAACGTGCTGGTGGGAAAGAGTGCGGCGCCCGGAGGCGCCGCGTGAGGTGCTTAGCGCTGTGCGGCGCGGATGCGGGCTATGCGTTCGGCGCTGGCCGGATGGCTCGACAGATACGGCGTGCCCTCGTCCAGCTTGCCCAGGGCGACAAACACTTGCGCCAGGTGTTCCAGCGCAATGCCGTTCTGGCGCAGCATGGCAATCGCGTAGTCGTCCGCGTCGCGCTCGACGTCGCGCGAATACTTCAAGTCCAGCAGCAGCGGCGGCAGGGTCGCCACCACCGTCGAGACGTCGCCGAACAGCAGCGCGGCGCCGGCGCCCACGGCCGAGGTCTGGATGATGCGCCGCGTCAGGTGGCGCTGCTGCAAATGTCCCAGCTCATGCGCCAGTACGCCCATGATGGCCTGGTCGTCCGGCAGCAATGCGATCATTTCGTCCGTCAGCACGATGTCGCCGGACGGCAGGGCAAACGCGTTCGGGCCGATCTTGCTCTTGCGGAAAACGATGCGGTGCACGGGCGTGCTGTCGCCGGGCGTGGCCAGGCGCGCGAACTGGGCGCGCAAGGCCTGCTGGCGCCCGCCATCGAGCTGGCTGGGTGCGAATACATGGCGGTCCAGCATGTCGAGCACGCCCTGGCCCAGCTGCCGTTCGACCGACTGCGGCACGGCATACGCGATGCCCTTGGCCGCCAGCGGCAGCAGGTATTGATAGCTGAGCCACAGGGCCACGATGGTGGCGACGGTGGCCAGCAGGGCGCCGCGCCAGCTTTGCTGCAGCCGCACCACCCAGCCGTCGCGGTGGCCCGTGTCGTGCAGCATGTCGTTGAAGGCCGCCTGATCGGCGATCTCCAGGTAGGCGCCGTCGGGAAAACTGACCTTGCGCACGGCGTGGCTGCTGCGTTCGGATACATGCAGCTCGCCCAGCGGGCAGCTGCGCTCGATGTCGCCGGCCAGCACGGCCACGCCATCGCGCACGGACAGCGTCACGTGGTACAGGCGCGAACTCTGGCCGTCGAAATAGCGGCCAGCCAGAGGCGCGTGGCTGGCTTGCGTGTTGGCGTTCATGCTTACAGCGACAGGTCGAAGTCCAGCAGGTCGACCATGCCTTCACCCGTGGCCGACACTTGCTGGCCCGTGGCGGCGACAAACTCGTCCAGGCTGCCATGCACCAGCATCGAGGTCGCTTCCAGGCGGTACTTCAGCCAGCGCACATGGGCGAATGGCGTAAACAGGCCCAGGGTGACGACGATGCCCAGCAGATTGCTCAGCATGACGAAGGTGGTACGGCCCCATGTCAGCTGCGACTGGAACTGGTGCTGCTGCAAGCGCGTATGGTTCCAGATCAGGTTCTGGATCATGGTCAGGAACAGCGGCAGCACGGTGAACGCCCACAGGTACAAGGCGCCGATGGCAAACAGCAGGCTGCCAACCTTGGTGCTGTCATTCGCATTCGCCGCAAACGAGGCGAACACGCTGCCGAAGACGACGAAAATCAGGACCAGCAAACCGCCCAGCAGCAGCGCGAAGAACAGCAGATAGGTTTTGTAGAAGCTGCCGACCGTGGCGTCAAAGCTGAAATGGGTGGCGCCGAAACGGCTTTGCGTGTGCTGGAAGCGCTTCAGGCGCTGGTGCAGGAACGGCGTCATCAGGCCGCCCGTGAAGGTATTCAGGATGGGCAGCCACAGGAAGTATTTGTAGGCTTCCCTGGCGCTGCCGTCAAAGCCGAAGCGGATGCCGCGGTAGCTGGTGTTGTACAGCTTGAATTGCAGGCTTTTCCAGACCAGCCACGGCAGGACGGCGGCCAGCAGCACGAACATCAGCAGGCCGACGATGGGCGAAACCTGGAAGGCGATGTTGTAGCCGGCGATCAGCACGACGGCCGCGATGCGGCCCTTCAGGATGGCCACGGCGTTGCCATGGTATTCGAAGCTGCCGCCCGCCAGGTGGGTGCTCGAATAGAAATAACGGTTGCGGCGCACCTTGGCCCAGGCCGAGTAAATGCCTAGGGTGACGATGCTCAGCAGCAGGTTGACGATCCAGATACGGAAGTATTCGCTGCCGGTGGCGCTGAAGGTGATGGCTTCGCGTTGGGGGCTGGGGTTGTTGACATCGACATGCACGTGGAAATTCCTTACTTATTGGAAACAAAACAAGATAAGGGAAGATTGAAAAGTTATCAATTGAAACTACTGTTTTTCGCAATTTTTTCGTCAATCCGCTGGCGCCGACCCGATCCGGCCGTCCCGGCTATACTGGAACTCAACCATCGCCTAACGGGAAAACCATGATCGTCGTCCACCATCTGAACAATTCGCGTTCGCAGCGCGTGCTCTGGCTGCTCGAGGAACTGGGCCTCGACTACGAGGTCAAGCGCTACCAGCGCGACCCGACAACCATGCTGGCGCCCGCCTCGCTGAAGGCCGTGCATCCGCTGGGCAAGTCGCCCGTGATCACGGATGGCGCCAACACGATTGCCGAATCGGGCGCCATCATCGATTATCTGGTCGAGCGCTACGGCAATGGCCGCTTGATCCCGGCGGCGGGCACGCCGGAGAAGCTGCGCTGGACCTACTGGCTGCATTTCGCGGAAGGCTCGGCCATGCCGCCGCTGCTGATGAAGCTGGTGTTCGACAAGGTCGAATCGTCGCCGATGCCGTTTTTCGTCAAGCCGATTGCGCGCGGCATCGCCAACAAGGTCAAGAGCAGCTTCATCATGCCCAATATCCACAGCCAGCTGGCCTATATGGAAGCGGAGCTGGAGAGCACCAAATGGTTTGCCGGCAATGAATTCACGGCGGCCGACATCCAGATGAGCTTTCCGCTGGAAGCGGCGGCCATGCGCGGCGGGCTCGATGAGCGTTTGCCGAAGCTGACGGCGTTCCTGCAGCGCATCCACGCGCGGCCCGCCTACCAGCGCGCGCTGGAACGGGGCGGGCCCTACGATTTCGCCAAATAAGGGGCATGCAAGGCCGATGTGCGGGGAACCATACGGTAAAATGCCCGATTCAACCAGTATCCACTTACCGCATGGCCAGACTCCTCGCTATCGACGGCTTGAATATCGTACGCCGCGTCTACGAAGCCAGTCCTGAACCCGATTCCGACCTGAAGGCGGAGATCGCGCTGCGCCATGCGCTGTCGTCGTTCCGCACCCTCATCAACGACCACGAGCCGACGCACATCCTGCCGGCCTTTGATTTCGGCGGCCCGACCTGGCGCCACGCCCTGTATGCCGGTTACCGCGAAGGGCGTCAGCCCATGCCGCAGGTGCTGCGCGACGCCTTGCCCGGCTTTTACGCCACCCTGGCCGGCTTCGGCATGCACGTGGTGAGCATTCCCGAGGTCGAGGCCGACGACGTGATCGGCACGGCCGTCATGCGCTGGCTGCACGAGGGGCGCGGCGCGGCCGTCATCGCCACCACCGACAAGGATTTGCACGGCCTGATCGCGCACGGCGCGCTGGTATGGGATCACTTCAAGGGGGTCTGGCACGACCATGCCTGGGTCGAGAAAAAGTTCGGCGTGCCGCCGGAACTGCTGCCCGACCTGCTGGCGCTGATGGGCGACGTCACCGACAGCATCCCCGGCGTGTCGAAGATCGGCCTGAAGACGGGCGCGAAACTGTTGCGCGCTTACGGCAATATCGACGCCGTGATGGCCGGGGCGGGGATTTTGCCCGGTGCGCTGGGCGAAAGCCTGCGAAAAGAGCGGGAAATACTGTATCTTTCAAGAAAGTTAGTTGCGCTCAAAACGGATGTCACGTTGGGCGTGACCTGGAACAAGCTCGTGTGGGAAAAATAGAGCCAGGCAAGAACAATCAAGCAAGGGAAGTAATCATGATGTTAAAGACAGTCCTGATCGATAGCAGCGCCGTGGCGCGCGGCCTGCTGAACACGGTCCTGACCGATGGCGGCTACGATGTCTGCGGGCAGACGCATACCAGCGCGCTGGGGTTGGCGCTGCTGGTCAAGCACCATCCGCATTTCGTGTGCATCGCGCGCGAGCAGGTGGAAGATGGGAGCAATGTGGTGCAAACCATCCGCGCCCAGTATCCGAAGACGCTCATTTTCATGGTCTCGGGCGGCATCGACGCCGCCTCGCTGCAGGCGGCCCACGCCATGGGCGTGTCGGGCTTCATCGTGAAACCCTTCATGGCCGACACGGTCCTGAAAACCGTGCGCAATACCGTCATTGCGATGGTGCGCAAGCAGCAGCAAGCCTTGGCCGCCGCTCAGAAGGACGCCTGATTAAATCTACTGCGCGTCGCGATTTGAGGCCGGCGAGCCTCACTGCCGCTCGCTACGATTTTCTCAGGCGTTGATACTGAACTTTACGCATACAATTGTTACAGCACCCCGGTTGAACTGGCGATAATCCCGCCGCCCAGGCACACGTCGCCGTCGTACAGCACGGCCGACTGGCCGGGCGTGACGGCCCATTGCGCCTGGTCGAAAGCCAGGGAGAAGTTCTCCACACCATCGGGCAGCAGCTGGCACGCCACGTCGGCCTGGCGGTAGCGCGTCTTGGCGGACAGGGCGCCCGCTTGCGGCGCGCTGCCGGCGACCCAGCTGGCCTGGTCGGCGCTCAAGGCCGGTGACAGCAGCCACGGGTGGTCATGGCCCTGCACCACCCACAGGGTATTGTTGGCGATATCCTTGCGCGCCACATACCAGGCGTCGCTGCTGCCATCCGCATTCTGGTACGACTTCACGCCGCCGATGCCGATGCCCTTGCGCTGGCCCAGCGTATAAAAACTCAGTCCCACGTGTTCGCCCACCGTCTTGCCGTCGGCCGTCTTCATCGGGCCCGGCTTGTAGGACAGGTAGCGGTTCAAAAATTCGCGGAACGGGCGTTCGCCGATAAAACAGATGCCCGTCGAATCTTTCTTTTGCGCGTTCGGCAGGGCCAGCTGTTCGGCGATCTTGCGCACTTGCGTCTTCGGGATTTCACCGAGCGGAAACAGCGTCTTGGACAGTTGCGCCTGGTTCAAACGGTGCAGGAAGTAACTTTGGTCCTTGCTGGCGTCGACGGCTTTCAGCAGTTCGTAGCGGCCGGCATCGGTGGGCGCCTGGCGCACGCGCGCGTAGTGGCCGGTGGCGATCAGGTCGGCGCCCAGGGTCATGGCGTGGTCGAGGAAGGCCTTGAACTTGATTTCGGCGTTGCACAGCACGTCCGGGTTCGGCGTGCGGCCAGCCTGGTATTCGCGCAGGAAATCGGCGAACACGCGGTCCTTGTATTCGGAGGCGAAATTGACGGCTTCGATATCGACGCCGATGACGTCGGCCACGCTGGCCGCGTCGATCCAGTCCTGGCGCGTGGAGCAGTATTCCGAATCGTCGTCATCTTCCCAGTTTTTCATGAACAGGCCGATGACTTCATAGCCTTGTTCCTTCAGCATCCATGCCGCGACCGAGGAATCGACCCCGCCCGACATGCCGATAACGACTTTCTTCTTGCTCATCTTGCTTTCCAGTTACTTTTAGATAATGTTGCTATGCGCTATTGAAAACGGACGCATGCGTGTGCAGCAGGGCCAGCGGCGCGCGCCGGCCAGCCAGGTATTCGTCCACGCACTGCAGCACCAGCGGGCTGCGATGGCGTTCCTGGCACGCCGCCAGCTCGTCGCGCGTCATCCACAGGGTGCGGATGATGCCTTCGTCCAGCGGGCGGTCATGCTCGGCGCCGGCCGTGCCGCAAAAGGTGAAGCGCAAGTAGGTCACGTCCTCGCCCGTGCGCAGTGACTGATAGCGCGACATGTACATGCCGACCAGTGCCGTAGGAATGAAATCGTAAGCCGCTTCTTCCAGCGTTTCGCGGATCACCGCCTGCTCCAGCGACTCGAACGGATCGAGGTGGCCGGCCGGCTGATTCAGCTTGATGCCTTCGCTGGTCTCTTCTTCAATCAGTAAAAACAGGCCGTCGCGCTCGACGATGGCGGCAACGGTGACAGAGGGTTTCCAGATTCTCGGCATGATTCCATCCTTGAAAGAGCCGACATTTTATCTTGTTCTGCGCGCGCGGTTTGAACCCGGCCTTCTGTTGCGCGGACATATTGATAAATGACAACGTTTTAGCAAATAGCGGTGGGAGGTACTTACGTCTTTCCCGGGGAGCGCACTAGCATGGGGGCTAAGTCGGCATGATGGCAGGAAACGCCCGCTAATATAGGCTTTCCCTGTGGTCAAAACAAGCGCACACGCAGGCTCGACTGTGGTGAGATTGACACACCTTTCCCACAATATGGTCGCCGCGCCGCATGGTGAAACGAATACGGGGATGGGGGTGAAATTAGTGTCGTACAACTAAAAGTTGCTGGTTCACAAACGTTTAACGCGCTGCTTTCCGTGTTAGATTCTAGTCAGTTTATCAATTAGCGGAGGCATCATGAGGATAGGCATACCGGCCGAAACACGGCCTGGTGAAACGCGGGTGGCAGCCACGCCCGAGACAGTCAAGAAGCTGGCAGCCAAGCATCAAGTCGTCGTGCAGTCGGGAGCGGGCTTGCAAGCCTCGATTCCCGACGATGCGTATGCCGCCGCCGGCGCGCAGATTGGCAGCGCCCAGGAAGCCTATGGCTGCGCCATCGTGCTCAAGGTGCGCGCGCCCGATGCCGGTGAACGGGCCTTGATGGCCAGCGGCACGGTGCTGATCGGCATGTTGAACCCGTTTGACGCGGACAATATCGCCGCCATGGCCACGGCCGGCCTGTCCGCCTTCGCCCTGGAAGCCGTGCCGCGCATCACGCGTGCGCAGTCGATGGACGTGCTGTCGTCGCAGGCGAACATCGCCGGCTACAAGGCCGTGCTGGTGGCGGCGAATACCTACCAGCGCTTCATGCCGATGCTGATGACGGCGGCCGGCACCGTCAAGGCGGCCCGCGTGCTGATCATGGGCGTGGGCGTGGCCGGCTTGCAGGCGATCGCCACGGCCAAGCGCCTGGGCGCCGTGATCGAAGCGTCCGACGTGCGCCCGCCCGTCAAGGAACAGGTGGAGTCCCTGGGCGCCAAGTTCCTCGACGTGCCTTTCCTCACGGACGAAGAAAAGGAAATCGCCAAGGGCTCGGGCGGCTATGCGCGGGCCATGCCGGCCGACTGGATGCGGCGCCAGGCCGAGCTGGTGCATGAACGGGCGAAACTGGCCGACATCATCATCACCACGGCCCTGATCCCCGGCCGCGCCGCGCCCGTCCTCATTTCCGAAGAGACGGTGAAAGCCATGAAACCGGGCTCCGTCATCGTCGACCTGGCCGTGGAGCAGGGCGGCAACTGCCCCCTGTCCGAGCTGGGCAAAACGGTCGTCAAGCACGGCGTGTACATCGTGGGCGAGCCGAACCTGGCGACCCTGGTGGCGGCCGATGCCTCGGCCCTGTATGCGCGCAATGTGCTGGACTTCTTAAAGCTCATCATCGACAAGGACGACCAATTGCTGATCGACCGCGAGGATGAAATCATCAAGGCCAGCCTGGTCTGTGCAGGCAGTGAAATCTTACGTAAATAACGCGGCGCCGGAGAGAACAACATCATGGAAATCAGTCACACCATCATTAACCTGATCATCTTCGTGCTGGCCATTTATGTCGGCTACCACGTTGTCTGGACCGTCACGCCGGCGCTGCACACGCCGCTGATGGCCGTCACCAATGCCATTTCCGCCATCATCATCGTCGGCGCCATGCTGGCGGCAGGCCTGACGCAAGGCCCGCTGGCGCAGGCGGCCGGCACCCTGGCCGTGGCCCTGGCCGCCGTCAACGTGTTTGGCGGCTTCCTCGTCACGCAGCGCATGCTCGAGATGTTCCGTAAAAAAGAACCGAAGGCCAAGCAAGGAGCAAAAGAATGAGTCATGCCATGAGCTTCGTCACCATGAACCTGGTGACGATGATGTACCTGATCGCCTCGGTGTGCTTCATCCAGGCCTTGAAAGGCCTGTCGTCGCCCTCGACGGCGCGCCGCGGCAATGCCTTCGGCATGAGCGGCATGGCCATTGCCGCCGTCACCACCGTGGCGCTGATCCTGAAACTGCAGGAACAGCAAACGGGCGGCATGGGCCTGACCCTCGTCATCATCGGCATCGTCACGGGCGGCGCCATCGGCGCCTACCTGGCGAAAACCGTGGAAATGACGAAGATGCCGGAACTGGTGGCAGCCATGCATTCGCTGATCGGCCTGGCGGCCGTGTGCATCGCCGTGGCGGCCGTGTCGGAACCGTGGGCCTTCAATATCGCCAAACAGGGCGAGGCGCTGCCCATCGGTAACCGCTTCGAACTGTTCATCGGCACCTTCGTCGGCGCCATCACCTTCTCCGGTTCGGTGATCGCCTTCGGCAAGCTGTCGGGCAAATACAAGTTCCGCCTGTTCCAGGGCGCGCCCGTCAGCTTCCAGGGCCAGCACATGCTCAACCTGGTGCTGGCGCTGGTGATGATCGCGCTGGGCCTGGTGTTCTGCTTCGCCGACGGGGTTGAGCCGGCCTGGACGCCGTTTATCGTCATGGCCGTCATCGCCTTTGCGCTGGGCGTGCTGATCATCATCCCCATCGGTGGCGCCGACATGCCGGTGGTGGTGTCGATGCTCAACAGTTACTCCGGCTGGGCCGCAGCCGGCATCGGTTTTTCGCTGAATAACTCGATGCTGATCATCGCCGGTTCGCTCGTGGGCTCGTCGGGCGCGATCCTGTCGTACATCATGTGCAAGGCCATGAACCGCTCGTTCTTCAACGTCATCCTCGGTGGCTTCGGCGGCGCTGCGCCGGCGGCAGGCGTGGCCGGCGCGCAGGAACAGCGTCCCGTGAAATCGGGTTCGGCCGACGATGCCGCCTTCATCATGGGCAATGCGGAAACCGTCATCATCGTGCCCGGCTACGGCCTGGCCGTGGCGCGCGCGCAGCACTCGTTGAAAGAACTGGTGGAAAAGCTCACGCACAAGGGTGTCACCGTCAAGTATGCGATCCACCCGGTGGCGGGGCGCATGCCGGGCCACATGAACGTGCTGCTGGCCGAGGCGGAAGTGCCGTACGACCAGGTCTTCGAGATGGAAGACATCAACGGCGAATTCGGCCAGACCGATGTGGTGCTGGTGCTGGGCGCGAACGACGTGGTCAACCCGGCGGCGAAGGACCCGGCATCGCCGATCGCCGGCATGCCGATTCTGGAAGCCTACAAGGCCAAGAGCATCATCGTCAACAAGCGCTCGATGGCTTCCGGCTATGCGGGCCTGGACAATGAACTGTTCTACCAGCCGAACACGATGATGGTGTTTGGCGACGCCAAGAAGGTGATCGAGGATATGCTCAAGGCAGTTGAGTAAGGCAATGCCTTGCGCAACTGAAGATGGCCCGCCTTGCGCGGGCCATTTTTTATGGGTGCGCCCAGCATGGGCGCACTCCTGTGGGTGAAAGTCCCGCCGTAAGCTGA
>NZ_JCAQAV010000020.1:0-96563 GCF_059617925.1 Janthinobacterium sp. JF4 | reverse complement strand
TGTTCGCAACACCACCAACCGCATGAGAGGAATAATACAAGGTCGGATTAGCGCGCAAGCGCGTAATCCGACACCACCACGGACGCCAGCAAGCATGTTTACTTCTTCTTCGCTACCATCTTGATCGCCTCGTTGACGATGACGGGGTTGTCTTTCTGGATGTAGTAGCCGGCGCCCGTGATCCGCTCGATGGCGGGCGCGCCGGACAGGCGCTGCCAATCCTTTTCCTGGGCCCGCACCACGTTTTCAAACGAGCCCATTTCCTCGATGCCGAACTTGTCGCGCACCAGCAGCATGGCGGGCACGCGCAGGGGACTGGCCATGTCGACGTGCTGCAGGCATTGTGTCTGGGCATCGAATTCGGCCGATTCCACACTGTTGAACATGAGTTTGCGCCGCGTTTTCACGAGCATGGCGTAGGCGGACGCGTCCGTTTGCAGGCGGTTCCATTGCTGTGGGTGCGTGGGATCGAGCAAGACCAGGCCGGCCACGTCCTGCGGGTACAGCCTCGCATACACATACTGGTACAGCCCGCCCAAGCCATGGCCGACCAGCACATACGGCGGTTTCAGGCCCGCTTGCGCCAGCAGGGCGCGCTGCTGGGCGGCAATGGTGCAGGGATCGCGCGGCGTGGTGGTTTTTTTGCTGTCGCCGTAGCCAGGACGGTCGTACACGAGCACGCGGTGCTGCCTGGCCACTTCGGGCGCCACCGTGGCCCACGCATCCTTGCCGTCGCCCATGGCCGACTGGAAGACCACAGGCAAGCCGCCCTGGCCGCTCAGGGTGTAGGCGATGCTGGCGTCCGGGAGGGCGGCCGTGGCCGGCACGCCTGGCGTGGCCGGTGACGATGGCAACAGGGAGCAGCCGGAAAAACAGCCTGCCAGCAGCAAGCCGGCGCTGGAGAGGAGCATGGTGCGCGCGGGGCGGCCGACGAATAGATGATGCATGAATCTCCTTCTTGGTGCACGGACCGGGAACCGGTATGGCTTGGCAGCCATTATAGGCAAATCGTCCCGAAGTGGAAATGCCGAACAGAGGCGGATTTCCTGTCCTGTCAGCCGGCATCGGCGCGATGGCAGACGGCTTCGATGCGGTTGCCGTCCGGATCGAACAAAAAGGCCGCGTAATAGCTGGCGTGATAATGGCGCAAGCCGGGCGCGCCCAGGTCGATGCCGCCGTGCGCCAGCCCGGCGTGCCAGAACGCTTCCACGGCCGCGCGCGAGGAGGCCTTGAAGCAGCAGTGGCGGCGCGGCGCGTCGTCCGGTCTCGGGCCCAGGCGCACGGAAAAATAGCTGCGCCCGGGGTGTTCCGCATCGCTGCGCTCGCCGTAGCCTATCCACGCGTGCGCATGGTCGCTGCCCACCTTGGGCACGTCCAGCGCGGCGAAGATGGCGTCGTAGAAGCGCTCGGCGCGTACCAGGTCGCTGACGGTGAGGGAAACGTGATCGAGCATGGGCACTCCGCTGTAAGAACAAGGACGGCCATAGCATAGCCCGGATCAGGGCGGCCGTGGGCCGGAGTGACCGAGTGATACTGTTGCTGGCCGACTGCCGGTCAAGGGCGGCTGGCGAGCCGCTGTTGACCGAGGATGCCGGCGCCGATCAGGTCGTTGTGCCGGGAATCCTTTCCATTAAGTAATACCGAGCGCTTGTACTTTTCGTCAGGATCGCGTTAAGATAAAGCTGCCCGCTTATCCGGTGGGCAATCTGGTGTTTTTATGCGCAATCCGTCCCTATCCATGAGAGTAGCAATGAAATATCTGATCGTTCCCTTCTTGCTGGCCATCACTGGCTGTGAAGTTTTGTATGACGCGAACCGGGACAAGATCGGCGAGTATTGCAATAGCCTGAACAATTTCGACGACCGCAATGCCTGCCGCAAGCGTAACCAGACCAGCTATCAGGAATACGTGCAGCAGCGCGACCAGCTGAAAAAGAGCCCGAGCGACAAATAGGCTCGCCGCCGCCTGCGCCGCAAAGCAAAACGCCGCTGACCAGTCAGCGGCGTTTTGCTTTGCGGGCCCCGGCCTTGCGGCCGGGGCCCGGGGCTCGCATCGGATATCAAGTTAATCGTCGGCGTAGATATTGTTGTCCTTGGTTTCCTTCACGAACAGGGTGCCGATCACGACAGTCGCCAGGGCGACGACGATCGGATACCACAGGCCGTAATAGATGTCGCCCTTGAACGCCACCAGCGCGAAGGCCGTGGTCGGCAGCAAGCCGCCGAACCAGCCGTTGCCGATGTGGTAGGGCAGGGACATCGAGGTGTAACGGATACGCGTCGGGAACATTTCCACCAGCATGGCGGCGATCGGGCCATACACCATGGTCACGTACAGCACCAGGATGAACAGCAGCAAGACGACCATCGGCTTGTTGATCTGGTCCGGATCGGCTTTCGCAGGGTAGCCCGCTTCCTTGATGCCGGCGCCCAGTTCTTTCTTCAGCGCCGCTTCCTGGGCCTTGCTGTCGGCATCGAAGTTCAGGCCATCGGGCGTCATGGCGGCGTTAAACGAAGAAAATTCCTTCGTGCCGATGCGTACCTTGGCGATGCTGCCAGCCGGCGCGTCTTCCTTCGTGTAGTTCACCGAGCTGTTCGACAGGAAGCCGGTGGCGATGTCGCACGACGATGGGAATTTCTTCGTGCCCGTCATGTTGAACTGGAAGTGGCAGGAGGCTGGATCGGCCACCACCACCACTGGCGAGTTCTTCAGTGCCGCTTCCAGCTGCGGATTGGCGAAGTGGGTCAGGCCGTTGAAGATCGGGAAGTAGGTCGCTGCGGCGATCAGGCAGCCGCCGAGAATGATGTACTTGCGGCCGATGCGGTCGGACAGGCTGCCGAAGAAGAGGAAGAACGGCGTGGCCAGCAGCAGCGCGATGGCGATCAGCACGTTGGCCGTTGCCAGGTCCACTTTCAGGGTCTGGATCATGAAGAACAGGGCGTAGAACTGGCCCGTGTACCACACGACGGCCTGGCCGGCGGTCAGGCCGATCAGCGCCAGGATGACGATCTTCAGGTTCTTCCACTTGCCGAACGCTTCCGTCAGGGGGGCTTTCGAAGTCTTGCCCTCGGCCTTCATCTTGGCAAACGCCGGCGATTCATTCATGGCCAGGCGGATCCACACGGAAATCCCCAGCAGGATGACGGAGACCAGGAAGGGAATGCGCCAACCCCACGCCTCGAAATCCTTCTCGCCAGTCGCCAGGCGGGTGCCCAGGATGACCATCAGCGACAGGAAGAAGCCCAGGGTTGCCGTCGTTTGTATCCATGCCGTGAACGCGCCGCGCTTGCCTTCAGGCGCGTGCTCGGCCACATAGGTGGCCGCGCCGCCGTATTCGCCGCCCAGCGCCAGGCCTTGCAGGATGCGCAGGAAGACGAGGATGATCGGTGCGGCGATGCCGATGGAGGCGTGGCCAGGCAGCAAGCCGACGATAAAGGTGGAGCCGCCCATGATCAGGATGGTGATCAGGAAGGTGTACTTGCGGCCGATCATGTCGCCCAGGCGGCCGAAGACCAGTGCGCCGAACGGACGCACGATGAAGCCGGCGGCAAAGGCCAGCAGCGCGAAGATGAAGGTGGTGGTGGGGTCGCCGATGAAGAATTGCTTGGCGATGATGGAAGCGAGCGAGCCGTACAGGTAAAAATCGTACCATTCAAAGACCGTGCCCAAGGATGACGCAAAGATGACCTTGCGTTCCTCGGGCGTAATCGGCGTTCCTTTGGTGGAAAATTTCCGTACGTCGGCCGAGCCGGATGGTGTTGCCATGGTTTGTCTCCCTATGTTTTATAGTGAACCATTGCCGAGGTCTTTTTGACCATTCTTGCAACAGCTGGAGGCGAGTGTGTTCTCCGAACCTTACGTCATGCTTGCTTGAAACTTACACCAGGCTTACAAATGGATGTTTGCCGGAGTTTTGCGAACGACCGTACTTAAATGTGCTATTCTCGTTCCACAGATACACTGTCATTGACCATATAACATTCCCACAAGGAGACACAGCATGAATGAAGCCGTCATCGTATCGACCGCCCGCACGGGCCTGGCCAAGTCCTGGAAGGGCGCGTTCAACATGACGCATGGCGCCACCTTGGGCGGCCATGTGCTGGCGGCGGCCGTCGAGCGCGCGCGCATCGAGGCGGACGAAGTGGAGGACGTGCTGGTCGGCTGCGCCTTTCCGGAAGGCGCCACGGGCGGCAATCTTGCGCGCCAGGTGGCCTTGCGCGCAAGCTGCCCCGTCACCACGGCCGGCATGACCGTCAACCGTTTTTGTTCCTCGGGCTTGCAGGCCATCGCCCTGGCAGCGCAGCGCATCATCGCCGGCGAAGGCGACATCTATGCGGCGGGCGGCGTGGAATCGATTTCCTGCGTGCAAAATGAAATGAATACGCATATGTACCGTGACGTCTGGCTGCAGCAGCACAAGCCGGAAGTGTACTGGCCCATGCTGCAGACGGCCGAAACCGTGGCCAAGCGCTACCAGATTTCGCGCGAGCGCCAGGACGCCTACGGCGCGCAAAGCCAGCAGCGCGCAGCAAGCGCCCAGGCCGCCGGCCTGTTCGACGCGGAAATCGTGCCGATGACCACCATCATGGGCGTGGCCGACAAGGCCAGCGGCATGCTGATCTCGCGCGAAGTGACGATTGCCGCCGATGAAGGCATCCGTGCCGACACGACCTACGACGGCGTGGCGAAGATACGCCCGGCCATTCCCGGCGGCGTCATCAGCGCCGGCAATGCCAGCCAGTTTTCCGACGGCGCTTCGATGGCCATCGTCATGAACGCCAAAGTGGCCGAAGCGAAAGGCTTGCAGCCGCTGGGCATCTTCCGCGGTTTTGCCGTGGCCGGCTGCGAACCCGATGAAATGGGCATCGGCCCCGTCTACGCGATTCCCAAACTGCTGAAAAAGGCGGGCTTGACGGTGGCCGACATCGGGCTGTGGGAACTCAACGAGGCGTTCGCCGTGCAAGTGCTGTACTGCGCCGATACCCTGGGCATCCCCATGGAGCGCCTGAACGTCAACGGCGGCGCGATCGCCGTCGGCCACCCGTACGGCGTGTCGGGCGCCCGCCTGACGGGCCACGCCTTGATCGAAGGCAAGCGCCGTGGCGTCAAATACGTGGTGGTGACCATGTGCATCGGCGGCGGGCAGGGCGCGGCCGGGCTGTTCGAGGTGCTGTAATGCTTGCTTGACAGCCATTCTGCGGGCGGCCTGGGTGCCGCCCGTTTGCATGGCGCACGCTGTTCCTGCAAGGCATGCCGATAGCGGGTACAGTAATGCTTCATTGATAAACTGATTCACATCGCCACCATGATCAAGCACATCGTTTTCTGGAAACTCAAAGACCACGCCGAAGGCGCCGACCGCGCCACCAATGCCTTGAAACTGAAAGCCCTGCTCGATTCCTGCTCCAACCTGGTGCCCGGCATCCTGGCATTCGAGGCGGCCGTGGCCCAGCCGGGCCTGGAAGCGACCTACGACATCGTCCTGTACAGCGAATTCGCCAGCCGCGCAGCGCTCGACGCTTACCAGAACCATCCCGAGCACGTGAAAATCAAGCCGTTCTTTGGGGCCGTGCGGGAAGCACGGCAATGCATGGATTACGAGATTTGAACACCCGTTAACCCCAAAGCGAAGGGCCGGGGTCGAACCCTCAGGGTTCGACCCCAGTTGTCGCCTCTGGGTTTCATTTGATTAATAACTGGAGCATTCATGACCACCTACCAACGCATCGTCCTTGCCTCGCGTCCCACGGCTGAAGTGCAGCCGGATAACTTCCGTTTGGAAACTGTCGAGATTCCCGCCATCCAGGATGGTCAATTGCTGCTGCGTAACCAGTATCTGTCCTTGGATCCCTATATGCGCGGGCGCATGAGCGTGAGTAAAAGCTATGCGGCGCCGCAAGCCTTGAATGAAACCATGATCGGCGGCACGGTGGGCGTGGTGCTCGAATCGAAGCATCCGAAGTTCGCCGTGGGCGACACGGTCGTGGGGACCTTGGGTTGGACGGAAGTGGCTGTCTCGGACGGCACGATGCTGCGCAAGGTCGACACGACGCATATTCCCGCCTCGGCCTATCTGGGTGCCGTCGGCATGCCGGGCATGACGGCGTGGTATGGCTTGAACCAGATCATGGCGCCGAAAGCGGGCGAAACCGTGATCGTGTCGGCCGCCAGCGGCGCCGTCGGCAGCGTCGTGGGCCAGTTGGCGAAATTGAAAGGCTGCCGTGTGGTCGGCATCGCTGGCGGCGCGGAGAAATGCGCGTATGTCGTCAAGGAACTGGGTTTCGATGCCTGCGTCGATTACAAGGCGGGCAACTTGGCGGCCGACTTGGCAGCGGCCACGCCGGACGGCATCGACGCCATCTTTGAAAACGTGGGCGGCGCCATCTTCGATGCGGCCCTGGCGCGCACCAACGCCTTTGGCCGCGTGGCCGTGTGCGGCTGGATCGCCGGCTACAACGGCGAAGCGACGCCGCTCGACAATGCGCGCTTCATCCTCACCAACCGCCTCACCGTGCGCGGCTTCATCGTCTCGGAGCAGCCGGAATTCTGGCCGCAGGGACTGGCGGAACTGGGCTCGCTGGTGGCGACGGGCAAGCTGACATTCCGCGAATCCGTGGCCGATGGCCTGGCCAGCGCCCCCGAGGCCTTCATTGGCCTCTTAAAAGGGCGCAACTTCGGCAAGCAGCTGGTCAAGCTCAGCTGATCTCTCTGTGGAAAGGCAGGCCATGCGACAATAACGGCCTGTCTCTTTCTACATTACACCATGACCAAGCACACCATCCGCCTCGGCGACTGGGCCACCCTGGGCCAGGACGCCACCGCCATCCGTTTTGAAGTTTTCGTCGATGAACAGAAAGTGCCGGCCGAGATCGAACTCGACGACATGGACGCCGTCTGCCTGCACGCCGTCGCCTATGACGCCTGTGGCGCCGCCATCGGCACGGGCCGGTTATTGCCAGACGGTCACATTGGCCGCATGGCCGTGCGCCAGCCGGGCCGCGGCACGGGCGTGGGCGGGGCCATCCTGCAATTGTTGATGGAAAAGGCGCGCGCACGGGGAGACAAGGCGGTCGTGCTGAACGCGCAAACCGTGGCCGCGCCATTCTATGCGCGCCACGGTTTCGTTCAGCAGGGGGAGATATTTGAAGAGGCGGGGATTGCGCATGTGGAGATGCGGCTGGTGTTCCAGGGTATTGTCGGATTACGCGCGTAGCGCGTAACCCGACACCACCATCAGTTCTGCGCGTGCGACTGGCGCCATTTATCCAGAATCACGGCCAGCACGATCACGACACCTTTCGCCACATATTGCCAGAACGACGACAGTCCCAGAATCGTCAAGCCATTGTTCATCACGCCGATGATCAGGGCGCCGATGACGGTGCCCCAGACGGAGCCCACGCCGCCCATCAGGCTGGTGCCGCCGAGCACGACGGCCGCGATGGCGTCCAGCTCATAGCCGGTGCCCCAGTTGCCGTTGGCCGCGTACAGGCGGCTGGCCGACATGGCGCCGCCCAGGCCCGCGAACAGGCCGCTGATCGTGTAGACAAACATCAGCACGAGGCCGACCTTGATACCCGTCAAACGTGCCGCCTGGATATTGCCGCCGACGGCGTAGATATGCAGGCCGAGCGTGGTCTTGCGCAGGATGAACCAGGTCAGCACGACGACGGCCGCGGCCAGCCAGATCAGCCAGGGAATGGCCAGGAAGCTGCCGTTGCCCATCCATTCGAAGCTGGGGATTTCCGTGTTCAGCACGCTGGTGCCGTCGGCGAACAGGTAGGCCGCGCCGCGCAGGGCCGTCATGGTGCCCAGGGTGACGACGAACGGGTTCAGGCCGACGAGGGCCACCAGCACGCCATTCAGAGCGCCCAGCAGCAGGCCGACGATGAGGAAGGCGGGAATCGAGAAACCGGCGAATTGCGCCGACAGCGACATCAGCATGCCTGCCACGGCCGAGACGGCCAGCACGGAGCCGACGGACAAATCGATGCCGCTGGTCAGAATGACGAAGGTCATGCCGGACGCCAGCACGATATTGATCGACACCTGGCGGAAGATGTTCATGGTGTTATTGCTGGTCATGAAGGTCGACGTGCCGTCGGCCGAGAAATACACGGTCAGGCCGTACATGGCCAGGTACAGCACGACCAGCACGGGCAGCATGCCCAGGCGGCGCATCAGGTTCGAGGCATTGAAGGGTTGGCGCGCGCTTGCGGCGCCGCCGGTGGTGGTGGTAGTCATGATAGTTCTCCCTGTATTGATTTTTTAAGCGGCGTCCAGATGGGTGGCATAGGCGAGGATGTTTTCCTGCGTGATGTCGTCGCCCGTCACTTCGCCCGTCAGGCGTCCTTCGCACATCACCATCACGCGGTCGCAGATGCCGACCAGCTCGGCCAGTTCGCTGGAAATGCACAGCACGGCCGTGCCCGCGTCCGCCAACTGGTGGATGATTTTGTAGATTTCGCTCTTCGCGCCCACGTCCACGCCCCGCGTCGGTTCGTCGAGGATGAGGACCTTGGGTGCGATGGCCAGCCAGCGCGCCAGCAAGACTTTCTGCTGGTTGCCGCCGGACAGTCCGCCGACGATGCCGTCCGGCCCCGACACTTTTACGTTGAGGTTGGCGATCGCCTCGCGCGTGAGCTGGGTCAGGGCGCCACGGTTGACGACGCCCGCCGTGGAATGCTTGGACAGGATGTTCATCGACATGTTTTCCATGGCCGACAGTTGCATGAACAGGCCCAGACTCTTGCGGTCTTCCGGCAGGTAGCCGATGCCGTGGCGGATGGCCGCCAGTGGCCGGTGGATATGCACTTCCTGGCCATCGAGCCACACGTGCCCCGATTGCTTCTTGTCGGCGCCAAAGATCAGGCGCGCCAGTTCCGTGCGGCCCGCGCCGACCAGGCCGGCAAGGCCTGTCACTTCGCCCGCATGCAGGGCGAACGAGGCAGGCTTGACCTTGCCGCCGCCCACGTTTTCCACGCGCAGGCGCTCGGCGCCCCGCGTGGTGCGCCGCTGGTGCGCATAAAAGTCGTCGGCGGGGCGGCCCACCATCATTTGCACGACTTTCTTTTGATCCAGCTCATCCTTGCCCAGCTCGCCCACATAGGCGCCGTCGCGCAGTACCGTGATGCGGCGCGCCAGGCGTTCCACCTCGGCCATGCGGTGGCTGATGTAGAGCACGGCCAGGCCCTTGTCGCGCTGCTCTTCGATGATGCGGAACAATTGTTCGGTTTCCCGGTCGGACAGGGCGGCAGTGGGCTCGTCCATGATCAGGATGCGGCTGTCGTGCACGAGGGCGCGGGCGATTTCCACCTGCTGCTGCTCGGCGATCGACAGGGACGCGACCATGGTGTCGGCGTCGAAACGGGAGCCGAGGTCGGCCAGGATGGCGTTCGTGCGCGCGCGCATTTCGCCGCCCTTGACGGTCCAGAACGGTCCTTGCGGTTCGCTGCCCATGAAGACGTTCTGCGCCACCGTCATGTTCTTGGCCACGCTCAGTTCCTGGTAGATCAGGTTGATGCCCAGCGCGCGTGCCTCGCCCGGGTTGCGGATACGGATCGGTTTACCGTCGAGGATGATTTCACCGGCGTCCGGCGTGTACACGCCCGACAGGATTTTCATCAGGGTGCTCTTGCCGGCGCCGTTCTCGCCCATCACGGCATGGATTTCGCCGCTGCGCACCGTCAGGTGCACGCCGCGCAGCGCGCGCGTGGCGCCAAAGCGCTTCTCGATGCCGCGCATTTCAAAAATAATTTCGTCGCTCATGACTGTCCTTCCTTGCTGGTGAAACTGGCGCCGCCTGCCGTCTGGCCGGCGGCGCCACGTGGTTCAGGTCAGGCAGATCAGTTCTTTACCCAGCCCGTGTAGGTGGCGACGTTTTCCTTGGTGATGGCCGGGGTCGGCAACAGCACCATGGTCTGTTTCGGCGTGCGGCCGTTCATGATGTCGTAGCCCATCTGCACAGCGTCCGTCGCCATGCGGTACGGGTTTTGCGCCGAGGTGGCGGCAAACAGGCCGGCCTTGTTTTTCAGGGCGTTCTGGCCATCGGGCGCGCCATCGACTGCCGTGATCAGTTTCACGTCCGTGCGCTTCGATTGCTTGATCGCCAGTTCGGCGCCGATGCCGGTCGGATCGTTGATGGCGAACACGCCGTCGATCTTCGGATGGGCCGTCAGCAGGTTCGACATCACGGTCATGCCGCCGTCGCGGCTGCCGCCCGCGTTCTGGTTGTCGGACAGGATCTTGATATCCTTGAACGCGGCCAGGGTTTTCTTGCAACCGTTGACGCGGTCGATCACGGACGTCACCGGCGGGCCGTTCAGGATCACCACATTGCCCTTGCCGCCGATCTGCTTGGCCAGGTAGGCGCACGAGACGTCGCCGGCCATGGTGTTGTCGGACATCACGGTGGCCGAAGCGCCCACGGCGCCCACGTCGACGGCAATCACGACCACGCCCGCATTGCGCGCTTTCTTGATGGCTGGCGCGATGCCCTTGGAATCGACGGCGTTCAGGATGATGATGTCGGTCTTGTTGGCGATGAAGTTCTCGATCTGGTCCACCTGGGTGTTCAGGTCATACTTGCTGGACACCGTGGTGACTTTCACGCCGGGGCCGCCCAGCTTTTTCGCGCTTTCTTCCGCGCCGCGGCCGATGGCGACAAAAAATGGGTTGGCCAGGTCGCCCACGCTCACGCCGATCGATTTGAGCGGTTTGTCAGCAGCGAAAGCGCCGCAGGCGGCGGACAGCAAGAGGGAGGCGGTAATGACTTTTTTCATGAGGATCTCCAAGGGTTTTTATTGTAAAAACAAACAGTGCTACGGGTGAAAAGGGGGTGCAAACTTATTGACTGCGTAATTGCTCGATCATGGCGTCCAGCTTGCCCGCATCGACGGCGAAGCCGCGGATGCCTTCGGCCAGCTTTTCGGTCGCCATCGCATCGTCGTTCAAGGCGTAGCGGAAGGCGGCTTCGTCATACGTGATGGCCGGCTGTGCCGCGCCCAGGTCGCCGCCCAAGGCGCGCTCGAACGGCGCATCTGCCGCTTCGAGCTTGGCCAGCAGGTCCGGGCTGATGGTCAGCAAGTCGCAGCCGGACAGGGCCGTGATCTGCCCCACATTGCGGAAGCTGGCGCCCATCACTTGCGTGGCGATGCCATGTTGTTTGTAGTAATTGAAGATGCGCGTGACCGACTGTACACCAGGATCGTTGGACAGGCTGCGCGCCGCCTCGTCCCATGCCGCGCCCTGCGATTTCTTGTGCCAGTCGTAGATGCGGCCCACGAACGGCGAAATCAGGCGCACGTTCGCGTCGGCGCAGGCGACGGCCTGGCAAAACGCGAACAGCAGGGTCAGGTTGCAAAAGATGCCGTCTTTTTCCAGTTCGCGCGCCGCCTGGATGCCTTCCCAGGTGGCGGCGACTTTGATCAGCACGCGCTCGCGGCTGATGCCAGCTTTCTCGTACAGGGCGATCAGGCGGCGTCCGCGGGCCACGGTGGCGTCGCGGTCAAAGCTCAAACGGGCATCGACTTCCGTCGACACGCGGCCCGGCACGACTTTCAAGATTTCCAGGCCGAAGCGCACCAGTACCTGGTCGACGATATCGTCCAGCGAAGCGGATTTATGCGCGGCGACCGTGCTTTCCAGCAAGGGCGCGTAATCGGGCTGCAGCACGGCCTTCAGGATCAGCGACGGATTGGTGGTGGCGTCTTGCGGCGCGAAGCGCGCCAGTTGCAGGAAGTCGCCCGTGTCGGCGACGACGGTGCTGTGTTGCTTCAATTGTTGCAGCTGATTCATTACTATTCCTTATCACTGAGTTGGTGCAAGGCTTGCACGGCGGGAAACAGGCTACGGTAGCGACCGTAACGGATGCTCAAGGCTGCGCTGTGCGCGGCATCGGGCAGGAAAGTGTTTTTGATGGGCAAGCTGGTGGCCAGCAACTGGCGCTGGCCGATGGCGGCAAAGCCCAGCTTGGCCGCGCCCAGGCTGGCGGACAGTTCGCTGTTGTGCAGGGTGCGCATCTCGCGTCCCAGCACATTGGCCAGCATCTGCGCCCAGTACTGGCTGCGCGCGCCGCCGCCCACCAGCATGCAGTGGGGAACGACGGCGCCCGTCGACGTGACGGCCGCCATGGCGTCGCGCAAGGCAAAGGCCACGCCTTCGAGCACGGCATAGCCGAGCTGCGCCGGCGTGCTGTCGTGGCCCAGCTGCAAGAAGGCGCCGCGCACTTGCGGGTCGTTGTGCGGCGTGCGCTCGCCCGACAGGTAGGGCAGGAACAGCGGTGCGGAAGGGGCGATGGCGGTGTCGAGCGGCAAGGCATTTTCCACCAGCGCCAGCAGGGCCGCTTCGTCAGGCTGGCCCAGCACACCCGTCGCCCAGCGCAGACAGCTGGCGCCCGACAGGATCGCACCCATCGCATACCAGCGCCCGGGCAGGGCGTGGCAAAAGCTGTGCACGCCGCCGGCCGGGTTGCCCAGCGGCGCCTCGGTGACGGAGACGATGGCGGCGCTGGTGCCCAGCGAAATGAAACTGTCGCCGGCGTTGACGGCGCCGATGCCCACGGCCGAGACGGGGTTGTCGCCGCCGCCGCCGGCCACCACCACATTCGCGGGCAAGCCCAGCTGGTCAGCGATGGCCGCCAGCACGATGCCCGTGGCCGCGTCGCCTTCGGCCAGGGCCGGCATTTGATCAAGGCGCAAGCCGCAGGCCGTGACCATGGGCGCGAACCAGGCGCGCCTGGCTTCGTCCAGCCACAGGGTACCGGCCGCGTCGGACATCTCGGTGACCTTGCTGCCCGTCAAGCGCAGGCGCAAATAGTCTTTCGGCGACAGCAGACAGGCGATGGCGGCAAAGGCGTCAGGCTCGTGCGTTTGCAGCCACAGCAATTTCGGCGCCGTCAGGCCCGCCATGGGCAGGCTGCCCGTCACGTCGGCATACGCGGGATAGTCGCGCGCCAGGGCGGCCGCCTCGGCTTCGGCGCGCGCATCGTTCCACAGGATGGCGGGACGGATGACCTGATCGTTGGTGTCGAGCAGCACGGCGCCATGCATCTGGCCCGACAGGCCGATGCAGGCGATCTGCGCATATTCCTGCGGCCAGCCGGCGCGCAGCTGGGCCAGGGCGTTGACGCAGGCGGCCCACCAGTCCTGCGGCGCTTGTTCGGACCAGCCCGCTTGCGGGCGGCTGGTCGCTATGCGCACGGACGCCTGGCCGCGCACGGCGCCCACGCTGTCCATCAGCACGGTTTTCAGTTCGGAGGTACCGAGGTCGATACCGAGGGAAATCGCTGGATGCATATTATTTAGAGTAAAAAGTCAGGGGCAGCCGCAGGAGTTGCGCACGCGCAGGGTCGGCGACAAGCGCTGCACATGCTGGGCGCGGCCCGGATTGGCGATGCGGTCGATCAAGAGGTCGACGGCCATGGCGCCCAGCTCTTCGAGCGGCTGCGCCATCACGGTCAGGCGGGGGCTGAAGTAATCGGCCCAGTCGAAATCATCGAAGCCGGCCAGCGCGACGTCTTGCGGTACCGCAATGTGCGCGTCGCGCAAGGCATGCATGGTGCCGATGGTCATCAGGTTGTTGCCGGCCACGATGGCCGTGGGACGCCGTGCGGCGGGCAGGGCCAGCAATTCACGCGTGGCCGCGCCGCTGCGCTCCAGGTTGGAGTCGCCCGAGCGCAGCAAGTCCGCATCGAAGGCGATGTCGGCGCGCTGCAAGGCCAGGCGGTAGCCTGCGATACGCTCGTCCGTGGTGGACAGACCGGGCGCGCCGGCAATGAAACCGATGCGGCGGTGGCCGTGGGCCGTGATCAGATGGCTGACCAGCTGGGCCGTCGCCTCCGTGTTTTCCACGCCCACCTGGTCGAACGGCTGTGGCGACATGCGGTCGACCAGCACGGATGCGATCTTGTTGCTGGTCAGATAATCGAGCGCGCGGTTATGCGGATCGCCGGACGGCGCCAGTACGATGCCGTCGACCCGGCGCTGGTGCAAGTTCTGCACCACTTTCAATTCCTGCGCGGGATCGTCATGCGTATCGGAAAACAGCATCATCAAGCCATGGCGCGTGCAGGCCGCCTCGATGGCGCGCACGGTTTCGCTGAAGTAATGATTGGTGAAGGCGGAGATGGCCACGCCGATGGTGCCCGACGACGAGCCGGCCAGGGCGCGGGCCAGCATGTTCGGCACATAGCCGATCTGCTGCATGGCCGCGTTGACGGCGGCGACGGTTTTCGGGCTGACCTTGCGGGTGCCGTTGACTACATGAGAGACGGTCGACAACGATACGTCCGCCGCCCGCGCTACATCTTCCATGGTGGCCATGGTGTCTCCTGAGGTTTTATTATTATTGTGTGCTGCGATTGGTTACGGCTGTGTCGCCGCGTTTGAATCTATCGTAAACAAAAGAAAGCGCTTGCGCAAGCGCTTTCTTTTTTGTGCGGATGGATGGTGGGTGGGTTGTCGATGCGGATAGGGGAAGCTTGCATAGGTCGGATTAGCGCGCAGGAGGCGCGCGTAATCCGACATCGGGACGGCGGTGATGCAGGTTGAGGGCGCTGGTGTTGTCGGGTTACGCGCTTGCGCGCTAACCCGACCTACCCGACCTACTGGATCAGCAGTTCATGCAGTTCGCCGGGCGAGTCCGGGAACAGTTTCACGACGGTGGAGGTGCGCGTGCCGTAGCCTGGCGTTTCGATGCAGACGGCGGACAGCACGCGCTCGAGGTCGAGCGGCACGCCCGTGTCGGGCAGGCGGAAGTCGGGCGCGCGCGTGGTGTCGGCCAGCATGTCGAAATACGCTTCGTCGGGTGCGCCCTGGCACAGCAGGCTGGCGAACTGGGCCTTGGTCTTCAAGACTTTCGGCCACGGCGCGTCCAGCAGGGCGTTCGACAGGCCGTAGATGCCCGGCTCCAATGGCTGGCCATTGCGCGCATCGCCATCGCCCCGGTTGGAAAACCAGATCAGGGTGTCCGCGTCGCCCAGCACCAGATTGAAACCGTTGTAGGTGCCGCTGCCGGGGCGGATTTGCGCGACGTAATCTTGCGGCGACATGTCGCCGGCCAGATAGTCGGCCACCAGGGCGCCGCGCGAGGGGGCGTCCGGGTTGCGGTCTTGCGGGCTGCGGATATTCGTGATGGCGGCAAAGCGCGAACTGCCACTGCCGGCCTGGGTGATGCCCATCCAGCTGCCGCCCGCCTGCAGATCGCGGCCCGCATACACTTGCGGGTGCTCGGGCCAGGCGCCGGCAGGGGCGCTGGCGCGTTCATAGAATTCGTCGCGATTTGCGGCGGCAATCAGCGGGATGTGCGGATTGACTTTCCAGGCAAAAACGATCAGGCACATGGAGGCAAATCCATGAATACTTCCGTATGCCGCGCGCCCGCCGTCAACGATAGCAAGCCCGCCTCGTCGGCGGCAGTGGCCAGCAGTTCGGTAAAACCTTCGCCGACGACAGGATAGATTTCCATCCACGTCTGCAAGCCATCCTTGCTGTCCGGACGGCGCTTCAATTGCGGCGCCACGCCGGACGCGGCCGCCAGTTTTGACTGCAAGGCACGGACCCTGGCTTCCAGCGCCTGGGCGTGCTCTTCCTTCACTTGATAGTAAATGTACAAATCTTTCATGGCATTCTCACAAGTCGAGTGCGTCGAGCACGTAAGGCATGGGCAGGAACTGCACGGTGGCACCCTGGGCTGAGCCGTAGCGCACGGCACCGGCGGCGCTTGAACCTGCTTCGATCGCCCCCAGCTTCATTTCGACGAGGGCGTCGATGCCGCCGTCACCGTTGGGCGCCGCGTTGACGACCATGCCGCAAGGTTGCTCCGGGTCGCTGACGGTGTACAGTTCGCCGCCGGCCACTACCGAAGGATCGGCAATGCTGACGAGGGTGGTGCGGCGCTTGAGCTTGCCCAAATACTGGCTGCGCGCGACGATTTCCTGGCCCGGGTAGCAGCCTTTCTTGAAATTGACGCCGCCCAGCAGCTCGAAGTTGACCATTTGCGGCACGAACTGCTCTTGCGTGGCGGCCGTGATCTGCGGGATGCCCGCGTGGATGTCCGACAATTGCCAGGCGTCATTGCCGCCCTTGGCGAGCGTGCCGGCCAGCTGCGGCCACACGTCGCGCGCCGTGGCGGCCGACGTCAGCCATTCATAGCGGGCGCTTCCAAAGGCATCGGCCACGCGCAGCAGGGTGCCCAGCGGATGCTCGACCTTGCTGAACGGCGTGGCGGGCAGTGCGGGGAACCAGGCGGACAGGGCCGCGCTGGCTTGCTTGCCGCCGAGGCCCAGGATGACTTGATTGGCATCATCGCCGGATGCATCGTGCAGCTTGGCCTTGGCGCGCAGCACGAACATCTGCAGGCGCTTCTGGATGGCCGGCTGTATGGCGCGCGGCAATTGCAGATAAATGGTGGTGGCGTTGCGCCACATCAGGAAACTGGCCAGCAGCCGGCCCTTCGGCGTGCAGTAGCCGGCCAGGCGCACTTGCTCCAGGCTCAGGTGTTCCACGTCGTTGGTCAACTGGCCATGCAGGAAACTGGCTGCCTCGTCGCCGTTCAGGCCGATCAAGCCCTGGTCCGTGATGGCCGCGACAAAACCTTCTTGCAGCTGGGACACTGTCAGGGACTGGCCGAAATCGTGGATAGAGGCGGCGGCGATAGGGGCGGTGCTGTCAGGCGCGCCATCGGTGGCAACGGGGCGGCCGCCTTGTGCGGTTAAAAATTGATTCCAGTTATTCATAATTTCCATTAGATCAGCGATTAAGCATTATCATTACGGGTTCATTATAGTGATGTCGCGCAGATTGCGTCGGCAGCGGCAAGATTGCCAGTGTTGGCGCCGCTTTGCGCGCACTTGCTTCACAAATGAACGATCATAACAAGCGGACGTTGGCCATCAGCGCCCGCATCACAAGAATCGGAACAATGGCTTTCTTTAAAAAACTTGTAGTCAGCTCGGTCATCGCCGCCATCGGCGTCGGTGGTACTTTTGTGTACTGGGCGCAGCAGCCCATCACCACGGACGGCGAAGCGATCCCGTTTACGATCGCGCCGGGCAGCGGCGCGCATGCGGCCGGCCAGCAAATCGCGGACGCGGGCGTGCCCATCGTGCCCATCCTGTTCAACATGCTGGCGCGCATCGAAGGCAAGACCTCGAAGATCAAGGCCGGTTCCTACGAGTTGAAACCGGGCACCACGCCGCAGCGCCTGATCACACAACTGGCGCGCGGCGAGTTCGCGCAAGAGTCGCTGACCATCATCGAAGGCTGGACCTTCAAACAGATGCGCCTGGCCATGGCCAGCCATGCTGGCCTGAAGCACGATACCGTAGGCCTGTCCGACAAGGAACTGATGGCGAAAATCAGCCCGGAATATGTGCTGCCGGAAGGCTTGTTCTTCCCGGATACGTATCTGTTCGCCAAGGGCGCCAGCGAGATGCAGATTTTCAAGCAGGCGCACACGGCCATGATCGGGCGCCTGTCCGAAGCGTGGGACAAGCGCGATCCGGCCCTGCCATATAAGAATCCGTACGAGGCGCTGATCATGGCTTCCATCGTGGAAAAGGAAACGGGGCAAAAATCCGAGCGCGCCATGATCGCCGGCGTGTTCGTCAACCGCCTCAAGACGGGCATGCTGCTGCAGACGGACCCGACCGTGATCTATGGCATGGGCGACAACTACCAGGGCAAGATCCGCAAACGCGACCTCGAAGCGGACACCCCGTACAATACCTACACGCGCGGCGGCTTGCCGCCCACGCCGATCGCCCTGGCTGGCGCGCAATCGCTGACGGCGGCGCTGGCGCCGGCCCGCACGCAGGCGCTGTATTTCGTCGCGCGCGGCGACGGCACCAGCCAGTTCTCGGCCAACTTGCCCGACCATAACCGCGCCGTGAACCAGTACCAGCGGTAATTTCACCTGCTAATTTCACCTGCTAATTTCACCTGATTAAGTAAGAAGCTTCATGACACAACACTATCAACCCCGCTTCATCACCTTCGAAGGCATCGATGGCGCGGGCAAGTCGACGCATATCGGCTTTGTCGCCGACTACCTGCGGCAGCGGGGCGTGACCCTCGTCTCGTCGCGCGAACCGGGCGGCACCAGCCTGGGCGAAAAGCTGCGCGAACTGCTGCTGCATGAAAAAATGCATCTGGAAACGGAAGCCTTGCTGATGTTCGCCAGCCGCCGCGAACACATCGCGCAAGTCATCGCGCCGGCTCTGGAGCGGGGCGAGTGGGTCATTTCCGACCGCTTTACCGATGCCAGCTTCGCCTACCAGGGCGGCGGGCGCGGCATGGACTTGCGCAAGATGGAAGCGCTGGAGGCGTGGGTGCACCCGCATCTGCAGCCGGACCTGACGTTCCTGTTCGACGTGCCGCTGGACGTCGCCCGTGCCCGGCTGGACGCCACGCGTGCGCTCGACAAGTTCGAGCAGGAGCGATCGGACTTCTTTGCCGCCACGCGCAACGAGTATCTGCGCCGCGCGGCGCAGTTCCCTGGACGCTTCCGCATCATCGATTCCACACAAAGCATTGCCGATATTCAAGTGCAGCTCGCGCAGCTGCTTGATGTATTGCTTGAGCAAAGCGTTGCAACACGCTGATTTACAAAGAATAAAATGACCAGTTCTCTCTATCCGTGGCAACAGGACGCCTGGCAGCAGTTGCAAGCCTTGCGTCCGCGCATGCCGCACGCCATCCTGTTCCATGGCGCGCAAGGCATCGGCAAGGCCGACTTCATCGAGCATTTCGCGCAAGCCTTGCTGTGCGAAGACGTGCGCGCCGACGGCCATGCCTGCGGCGCCTGCGCCTCGTGCGGTTGGTTTAGCCAGGGCAACCATCCCGATTACCGCCGGGTCCGTCCGGAAGCGCTGGAGGACGAGGTAGCCGACGATGGCGATGAGGGCGATGGCGCGAAGAAAAGCGCCAAGACCAAGACGCCGTCGAAAGACATCAAGATCGAGCAGATCCGCAACCTGGCCGACTTCATGAACATCTCCACGCACCGGCAAGGCTTGCGCGTGGTGGTGCTGTACCCGGCCGAGGCGCTCAACACGCCGGCGTCGAACGCCTTGCTGAAGACACTGGAAGAGCCGCCGCCGGGCACTTTGTTCCTGCTGGCATCGAACAGCCTGGACCGATTGCTGCCGACGATATTGTCGCGTTGCCGCAAGTTCGCCTTGCCCATGCCCAGCCACGAGCAGGCCTTGACGTGGCTCAAGCAACAAGGCTTGAACGATGCGGACAGCTGGCTGCGCGAGCAGGGCGGCGCGCCGCTGGCCGCCTTGGCACAGTCCGAATCGGGTGGCCGCGAAGAAACGGAACAGTTGCTGCAGGTGCTGGCCAATCCCGGCGTGGAAGCGGCCCTGAAGGCGGCGGATAAATTGCAGAAAGCGCCGCTGGCGCCGCTGGTCGCTTCCTTGCAGCGCTGGCTGTACGACGTGTTTTCCGTCAAGCTGTCCGGCACCATCCGCTACTACCCGCGCCACCGGCGCGAGCTGGAAGCTTTGGCAGGACGCATCAACGTGAGCCGTCTGATGGCCGCCATCAAGGCGGCCAACGAACGCCGGGCGATTGCCGAACACCCCTTGTCGCCCAAGTTGTTCCTGGAAGACATGCTGCTCGATTACGCGTCAAGCTGTCAATGAAATCAAGGGCTTGTGCTATCAAGTTAATCCAGATTGTACGATTTTTTTGCCCGATTGGAATGGCTTAGCCGCAAGCGCGCGTGCAGCTGCGGTATTGCACGTCACAGGCATGCTGGCGTTCGGCGCGCCGGGCGCGGAAGGCCTCGGCTTCGGTCGGGCGCAGCTGCTGCGACTGGGCTCCCGCTTCTTTGCCTGCTGCAACATAGGGGTTGCTGCTCGCCTTCATCGACAGGATGGGCCTGCTATCGTTTTCCGTGGCGCCTTGCACGTGCGCGCGGCAATCCTGGCGCGCCGAGGCGCAGACGGGCTGGCACAGGCCGGCATCGGGGATGGCCTTGGGCGCATCGCGCTGGTTCTGCGCCTGCACCTGCGCAGGCGCTGTCAGGGCCAGGCAGGCCAGCAGTATCAAAGGGCCGGCAACTTTCAGCATGAACGCTCTCCATGGTTCCGCGCGCAACCCCATGGTTGCGCACCGGCAAGCCACTATACATCTTGATAACTTTTTTGCCTAGCGCGCCATGACCGTTTGCCACGCATGGCCCCCGGTGTTCCAGTCAAGGCACTGGACCGTGCGTGAAACGGGTCACTGGCATCGGCGGCATCTTCTTCCACGCGCAAGACCCGGCCGGAGCTGTGGCAGCCGCCTGTGGGGCAGTAGGCGAACCACGCGCGAGTCGTCAAGGGCAGGACGGATTTGCGCCTTGCCCCTGCCAGTTTTCCCGTGCTCCGGTACAATCCCGCCTTATGTATATCGATTCCCATTGCCATATCAATTTCCCCGAGCTGGCTGCTCGCATGCCCGAGATCCTCGCCAAGATGGCCGAGAACAAGGTGACCCATGCCCTGTGCGTGTCCGTCGACTTGCCGGACTTTCCACAAGTGCTGGCCCTGGCCGAGCAGTATCCGCATATTCTTGCTTCCGTCGGCGTGCATCCCGACTACGAAGACACGCCTGAACCGTCCGTGGAAGACCTGGTGCGTCTGGCTGACCATCCGAAGATCATCGCCATCGGCGAGACGGGCCTCGACTATTTCCGCCTGACGGGCGACCTCGAGTGGCAGCGCGAGCGTTTCCGCACGCACATCAAAGCGTCAAGAATCACGCGCAAGCCCTTGATTATTCACACCAGAGCGGCCAGTGTAGATACCATCCGCATCATGCGCGAAGAGGGCGCGGGCGTGGCCGACGGCGGCGTGGCCGGCGTCATGCATTGCTTTACCGAATCCCTCGAAGTGGCGCGCGCCGCCATCGACATGGGTTTCTATATTTCCTTTTCCGGCATCGTCACGTTCAAGAGCGCGAAGGACTTGCAGGCCGTGGCCCTGGAAGTGCCGCTCGAGCGCATCCTGATCGAGACGGATTCGCCGTACCTGGCGCCCGTGCCGTTCCGCGGCCGCATGAACGAGCCCGGCTATGTGGCCCACGTGGCGGAATACCTGTCGACCCTGAAAGGCATTCCTCTGGCCCAGGTGGCACAGCAGACGACGGATAATTTCTTCAAGTTATTCACTCAGTTGCCATAACTTCTTAAGGTTATACATGATGAAAAAACTCGCCCTGGCGATGCTGCTGTGCAGCGCCACCGCCAGCTACGCGGCGCCGGAACCGGACGCTTTCTTCCGCGCCGTGTCCGTCAATAATGTCAGCGGCGTGCGCAGCATGTTGCTTGAGGGCATGAATCCGAACCTGCCTGACGCGCAGCGGGGCGACATTCCCCTCGTGCTGGCCTTGCGCGACGATGCGGACCGGGTTTTCCAGGTGCTGCTCGATGCTCCCGGCATCGACCTGGAAGCCCGCTCAGCCAATGGCAACACGGCGCTGATGATGGCCGCATACAAGCACAAGCGGGACGCCGTGAACGCCTTGCTGGCCAAGGGTGCCAAGGTCAACCAGAGCGGCTGGACGGCGCTCCACTATGCGGCCTCGGCGGGCGACTTGCCCATCATGAAGATATTGCTCGACCGTGACGCCGTGGTCGATGCGCGCGCGCCCGCCAACGTCACGCCGCTGATGTTTGCCGCCCGCGAAGGACAGGAGGGCGCCGTCAAGCTGCTGCTGTCCTGGGGCGCGGACGCCAGCCTGAAAAGCGGCCATGGCTGGACGGCCGTGCAGTTCGCCCAGGCAGGCGACAAGCCCGGCGTGGTCGCCATCATCGACGCGGCACAGAAGGCGCGCGCGGCACGTAAATAAGTACCTGCAAGTGGTGTATTAGTTTCAATACTTTCCATGCCAGCGCTGAAACTGGCATGGAATTGCCTCTCACCTCAGCCCTTTGTTCTCCTTGCCGATTAACGATAATGGTCGTGTCGCATTAATCAGGAGATACGTCGCATGGGTCATCACATCACCGTCAGGCGCCGGCTGTATTGTCGCCGCCCCTCGCGCAGCCCGTGCGATATCACTGCTTTCTGGAATGACAAAACCGATCGGCCATCGGAGCCAGACTCCAAGAGGACAGACATGCTGAATGAACGAGAAATCGAGAGTTGTTACCTGGGGCAATTTATCCCCGTCCATTACCATCACAATATGTTGATGGACCAGAACCGCATGCACGGGTTCAAGTCGGCGATCGATTACGCGGTAAAGCCCGGCATGAAGGTGCTGGAACTGGGCGGCGGCACGGGCGTGCTGTCGTGGTTTGCGGCCGCCCGCGCCGACAAGGTGTGGTGCGTGGAGTTCAATCCGGACATGGTCAAGGAAGCGCGCAAGATGCTGGCGCTCAATCCCAACGGTGAAAAAGTCGAAGTCGTCCACGCGGACGCCTTCGAATACCTGCCGCCCGAGCCTGTCGATGTGGTCATCTGCGAAATGATCCATGTCGGCATGCTGCGCGAAAAGCAGGTGGAAGTGATCGAATCGTTCAAGCGCCGCTACCTGGCCCGTTTTGGCGGCCCGCTGCCCATCTTCCTGCCCGAAGCCGTCATCATGGCCGTGCAGCCGATGCAGCAGGAATACGATTTCGAAGGCTTTTATGCGCCCATCGTGCAATTCCAGGAAACCACGGCCATTCATCCTGGCGTGCAGGAACTGGCGCCGCCTTCCGTGTACAGCATCATCGACTTCAGCCAGCCGACGGACAGCGTGTTCGGTTTCGACGGCAAGTTCGTCGTCGAGCGCAGCGGCACCCTGAACGCCTTGCGTTTCGTCACCAAGAACATCCTGGCCGTGGTGCCCGAGCGTTCGACCACCATCGACTGGCTGAACCACTACATGTGCTTGCCGCTGGCCACGCCGGTCGCCGTGAAGGCGGGCGACGTGCTGCAAGTGAGTTTCCAGTACCGCGCCGGCGGCTCGATCCCGTCGCTGGAAGCGTCGATCCGCGCGCAGGTGATCTACGATGTCAATTTGCAACCGGTGGTACAGAACGCCGTCTACGCGTAAGTATCATTGAATGTAAAGGCAACGCCGCAGCGATTTCGTCCTGCGGCGTTTGTCCATTCAGGGTATATTTCGTCTTTTACCCACTGGACAGCTTTACTATCATGGAACAGATCGATCAGCGTTACCTCGTGCAACAGAACAAAATCAGCGATGGCGAGACCAGGCCACCCGTGTTTGCCAAGGTAATGCGCAGCAAGGAAGGCGTGTTTGAAGGCGTGTCCTTCATCAAGTCGAAGGACAAGGCCACCGTCATGACCATCGACGATGCGAACCAGGCCATCAAATGGGCCACCAACAAGAAGCCGAACGCGCATGAATACATCACGAAAGTGATTTGCGTCGGCCAGTAAGTCCCCGTTCATTCCCGTTTTTGCACCGTTCATCCCCGCAGCACGCAGTTCATCGCATGGCCGTTGCCGCCGTGGCGGCGCTTGACTATAGTGCTGTCACGGTAGCGGGGCAAGCACGGCTTGCTCCGCACATTTCATTTGAGGGGGAACGCGATGCCGGGATTCGTGCTGTGGCTGCTGCTCTTGCTGGTGTGCTGGCCCCTGGCCTTGCTGGCCCTTGTGCTGTATCCGCTGGCCTGGCTGCTGTTGCTGCCATTCCGCCTGATCGGCATCGGCGTGGAAGGCGTGTTCGAATTGCTGCGCGCCATCGTCATGCTGCCGGCGCGCGTGCTGGGCGGCGGCCGGCGCTGAACCCGATATTTCCCATAAAAAATGGCGCCCTCGGCGCCATTGTCGTTTCTGCCACCGTGCCGCTTACAGGTCGACCATGAAACCGGCGCCGATCGATTTCTGCGAATAGTTGTAGTCGATCAAGCTCTGGCCATAGCCGGAGAACAGTTGCAGATAGCCTTTCAGGTTGGCCTTCAATGGGAAAGCCCAGCTTGCCTGCATGGAGCCATGCTTCTTGCTGAAATTGCGGCGGGCCGTCACGGCATACTCGTGCCCCTTGTTGCGGTAGCTCACGCGCAAATCGCCATGCCCCATGTAATCGATGATGTCGATATTATCATTGTCGGACTTGCCATTGTCGAGGCGGTGCCAGACGCGCGTCGTGACGGCCAGATTGTCTTTTTCCACGCCCAGCTCGGCATACACGCGGTTCCAGCTGCGCGACAGGGTCGACGTCTGGCCATTCGACTGGTGCACCATGCCCAAGTTCAGGTAATTGAACTCCAGGCCCGCGAAATGCTTGTTGATCGGCAAGATCAGCATCAGTTCCGGCTGGTAATTGGTCTCGCGGAACGGGCTCGAGGCCTTGCGGTTGTACGCCTGCCAGAAGCTTTGCTGCGTGTAGCCGAACCACATGTCGATGGGCGTGCCGGCGATGTCTTCCAGCAGCTTCATCTTGAAGCTCAGCTGGAATGTCAGTTCCACGTGCTGGCTCTTGACGCCGCCTGGCGTGAAATCCTGGAACGGCTCGTCGTTCGAGGCGTTGCTGTAGTTGGCCAGCAGCAGATAGGTGTCGCGGTGCGGGCGGAAGTTGAACAGGCCGCGCTTCGAGGCGTCGTTGAGTTCCCACGATTGCTGCGTGCGCGAAATCGGCGTTTCCGGTGGCGCGGAGCCAGCCTGCGCGATGGCGGGAATGGCGGCGTTGACGGCGTCCGGCGTGGCCACGCCCGGCGGGCTGACAAACGTCAGGGGGGCGACCTCGGCCGCCGCTGCCAGGGTCACTGCCGCCGTGGCGGAATCACCACCCGCGGCGATGGTGGCCTTTTCCGCCGCCTTGGCCAGGGTGTCGAAGCAGCCCAAGCGGGCGCTGGCGTCGCCAAGCACGGCGCAACGCTGCATTTGTTGTTCCAGTTCGCCGGCCATGGCCAGCGCCGGCGAAGCCAGCAGGGAGGAGAGGATTATTTTTCTTAGTTGGATAGTCATAGGCTGTGTGGGGCATTCGTTCGGTGCGCACCTGGGCTGCATGCCGGCGGCGTCGCCTTACACGATAAATTACCGTGCGTCTTGATGCTGATTAATCTTTACTGGATTAATGGATGTCGAAGTATAGCGGAATACCTTGTTTATCCTCTGTCCCAGACGTGTGTGCGGCGTGCAGTGTTGTGCGCTTGGTAAACGGCCCGTTGCCGTGCCGCCCAAATCGATGTCTGCTACACTGAAAAACCGGATGCAGAGGCTAGCCATGGAGATTGTGATGACCCGCAAAACACCTATCGAGCGCTACCGCAACATCGGCATCAGCGCCCATATCGACGCCGGCAAGACCACCACCACCGAGCGCATCCTGTTCTATACGGGGGTCAATCACAAGATCGGCGAGGTGCACAATGGCGCCGCCACCATGGACTGGATGGAGCAGGAGCAGGAACGGGGCATCACCATCACCTCGGCCGCCACCACGGCCTTCTGGAAAGGCATGGCGGGCAACTTCCCCGAACACCGCATCAACATCATCGACACGCCCGGCCACGTGGACTTCACGATTGAAGTCGAACGCTCGATGCGCGTGCTCGACGGCGCCGTGATGGTCTACGACGCCGTCGGCGGCGTGCAGCCGCAATCGGAAACTGTCTGGCGGCAAGCCAACAAGTATCACGTGCCGCGCATCGCCTTCATCAACAAGATGGACCGGGTGGGGGCCGACTTCCTGCGCGTGCGCCAGCAGATCGCCGAACGCCTGAAAGGCGTGGCCGTGCCCATCCAGCTGCCGGTCGGCGCCGAAGAGCATTTCACGGGCGTGATCGACCTGTTGAAAATGCGCGCCATTACCTGGGACGACGCCAGCCAGGGCGTGCAGTTCAGCTATGGCGAGATTCCCGCCAGCTTGCTGCCGCAGGCGCAGGAGTGGCATGAGCACCTGGTCGAGCAGGCGGCCGAGGCGAGCTTCGAGTTGACGGAACGCTACCTGAATGGCGACACGTTCACGGAAGCGGAGCTGAAACAGGCTCTGCGCGCGCGCACCATCCGTAACGAGATCGTGCCCATGCTGTGCGGTAGCGCCTTCAAGAACAAGGGCGTGCAGGCGATGCTGGATGCCGTCATCGAATACCTGCCGTCGCCGATGGAAGTGCCGCCCATCATGGGTCACGACGAGCACGACAACGAGGTGGAGCGCCACCCGACGGACGAAGAGCACTTTGCCGCGCTGGCCTTCAAGATCATGACGGACCCGTTCGTGGGGCAGTTGACCTTCTTCCGCGTGTATTCGGGCGTGGTCAATTCGGGCGACATGGTGTACAACCCCACCAAGAGCGCGCGCGAACGGCTGGGACGCATCCTGCAGATGCATGCGAACGAGCGCAAGGAAATCAAGGAAGTGTATGCGGGCGACATCGCCGCCGCCGTGGGCCTGAAGGCCGTCACCACGGGCGACACCCTGTGCGCCATCGATCACATCATCGTGCTGGAAAAGATGATTTTCCCGGAACCGGTGATTTCCCAGGCGGTCGAACCAAAGACCAAGGCTGACCAGGAAAAGATGGGCATCGCCCTGAACCGCCTGGCGCAGGAGGACCCGTCGTTCAAGGTGCATACGGACGAGGAGTCGGGCCAGACCATCATGTCGGGCATGGGCGAATTGCACCTGGAAATTCTAGTGGACCGCATGCGGCGCGAATTCGGCGTGGAAGCCAATGTCGGCAAGCCGCAGGTGGCGTACCGCGAAACCATCACGCGCGCGGTGGAAGACGTGGAGGGCAAGTTCGTCAAGCAATCAGGCGGACGGGGCCAGTACGGCCACGTGGTGCTCAAGCTCGAACCTCTGCCGCCAGGCACGGGCTATCAGTTCGTCGACGCCATCAAGGGCGGCGTGGTGCCGCGCGAATTCATCCCCGCCGTCGACAAGGGCATCGCCGAAACCTTGAAGGCCGGCGTGCTGGCCGGCTACCCGGTGGTGGACGTGAAGGCCACCTTGACGTTCGGCTCCTACCACGACGTCGATTCGAATGAAAACGCGTTCCGCATGGCTGGCTCCATCGCCTTCAAGGATGGCATGCGCAAGGCCCATCCCGTGCTGCTGGAACCGATGATGCAGGTGGAGGCGGAAACGCCGGAAGAGTTCATGGGCAACGTCATGGGCGACTTGACGGCGCGGCGCGGCATGGTGCAGGGCGTCGACGACATCCCCGGCGGCGCGGGGCGCATCGTCAAGGCCCTGGTGCCGCTGGCCGAAATGTTCGGCTATTCCACCACCCTGCGCTCATTGACCCAGGGCCGGGCCACCTATACGATGGAATTCAAGCACTATGCGGCCGTGCCCAAGCATATATTGGACCAGGTGGCGGGGAAGGCGAAGTAGGCTCAAGGGGCCAGGTTGGCGGCTGCCGCCAGTTGCCGCTGCAACTTGACCGCATCAACACAGGGAGACAGCATGACGACGGAAAACCAGAAGCAGGAAGGACAGCACCGCGACAGCAGCGACTTTGTCATCACGCAAACTTTCGACGCGCCGCGCGAACTGGTGTTTCAATCGTGGGTGGAGCCGGAGCGCCTGGCCCAGTGGTGGGGGCCTGTCGGCTTCGAATTGAGCGTGCTGGCGCTGGACTTGCAGCCGGGCGGCATTTTCCACTACGGCATGCGCGCCGACAATGGCTATGAGATGTGGGGCAAGTTTACCTACCAGTCCATTGATGCGCCGGACAGGATCGTGTCCATCCTGTCGTTTGCGGACAAGCAGGGCAATGCCGTGCAGCATCCGGTCAGCGCCACCTGGCCACTGGAATCGTTCAATACCATGACGCTCACGGAGGAAAACGGCAAGACGACGATGACGTTGCGGTCGACGCCGCATAAGGCCACGGATGAGCAGCATCGGACTTTCCTGGAAGGGCATGAGTCGATGAGGCAAGGGTTCAAGGCGACGTTCGGCCAGTTGGCACAATACCTGGCGCGTGTTCAGTGATTGTATTGTTTTGAACGGCGGGCCAGAGCCGCGGGCCTGAGAAAATGTCCATGGCTGCGTTGCTTGGGCTCGCCGTACATGCGTACTGTCTTCGCCCGCGCGCCTTGCCCTGGCCATTTTTCAGGCCCGCTGGGCCCGGGGAATCCTATTTAACTGTATAGCGGCTGGATATTATATTTTATATTTATATTTATATTTTATATTTTATTTTACCAGATGTGAGAACTCACTGACTCGCTTTATGGAAAATTTATGCCCCCGGAATTCAAGATAATCTTTATCGGTAAACTCCAACGCTCCTCGAACAAATCCAACTCCAACATACTCTCCAGGTTCATGCTCAAATGGATCCTGAGGTGGGTATTTCCTTTCGCTAGCCATAACGGCATCCCAGGCTTTATTAATGGCATCGTCAATATTTTTTAATTTAACGTATCCAAATTTATTTAATTCTTCCAAAAGGTCGGCAGCAGATTCCTTGGAGGATGTATTTCTTTTTGGGAATTTCCATGCCATGTACCCAAGTAAGCTATCAAGATTAATGTCAGCCTCAAGTGATAGTTGAGAATCTGAATTAATTGAAATTTTTAATTTATTTTGATAATCAATCCGTGCATAATTTATATTTTCAAATTGATCATCTGCGGTCTCAAACATGCCTGAGAGTGCATGTAGCTTTCGTTTCAATTCATTAGGGATATCTTCTTCATGCTTGTATGATAAGTGATGGGCAACAATTGCCCAGGCATCTTGAAGAATTGTTCGAATTTGGATTTCACATCGAATTCCTCTCAGATCGTCATACCTTGCTCCCGCATGCTGTTCCTTTAAACCAACTATATAGTGAAGAGCGCCATAGCCAAATCTCTCTACGCCCTGATCATTAATCTTATCGACCTTTTCATGAATTTCAAATTCATCTTCGATAAGTCTTTCTAATTTAATCTTATCGGAAGTGTATAGAAAAACGATCCTAACCCCGGCTAGGTCTGTAATTTCTGCCAGCGGATTTTTATATGTTTTTCTTTCTATTTTCTCGCAAAAACTAGCAAGGGTTTTTGCTCTGGCACTGATATGTCCAACTTCAATGCCTAAAACCCGAATTTTATTTTCAACAATATACTTTACCTCATCGCAAAGTCGATCATGCATAGGGAGTAAGTCGTAATAGCTGCGAATTATCTCTGGACTTTCTTTCCATATTGTATTTAATGGGCTATCCAATTTTTATCCCTATATTAAAATTTTTAATAGTAAAGCACTGGTTGGGTGCAGACTCTACAGAATGTAAAATTCTGAAAAAAATTTCTACTTTGTGATCTTTTAAATGGTTTTGATAATTATTTTCTATCGCAAAATTTTCTTGTAGTCTCAACGAACTTCAAAATTTATGCAAGCTCAATTTTTCGGTAAGGGTATGCACGTCAATTCTTGACAATTAATTAGACTTTTCCTGCAAATCCATCCCCAGCATCCCCCGCACCACCGGCAAAATCATCGTCCAAGCCTTCGACGTCGCCGCAATCTCGTCATAATGACTGGCCCCCGGCAAAATCAGCACCTCCGCATGGTCGCCGGCCTTGATTGCCCTGGCAGCATAGTCGTGCGCGACTCTGGGGGGGGAGATGGTGTCGAGCTCGCCTGTGATCAGGACGGTGCGGCTGCCGTTGGGGATCAGGTCGGCGGCGTTGGTGTCGCTGTAGATGTCGGGGCGCTCAGTGCTGGCGCTGCCTGCCAGCTGGGCGATGTCGCGCTCGCAGCTGGTCTTGATCAAGTCCTTTTCGTGGCGCAGGTCGGCCAGGCCGCCCAGGCTGAGGATATTCTTGATCGGCAGGAACTTGTCGCGGTACAGGGGGCTGGTCTTCGGCAGCTTTTCCCTGCCGGCGATCCATTGCACCAGCTGGCCGCCGGCCGAGTGGCCCATGGCGAGGATGCGGCCAGTGTCGAGCTGGTACTGCTCTGCGTGCCGTTGCAGGCTGCCCAGCGCCGCGTGCATGTCTTCGTAGGTGCCCGGATAGCCGCCGCCCGGCTCGTCGACGCGCCGGTATTCCACATTCCACACGGCGATGCCTTGCGCCACGAGGGCGCCGGCCACGTTGCGCATTTGCTTGATGCCACCGAAGGCCACCGTCCAGCAGCCGCCATGCACGAGCACGGCGACGGGGAACGGTCCGCCGCCTTCGGGCCGGAACAGCTGCGCGTATTGCGAAGGCGCGGGGCCATAGGCGATCTGCGCCGTGGGGGCGGGGCCGTTCAGGGCCAGGTAGTCGTCCAGGCTCATGGGGGCGGCGACGGCGCCGTGGACGCAGGCGTGCAGGGCGGTGGCGATCAGGGAGGGCGGCAAGGAAGTAGGCATGCTGGGATTGGCTTGAGAAGAGAGCAACACTTTAGCATAGGGTCGCGTGGACGCGGAGATCAAGCGGCGCGCTGTTTTCCTCCTGCAAGAGGGGTGCCCCATGGTATATTCCGGGCATCAGTTTTCCCCATATCGACACGGTGCACGCAAACAATATTCTTTCCTTGCTGGACGCCGAGCATAGTGCGCTGGGCAGCATCGCGGCAGGCGCCGACCTGGCTCCTGCACTGGAACACCTGTTGCTGGCCCTGCAAGACCTGGCCGAGGGCGGGGCGCATGCCTGCCTCGTGCTCATCGACGAGTCCGACCGCTTTTGCGGCTTGTCCGCGCCCAGCCTGCCGCAAGACCTGTGCCTGGCCCTGCGCCATGGCGGCGAACAGCCGTCCCCGTTCGGCACGGCCGCCTTTTCCGGCGCGCCCGTGTATTGCGGCGACATCACGCGCGACGTACACTGGAGCGCGGGACGCAAGGAAGCCATGCTGCACGGCTACCGCGCCTGCTGGGTCGCCCCCGTCTTCGGCGCGAAGGGGCATATCCTGGGCGTGCTGGGCCTGTTTTTCCAGGCGCCATGCCACCCCACGCAACCTGAGATCGAATTGCTGGCGCTGGCCGCGCGCGTGGCCGCGCATGTCATCGAGCGGGGCCAGCTGGAACAGGCGCTGCACGACAGCCGCGAACACTTTCACTACGCCATCGAACTGAACACGCAAGTACTGTGGACGGCCGACATCGACGGCAAGCTCGACTATGTCGCGCAGCGCTGGCGCGAATGGACGGGCGGCAGCGGCCTCGGCACCAGCTGGCTGGAAGCCATCCACCCCGAGGACATCCCCCATTCCTTGGCGGCCTGGAGCGAAGCGGTGGCCAGCGGCCAGCCGTTCGACCAGGAAATGCGCGTGCGCCGGCAGGATGGCCAGTACCGCTGGGTGCATTCGCGCGCGTACTGCCGGCAAGACGGGCGTGGCCAGCCCGCGAAATGGTATGGCTCGTGCGAGGATATCGACGAACACTGGCAGGCGCGCAACGCCTTGCTCGATAGCGAAGCGCAGTTCCGTTCGCTCGCTTCGACCATGCCGAACCAGGCCTGGCTGGCGCATGGCAGCGGCGCCACCTACTGGGTCAACGAACAGGTGTGCGAATACACGGGACAATCGCTGAAGTCGCTGGTCACCAGCGGTTTTCGCCATTGCGTGCATCCGGACGACGTGCAGGCCACGCAGAAAAGCTGGGACCGGGCCGTCGCCACGGCCAGCGCCTACGAACACGAGTTCCGCATGCGCCGCGCCAGCGACGGCGCCTACCGCTGGTTCCTGGCGCGCGCCTTGCCCCTGTTCGACGAGGCGGGCACGGTGCTGCGCTGGGTGGGCACGAATACGGACGTGCAGGAACAGAAGAACGTGCTGGAAAAGATGGCTTACCTGAATTCCTCGCTGGAAGTGGAAATGGCCAACCGCACGGCCGACCGCGACCGCATGTGGCGGCTGTCGACCGATATCATGCTGGTGGCGGACCTGGCCGGCATGATCATCGCCGTCAATCCCGCCTGGAGCAAGATCCTGGACCGGCCGGAAATCGAATCGCTGGGCATGGATTTTATCAGTCTCGTGCATCCCGACGACCGCATGGCGGCCTTGCAGGACTTGTCGCGCCTGGCCCATGGCGCGCCCACCTTGCGCATGGAAAACCGCTACCGGCGCCGCGGCGGCGGCTACCGCTGGATTTCCTGGACGGCCGTGCCGGCGCAAAAACTGATCCACGCCATCGGCCGCGACGTCACCGATGAAAAAGAGGCGCGGCTGGCGCTGGTGCGCAGCGAACAGGCTTTACTACAGGCGCAAAAGCTGGAATCGATCGGCAAGCTGACGGGCGGCGTGGCGCACGATTTCAATAACGTCCTGCAAATTATCTCGGGCAATTTACAGTTGCTGAAACTGACGGTGGCCGACAATCCGCAGGCAGCCAGGCGCCTCGATTCTGCCGCCTCGGCCGTCGAACGGGGCGCCAAGCTGTCGTCGCAACTGCTGGCCTTTGCGCGGCGTCAACCACTGAAGCCGCTGGTGACGGACCTGGGGCGCTTGCTGCGCCGCATGCATGAGCTGATCCGCCGGGCCCTGGGCGAGGCGATTGCCGAGGAAACCTTCATCAGCGAAGGCTTGTGGCATACCCTGGTCGACCCGAACCAGATGGAAAATGTGCTGCTGAACATGGCCATCAACGCGCGCGACGCGATGGAGAAGGGCGGGCGCCTCACTTTTACCTTGAGCAACGTCACGCTCGATGCCGCCTATGCCAGCCTGCATGCCGACGTGCTGGAGGGGCAATACGTGCTGCTGACCATCACCGACACGGGCCATGGCATGGAGCGCGACGTGATCGACCAGATCTTCGAGCCCTTCTTCACCACCAAGCGCGAAGGCGAGGGCACGGGCCTGGGCCTGTCCATGGCTTACGGCTTCATCCGTCAGAGCGCGGGCCACATCAAGGTGCACAGCGCGCCGGGCGCCGGCACGACTTTCAAGATTTACCTGCCCCGTTCGCTGGAAAAGCTGGCCGAGCCGCCACCGGGCCTGACGGGACCCGTGCTGGGCGGCGGCGAGACCATCCTCGTGGTGGAAGACGATGCGCCCGTGCAGCACACGGTGGTCGACATGCTGCGCGGCCTCGGCTACGACGTGCTGCATGCGGACGATGGCGCCTCGGCGCTGGCCCTGCTGGGCACGGGCGTGGCCATCGATTTGTTGTTTACGGACGTGGTCATGCCGGGCCCCGTCAGCAGCAAGGAACTGGCGCAGCAGGCCAAATTGCTGCTGCCGGAACTGGCCGTCTTGTTTACCTCGGGCTACACGCATAACGCCATCATGCAGGGCGGCCGTCTGGATCCGGGCGTGGAGCTGCTCAGCAAACCCTACCAGCGTGAAGACCTGGCGCGGCGCATCCGCCATGTGCTGGCCGACCGTCGCCTGGTGGGCGCGCCCGACCCGTCCGGGCGGCGCATCCTGCTGGTGGAAGACAATGACGATGCGCGCGAAATGACGACGGAAATGCTGAATATGCTGGGGCACACCGTGCACGGCGTGGCCAGCGCCGAGGCGGCCTTGCCCCTGCTGGCCATGCCGGGTCTGGACGTGCTGGTGACGGACATCAGCCTGCCCACCATGTCCGGCCTGGAACTGGCGCGCCATGCGCGCGCGCACTGGCCGCAGCTGGACGTGGTGTTCGCTTCCGGGCACGACTGGGGCGCCAGCCTGATGCAGGACGCCAGCGCGCGTTTCCTGCGCAAACCGTTTGGCCTGGAAGAGCTGGCCAGCGCACTGAAGGCGCGCCGGCTCGACGTATATTAGCTTGGTTTGCTGGCTTGCCGGGCTGGCGGCAGCAAGGCTTGCTGCAATTGCTCGATGGTGAATGGTTTCACGAGGAAGCGCGCGGCCGGATCCAGCACGCCGGAATTGGCCGGCGCATGGCCGGTGGAAAATACCATTTCCAGCCGTGGATGGTCGCGGGCCACCAGTTCGGCCAGCTCGACGCCCGACATCTGCGGCAGGCTGATATCGGTCAGCAACAGTTCCAGTCCCGGCGTGCCCAGCAGGGGCAAGGCTTCCTCGGCCGTGCCCACGGCCAGCACCGTGTGACCCAGCATGGTCAGCAGTTCGCCCGTCATGGCACGCGCATCCGCATTGTCTTCCACCAACAGAATATGGCGTCCCGCTGGCTGCGCGGGTGTGGGAGGTTGCGGTGCCAGCTGCGCGCGGTACTGGTGCAGGGCCGTCACGTGGCGGCCATTGGCCAGCAAGTGGCGGATGCGCCGCGCCAGGTCTGCGCGCCGGTACGGCTTGCTCAATAATTCCACGCCCGGTTCCAGTCGCCCCCCCTGCATCATGGCGTCCTGCGTATAGCCGGAGGTAAACAACACGGCCAGCTGCGGCAGCAGCACGCGGGCCTGGCGCGCCAGTTCCGTGCTGGCCACCTTGCCCGGCATCACCACATCCGTAAACAGCAGGTCGATGGGGACGCCGCTGCCGATGATGGCCAGCGCGCTTTCGCCATCGCTGGCGCGCAGCACGGCATAGCCGAGGCCGCGCAGCATGTCCACCACCGTCGTCTGCACCTGCATGTCGTCTTCCACGACGAGGATGGTTTCCTTGCCGCCCAGCACGGGGCCGCTCAGTTGCAGCGGCAGTTCCGTTTCCGCTTCGAGCGAGCGTGGCAGGTAGATGCGGAAGGTGCTGCCGTGGCCGGGCAGGCTGTCCACCGTCAGGTGGCCGCCGCTCTGGCGCAGGAAACCGTACGCCATGGACAGGCCCAGGCCCGTGCCTTCGCCTTTCGTCGTGAAGAATGGCTCGAAAATCTTGTCCAGCAGATCGGCGGGAATGCCCGTGCCCGTGTCCGAGACGGCCAGCTGCACGTACTCGCCGGGTGCCACGTCCGCATGGCGCGCCGCGTAGTCGCTGCCCAGCACGCAGTTGCCCAGTTCGATGGTCAGCTGGCCCTGGCCATCCATGGCGTCGCGCGCGTTGATGGCCAGGTTGAGGATGACGTTTTCCAGCTGATGCGGGTCGACCAGGGCGCGCCAGCAATCGTCGGCCAGCAGCAAACGCGTGTCGATGCTTTCGCCGGTGGCGCGCCGCAGCAGCTCTTCCGTCGAACGCAGCAGTTGCACCAGGTCCGTCACCAGCGGTTTCAATGGCTGGCGCCGTGCAAAGGCCAGCAGCTGGGCCGACAGCTTGGCGCCCCGTTCCACGGCGGCCGAGGCGCTGGCGATGCGCTTGGCGGCGAGCGGGTCGTCTTCCAGGCTCAGCTGCAGCAGTTGCAGATTGCCGGAGATAATTTGCAGGACGTTATTGAAATCATGGGCCACGCCGCCCGTCAGCTTGCCAAGCGCTTCCAGTTTTTGCGATTGCAGCAGGGCCATCTCGCTGTGGCGCAGCGATTCTTGCATGCTGCGCAAGGTGCTTTCCGCTTCCTTTTCCAGCGTGACATGGCGCCCGGTGGCAAAAATCAGGTCGCCTTCGGTTGCTGCCACCCAGGACAGCCAGCGGTGGCCGCCCTCGCGGTGCCGGTAGCGGTTTTCAAAGCTGGGCATGGCTTCCTGGGTCACGTTTGCCAGGGCCTGGCGCGTGGCGGCGGCATCCTCGGGCAGCACGAAGTCGAACAGGCTGCGGCCCAGCATTTCCTCGGGCAGCCAGCCCAGGATGGCTGCCGAGGCCGGGTTGACGGCGGCAAAGCAGCCTTCGGCATCGATGGCCACCATCAAGTCTTGCGCGCTGCGCCACAGCCGCTCGCGCTCGCTGTTGCGCGCGGCCAGCTCCGCTTCCAGTTTCTTTTCCACCGTGATGTCGCGCGCGCTGCAATACACCTTCTCGCCCTCGGGCACGGCCACCCACGACAGCCAGTGCCAGCCGCCCAGCTTGTGGCGGTAGCGGTTTTCGAAGCGCAGCGCCGGCTGGCCCTGGTTGGCCGCTTCCCAGGCCGCATGCGTGCGCGGCAAGTCGTCCGGGTGGATCAGTTCAAAAAATTTCGTCGTGCGAATTTCCTCCGCCGACCAGCCCAGGGTGGCTTGCCAGGCGGGGTTCGAGTGCTCGAAATAGCCGTCGAGGTTGAGCACGCCCAGCAAATCGGGGCTGACGTTCCAGGTGCGGCCGAATTCGCGCGTGCGCTCGGCCACTTGCGTTTCCATGCTGGCACTGAGGGCGCGCAGGCGCGATTCCGCCCGGGCCCGCAAAATGGTCGACCAGACCCGTTCCGACACTTGTATGGCCAGTTCGATCTCGTCCGCATGCCACAGGCGCGTCGCGCGGCTGTGCACGACGAACAGGGCCGCCAGCCGGCCCTCCTTGGTGATGGGAATGTTCAGGAAGGCATGGATGCCCAGGCGCGCAAACGCGGCCAGCGCGGCCGGCGTCGCCGTGCGCGGGTCGCTGGCCACATCGCTGACGGCCAGCGCCTGGCCGGCCGCCAAGGCCTCGGCCAGGCGGGACGCATAATCGCCGAGGAAATACTCGCCGGCGGCGCCCGGCGCCAGGCCATCGCTCCACGCATGCTGCAGGGTAGGGCACTGCAGGGTCTGGTCGATATCGAAACAGGCCACTTGCTGGACGCCCAGGCGCTGTCCCAGCAATTGTGTCGACAGGGACAGAATCTCGCCCGTGTCTTGCAGCAGCCGCAGCCGGTGTTCCAGGTGCAGCAGGAACGCCACGCCGCTGGCGCCGGCCTGGCTGCTGGTGGCAGGAGTGCTGCTCATGCGGGCCTCAGCTTCCAGCCAGTGGCAGGGTGACGCTGAACAGGGCGCCACTGCCGGGCTGGCTTTGCAGGGTGATGGCGCCGCCATGCGCATCGACCAGCTGCTTGGTGATGAACAGGCCCAGGCCCAGCCCACCCGTGCGGTCCTGGTGCATGACGCGCTCGAAGGCATCGAAGATGCGTTCCTGGTCGCGCGCGTTGATGCCGATGCCATGGTCGCGCACTTCGATGACGGCGCTGTTCTGCGTATGCGCCAGGCTGATTTCCACGGGCTGGCCCTGGCCATAGCGCACGGCGTTGCTGATCAGGTTGACAACGATCTGCTCGACGCGGAAGGCATCCCAGAAACCCTGGATGGGTTCGAAGGCCATGACTTCCAGCACGCTACCCGTGGTGGCCGCATACGGGCCCAGGTCGTCGGCCACGCGGCGCACCAGGCTGGTCAGGTCGACGGCCTCGCGGCGGATCGACAGCTTGCCGCTGGTGATGCGCGAGACGTCGAGCATGTCGTCGATCAGGCGCACCATGCTGCGAATCTGGCGTCCGTCGCGCGCCACCATCTTGCCCAGCTTTTCCGGCTCGAAGGCGGCCAGGTTGCCCCGTTCCAGGTTGACGGTGCGCATCTGCGTTTCCAGGAACAGCGTGTTCAAGGGCGTGCGCAGTTCGTGCGCCACCATGGACATGAATTCGTCGCGCAGGCGCAGCGAGCGCTGCAGTTCGGCCTGGGTGGCGCGCAATTCTTTCAATAATGCTTCCTGCTGCTGGCGGCTGTGCTCGAGCGCCTGCACCTGGCGCCGCGTCTCGCTGCGCTGCTGGTGCAGGGCGACAAAGACGTTGACCTTGCTTTGCACGGCATTGATGTCGAGCGGCTTGTGCAGGAAGTCGACGGCGCCGCTTTCATAGCCCTGGAAGGAAAAATTCATTTCCTTGCCGGCGGCCGTGACGAAGACGATGGGGATGTGGCGCGTCTTTTCCGTGCCGCGCATCAATTGTGCCAGTTCAAAACCATCCATTTCCGGCATTTGCACGTCGAGGATGGCCAGCGCGAAATCGTGTTCCAGCAGCAGGGCCAGCGCCTCTTCGCCGGACGAGGCCTGGTAGACGCTGCGGTCGCTCTCGCGGATCAGCGCATTGAGCGCGCGCAAGTTTTCCGGCAAGTCGTCGACGATCAGCAGTTTGGTGCTTGTTTCATTCATCATGTTTCATTCCTGGCATGTGCCGTCCAGCGTAATGGGAAGCGGCGTGCGACGGCGCACGCTTGCGGTAGAGCTTTTCGGGACCCGGCAAGGGCTCGAAGTCGGCGGCAAAGCGGGTGAAATGCGTGCTTTCCTTGCTGCCCAGGCCCAGGAAACCCCGGTGGCACAGCGAGTCGTGGAACAGGCCCAGGGCCCGTTCCTGCAAGGTTTTATTGAAGTAAATCAGCACGTTACGGCAACAAATCAATTGCGTTTCAATAAAGACGCTGTCCGTGGACAGGCTGTGGTCGGCAAAGTTGATCTTGTCGAGCAGGCGCTGCTGGAAACGCGCCGTGGCGTGTTCGACCGTGTAGTAGTCGGCCAGCTGGCCCAGGCCGCCTGCGGCCAGATAGTTGGCGCCATAGTCGGCCATGCGGTGTAGCCGATACACGCCGCGCGCGGCCGTGGCCAGCGCTTGCGGATTGATGTCGGTGGCGTAAATCGTGCTGCGTTCAAGCAAGCCTTCCTCGTGCAGCACGATGGCCAGCGACAGCGCCTCTTCTCCCGTGCAGCAGCCGGCCACCCAGATCGTCGGCGACGGGTAGGTTTTCAGCACGGGCACCACCTGTTCGCGCAAGGTGCGGAAAAACGCCGGGTCGCGGAACATTTGCGTGACCGGTACAGTCAAAATCTGCAGCAGCTTGCCAAAGGCCAACGGGTCGTCGAGCACCAGCTGCTGCAAGGCGGGCAAGTCGGCGCAATGGAAGCGCTCGAGCGCCTGGTTCAGCCGGCGGCGCTGCGAGGGCAGGGAGTAGTCGCGAAAATCGTAGCTGTAGCGCTGACAGATGGCTTCCATCAGCGCATGCAGTTGCGCGTCCGTGGTGCGCAGGGACATCACATGCGTTCCATCTTCGGCATCCACACGCGCAGCAGCGAATACAAACGGTCCAGCTCGATCGGCTTGGCCAGGTAGTCGGACGCGCCGGCCTGCAGGCATTCCTCCTGGTCATTCTTCATGGCCTTGGCGGTAATGGCGATGATGGGCAGCTTGTTGTAGCGGCCATCGGCGCGGATCAGGCGCGTCGCTTCCAGGCCATCCATGCCCGGCATCATGACATCCATTAACACGAGGTCGATATCGTCCACGCTGTTGAGCTTGCTGATGGCTTCGAAGCCGTTGCGGCCGATTTCCACCACCACGCCTTTCTGTTCCAGCGCATTCGTCAGGGCAAAGATATTGCGCACGTCGTCGTCCACCAGCAAAATCTTGCGCCCTTCAAACACGCGCTCGCGGCTGCGCACCTGTTGCAGCATGCCCTGGCGCTCGCTCGACAGTTCGGACTCCACCTTGTGCAGGAACAAGGTTACTTCGTCGAGCAGGCGCTCGGGCGAACGGGCGCCCTTGATGATGATGGAACGCGAATACTTCATCAGGTCCGCTTCTTCCTCGCGGCTCAGGTTGCGGCCCGTGTAGACGATGACGGGCGGGAACGAGCACAGTTCCTCATGTTCCATGCGTTCGAGCAACTCGTTGCCCTGGATATCGGGCAGCTTCAAGTCGATGATCATGCAGTCGAAAATCTGCGTTTTCAGCAACTCCAGCGCCTGCTCGCCCAGCGCCACGGCCGTGATTTCCACGTCATCGTCGCTGATCAGATGCACCACGCTTTCGCGCTGGCGTTCGTCATCCTCGACCAGCAGGATGCGTTTCATCTGCTGCGTGAATTTCGATTCGAGCTTGCGGAACACGTCCTTCAGCTGCTCGCGCGTGCGCGGCTTGGTGGCGTAGCCGATGGCGCCCAGCTGCATGGCTTCCTGGATCTGGTCGTTGCCGGAGACGATGTGCACGGGAATGTGGCGCGTCAGCGGGTTTTCCTTGAGCTGCTGCAAGACCAGCAAGCCCGGACGGTCCGGCAAGCCCATGTCGAGCAGGATGGCGTCGGGCAGGAATTCTTCCGCCAGGCGCAAGCCTTCGTCGGCGCCATGCGCCACCAGGCAGCGGTATTGCATTTCATGCGCGAGATCGAACAGGATGCCGGCAAACGACGGCTCATCCTCGATCACCAGCACGGAACGCTGGCCGGTCTTGATAGCCGGCACGCTATTCCTGTCATCCTGGAAGGTCGGCAGCGGCACGGGCTTGGCGGCGGGCACGGCCTTGGGCACGGCGGCGGGCGGCCGTGGCGCCGCGGCTGGCGCCGTGCTGACTTCCGCCGCGCGTTCCGGCATGACGGCCGGCAGCACCAGGGTAAACGTGCTGCCCTGGCCTGGCGTGCTGGCCAGCTCGATACTGCCGCCCAGCAAGGCCGCCAGGTCGCGCGAAATCGACAGGCCCAGGCCCGTGCCGCCATAGCGGCGGCTGGTGGTGCCATCGGCCTGGTGGAAGGCGTCGAACACCTTCTGTTGCTGGTCGCCAGCGATGCCGATGCCGGTATCCTGCACCTGGAAGCGCACCTGGCCGGCCGCGCCGGTGCTCACGTGCAGCGACACCGTGCCCGCATCCGTAAACTTGATGGCGTTCGACAGCAGGTTTTTCAGGATTTGCTCGAGGCGCTGGCGGTCGCTGACGAAGGACGGCGGGGCGTCCGGCGCCACCTTGACGTCGAAAATGAGTTTCTTCTGCTGCGCCTGAGCGCCGAACAGCATCTTCATGCTGCTGAGCAGTTCGTCGAAGGGCACGGCGTCAGGCGTCAATTCCAGCTTGCCCGCCTCGACCTTGGAAATGTCGAGGATATCGTTGATGAGTGTCAATAGATCGTTGCCGGCCGAATAAATGGTCTGCGCAAACGTGACTTGCTCTGGCGTCAGGTTGCCGCTGCTGTTGTCCGAGAGCAGCTTGGAAAGGATCAGCGAGCTGTTCAGGGGCGTGCGCAGCTCGTGCGACATATTCGCCAGGAATTCGGACTTGTAGCGGCTGGCCCGCTGCAGCTCTTCGGCGCGCGCTTCGAGCTGGGCGTGCGCCTCGCCGATGGCCATGTTTTTCTGGTCCAGCGACAGCGCCTGCACGGCCAGCTGCTCGTTCGACTGCTCCAGCGCCGCCTTTTGCTCTTCCAGGTGGGCTTGCGACTGTTCCAGCACGCGCGACTGCTCGCCCAGCTCCTCATTGGCCGTGCGCAGTTCTTCTTGCTGCACTTCCAGCTCTTCATTCAGTTGCTGGGTTTCTTCCAGCACATTTTGCAGGCGCTGGCGGTACAGGGCCGCTTCCAGCGAGGTACCGACATTCGTGGCAATCAGGTTCAGCCATTCCTTGGCGCGGGCACTGACGGGATGCGTAAAGCCCAGCTCGATGACGCCGTTGACGAGGCCTTCATTGTTGACGGGCGTCAAGACCAGCTCCAGCGGCGCGCCGCGGCCCAGGCTCGACGTCACGGTCAGATAATCGTCGGGCACTTGCCGCACATGCTTGAGGCGCTTTTCGCGCGCCGTCTCGCCCACCAGGCCTTCGCCCAATTTGAACACCTGCTTGTCCTTCACGCCCTGTTCATTGAAGCCGTACACGGCCGTGCGGCGCAGGCTGCCATCCTCGTCAACGACGTACAGGGTGGCCACGGCCACGTCGAGGCGGTGGGCCAGGAAGTCCAGCACGTGCCGTCCCAGTTGCGGCAGGCCCAGCTGGCCGCTCGTATGTGCCGCCAGCTCCGTCTGCCCCGTGCGCAGCCAGGCTTGCTCCTGCAGCACGTCGTTGTCCTTGCCGCGCTGCGCGAGCGCATCGTTGTAGATATCGGACAGGCGCAGCAGTTCGCGCCGTCCCAGGTAGGCCAGCAAGCCGGACAATCCCAGGCTGAGGATCAGGAACACCACCACGGCCAGCATGGTGCGGCTTTCCGCCGTATCGGCCCGCTCCTGGCGCAGGCGCTGCTCCAGGGAAAGGAAGGCGAGGAATTCGCGGCGGATTTCATCAAATTCCAGCTTGCCTTCGCCCTGACGCACGCGCGCGAGGAATTCCTGATTGCTGCGGCGCTGGGCGATCACGCCTTCGGCGTAATCGAGCCACTGGCCTTGCAGGGCGCGGATGCGGCGCAAGCGGTCCGTCTGGATGGGACTGTCGGACACCAGTTCGAGCAGGGTCGTCATTTCGACGGCAATCTTCGCCTTGCCCGATTTATACGGTGCCAGAAAGGTTTCATCACCCGTCAGCAGGTAGCCGCGCATGCCCGTTTCCAGGTCGACCGACAATTTCATGACTTCATTCGCATTGCCGATCACCCGTTCGGAATGCTCGACCGAACGCAGGGCCGAGAGCAGGTAGGCGATCAGGCCGACAAACACGAGGGCCGTGACGACCCCGATGACCAGCGGCAAGGTCACATTGCGGGCGAGGATGCGGCGAAAGCTGAAGGAATCGATCGGGGTCTTGGTATTCATCATGTCCGTGTAAGGCTGTCGCGAAAAACAATTTTAATTGAAATGCAAGTTTTCTGGTGCTCAAGCAAAGCGTGCGCTAGCATAACAGCCTTGCGGACAATTGCCGACCTGCAAGCTCATGCAATGCGCGGCAACGCACAGATCAAAGTAGAGGGAAAATCAAGCTGGCCACAATTGAGGCGGATCAAAGAGATTGGCCGTTGCCATCCTATGATGCAGGATGGTGGCGACGTCCCTGCGGACGGTCGCCTTGTGCAAACCGGTCCAGGCAGGAGGACATCATGGCCAATCATTTGATCCACCGCGATCCGCAGCACTCGTTGGGACGTTTCGACCCTTTCAGCGACATGGAAGAATTCATGCACGACTTCTTTGTCCCGGCCTTGCGCCTGCGCGAAGGAAGTGCGTCACGCATGCGCGTTGATATTGCCGAAACCGAGCAAGCCTATCAGGTGCAGGCGGACATTCCAGGCGTGAATAAAGACGACATCAAGGTCTCCATCGATGGCAACCGCGTCTCCATCAGTGCCGAACTCAAGGAGGAGAGAGTGACGCGCGACGGCGGCAAGGTCGTGCGTAGCGAGCGCGAGTACGGCCAGCAATACCGCAGCTTCGTGCTGCCGCACGAGGTGGACGAGGCCGGCGCGCAGGCGCGCTATGAAAATGGCGTGCTGCTGCTGGACTTGCCGAAGAGGGAGGGGACGGGCGGTCGGCAACTGGCGATACAGTGAGCCGGGCCGTGCGTAGGTCAGATGAGCGCAGCGTAATCTGACAATCTTCGTGGCGGCGCCTGTCGGCTTACGCCCTACGGGCTAAGCCGACCTACGAAAAAACGCCGGATGGTGCCGGCGTTTCTTGGAGTGTTCCGGGTGGCAGCGCGCTGGCACCCAGATTGCATCTATATATGTCAGTCGCGGATTTCCAGCGCCCGGTTCAGGCTCAGGGCGGCCAGCGAGGCGACGGCGCCCGACAGCAGGTAGAAGCTGACATAGGCGAGGCCGAAGTTGGCCGACAGGCCCAGCGCCACCAGCGGGGCGAAGCCGGCGCCGACCAGCCAGGCCAGGTCGGACGTCAGGGCTGCGCCCGTGTAGCGGAAGCGGGCAGGGAAGTTGGCCGTCACGGCGCCGGCTGCCTGGCCGTACGACAAGCCCAGCAGGCTGAAGCCCACGAGGATGAAGACGTCCTGGCCCGTATTGCCGCCACCCATCAGGGTCGGCACGAAGGCGCTGAAGATGGCGATCAGCACGGCCAGCACGCCCAGGGTGGTGCGGCGGCCCACTTTGTCGGCCAGCAAGCCGGAGATCACCACGCCGACGGCGGCCAGCACGGCGCCCAGCATCTGCACTTGCAGGAAGTCTGACGCGGAACGCGTCTGGTAGACGGAAATCCACGACAGCGGGAACACGGTGACCAGGTGGAACAGGGCGTAGCTGGCCAGCGCGGCGAGGGCGCCGATCAGTACGTTGCGGCCCTGGCCGCGGCTCATTTCAAACACGCTCACGGGCTGCAGTTCGCGTTCGTCGAGCAGGCGCGCATATTCATTCGTCGACACCAGGCGCAGGCGGGCAAACAGGGCCACCACGTTGATGGCGAAGGCGACATAGAAAGGATAGCGCCAGCCCCAGTCGAGGAAGTCTTCATCCGTCAGGGTGGTCAGCATGAACCAGAACAGGCCGGCGGCGATCAGGAAGCCGAACGGCGCGCCCAGCTGGCCCAGCATGGCGTACCAGCCGCGCTTGTTTTCCGGCGCGTTCAGGGCCAGCAGCGATGGCAAGCCATCCCACGAACCGCCCAGGGCCACGCCCTGGCCGATGCGCAGCACGGACAGCCAGACGATGGCGGCAAAGCCCAGGTGGGAATAGGTCGGCAGGAAGGCGATGCCGGCCGTGGACACGCCCAGCAGGAAGAGGGCGATCGTCAGCTTGGCGCTGCGCCCCATGCGGCGCTGGATCTCCATGAAGATCACGGTGCCGAACGGGCGGGCGATGAAGGCAAACGAGAAGATCAGGAACGCATATAATGTGCCCTCCAGGCGTTCTTCAAACGGGAAGAAGACGCGCGGAAACACCAGCACCGAGGCGATAGCGTAGACAAAGAAGTCAAAGTATTCGGAAGCGCGGCCGATGATCACGCCGACGGCGATCTCACCTGGGTCGATATGCGATTCGACCGTGCCGGCCCCGCGTGCGTCGCGCAGGGAGTGGGGGGAAAAGTCGGCGGGTACATCCCCGCTGTGTATGCGCGTGCTGGACATGATGATCGTCTCCAATATAGTTTCGAGTTCGGCCAACGCGTAACATACCCCGGGTGTCTCACGCCCGGAGTAGGACAATTCATCAGGTAGTCGTAGGAAAACTCCGCGCCTACGCAGTGAAAGTCCGAGCAAGGGGTAGGACAAAACGTCCAATTGCCAACGCGCTCCAGTGAGAATACAGTACCATATCTTCATCCCCTGTACTGGACTTTCCTGTATGTTTTCATTAAAAGTTCGTCGCGGACTGCTTCTTTTACCTCTCGCATTGTTGGCTGGTTGCAATACGGTGGTACTGAATGCGTCCGGTGACATCGCAGTTCAGCAAGGCAATCTGATTGTCATCTCGACATTGCTGATGCTGTTGATTATCGTTCCGGTAATCGCCCTGACCCTGCTTTTCGCATGGCGCTATAGAAAAAACAATACCGCGGCCAAATACGAGCCGGACTGGGACCACTCGACTCGCCTCGAGCTGATTATCTGGGGCGCGCCCCTGCTGATCATCATCGTGCTGGGCCTGCTGACCTGGATCAGCACCCACACCCTCGATCCTTATCGTCCGCTGAGCCGCATCGACGCCAACCGTCCGATTCCTGCCAGCCACAAGCCGATGATCGTCGAAGTCGTGGCGCTGGACTGGAAATGGCTGTTCATCTACCCGGAGCAAGGCATCGCTTCCGTGAATGAACTGTACGCGCCAGTCGATCGTCCGATCCGTTTCAAGATCACCGCGTCGTCCGTCATGAACTCGTTCTTCATCCCCGCACTGGCAGGTCAGATCTACGCCATGCCGGGCATGGAAACACAGTTGAATGCCGTCATCAACAAGCCTGGCGTGTACAAGGGCTTCTCCGCCAACTACAGCGGCGCCGGCTTCTCGGGCATGCGCTTCAAGTTCCATGGCGTCAATGATGCGGACTTCGACAAATGGGTGGCATCGGCACGTGCCGGTGGCGGCGCGCTGAACCGCGACGACTACCTGTCGCTGGCCCAGCCTAGCGAGCGCGATCCCGTGCGCCGCTACAGCAATGTGCCGACCGATCTGTACAAGGCAATCCTGAACCGCACCATCGTTTCCGACGCCCTGTGCGTGACGCCGGTCGAGCCATACAAATTGACGATGGCAAATAACCCGGTAGCGTTTGTCACGCCAGTCGTCGCTAGCGGTGCAGTGGTTGAAAAGGGCGTTCAAGCCAAGTAACGACTGCATGAATCCCGCAGCGCAGTGCGCTGCAGATACTGGCGCCGCTTGCCTGGCGCCTCCCTTTTTTCTCTGAGAGTAACAATGCTAGACCATATTGATCTGACGAAGCTTATATTCGGCCGTCTGACTTGGGATGCAATTCCATTTCACGAACCTATCCTGCTGGTGACCTTTGCCATGGTTGCCCTGGGCGGTATCGCACTCGTTGCGGCACTGACGTATTTCCGCGTCTGGGGTACCCTGTGGCGCGACTGGATCACCAGTATCGACCATAAAAAAATCGGTATCATGTACATGATTTTGGGCCTGGTCATGCTGCTGCGCGGCTTTGCCGATGCGCTCATGATGCGTACCCAGCAGGCGATCGCCTTTGGCGACAATGCCGGCTTCCTGCCACCGCATCACTACGACCAGATCTTCACCGCCCACGGCGTGATCATGATCTTCTTCGTCGCGATGCCTTTCGTGACGGGTCTGATGAACTACGTGGTGCCGCTGCAAATCGGCGCGCGCGACGTGGCTTTCCCTTTCCTTAACAACTTCAGCTTCTGGATGACCACCATGGGCGCCGCCCTGGTCATGGCTTCGCTGTTCGTCGGCGAATTCGCCCGCACGGGCTGGCTGGCGTATCCACCGCTGTCGGGCATCGTCGGCAGTCCGGACGTGGGGGTAGACTATTACATCTGGTCCCTGCAGATTGCCGGGGTCGGGACGCTCTTGTCCGGTGTCAACCTGATCGCCACCATCGTCAAGATGCGCGCGCCAGGCATGACCTGGATGAAAATGCCCGTCTTCACCTGGACCGCACTGTGCACCAACATCCTGATCGTCGCCGCTTTCCCGGTACTGACGGCGGTGCTGGCCATGCTGTCGCTGGACCGCGTTGCCGGCTTTAACTTCTTCACGACGGAACTGGGCGGCAACGCCATGATGTACGTCAACCTGATCTGGATCTGGGGTCACCCGGAGGTGTACATCCTGATCCTGCCGCTGTTCGGCGTGTTCTCGGAAGTCGTCGCAACCTTCAGCAGCAAGCGCCTGTTCGGCTACGCCTCGATGGTGTACGCCACCTGCGTCATCATGATCCTGTCGTACCTGGTCTGGCTGCATCACTTCTTCACCATGGGGTCGGGCGCCAGCGTCAACTCCTTCTTCGGCATCACGACGATGATCATTTCGATCCCGACGGGCGCGAAGATCTTCAACTGGCTGTTTACCATGTACCGCGGCCGTATCCGCTTTGAACTGCCGATGCTGTGGACGATCGGCTTCATGGTCACCTTCACCATCGGCGGCATGACCGGCGTGCTGCTGGCCGTACCACCAGCGGACTTCGTGCTGCATAACAGCCTGTTCCTGATTGCCCACTTCCATAACGTGATTATCGGCGGCGTGGTCTTCGGTGTGTTTGCTGCGATTAACTACTGGTACCCGAAAGCGTTCGGCTACAAGCTCGACGCGTTCTGGGGCAAGTGCTCGTTCTGGTTCTGGTTCGTCGGCTTCTACCTGGCCTTCATGCCGCTGTACGTGCTGGGCCTGATGGGCGTGACCCGTCGTGTCAACCACTTTGAAGATCCATCCTTGCAAATCTGGACCATCATCGCCTGGTTTGGCGCCGTCTCGATCGCCCTGGGCATCGCGTCCATGCTGATCCAGTTCTATGTCAGCTACCGCAACCGTCACGCACTGCGCGACGTGACCGGTGACCCATGGGGTGGCCGTACGCTGGAATGGTCGACGTCGTCGCCACCGCCAGACTATAATTTCGCCTTCACGCCACAAGTGCACGAACTCGATGCATGGACTGACATGAAGAAACACGGTTACCAGCGTCCGACGTCCGGTTTCACGAAGATCCACATGCCGAAGAACACCTGGGCTGGTTTCGTGATCGCCGCTCTGTCTGCACTGGTTGGTTTTGGCCTGATCTGGCAAATGTGGCTCGTCGCCAGCATTGGCTTCGTGATCATGATGGTCACCATCATCGTCCATACCTTTAACTACAAGCGCGATTACTACATTCCTGCGGAAGAAGTGGTCCGTACCGAAGACGCATATACTAAATTGCTGAGCAGCCATGTCTGATACCATCGCCCATAACACCGGCGCCGCTGGCGCCGCACCAAGCACGCGCAGCTACTTTGTGCGCGAGCACCACCCGGAAAACGGCAGCCTGCTGGGTTTCTGGCTCTACCTGATGAGCGATTGCCTGATCTTCGCCTGTCTGTTCGCCACGTACGCCGTGGTCGGCCGCAGCTACGCGGACGGCCCGACTGGCGCCGCGCTGTTCGACCTGCCGCTGGTGGCCGTCAACACGGCCATGCTGCTGCTGTCGTCGATCACCTACGGTTTCGCCATGCTGGCCATGCAGCGCAAGCAATTGCGCAGCACCCTGGTCTGGCTGGGCATCACGGGCCTGTTCGGCCTGGCCTTCCTGTCGCTGGAAATGTATGAGTTCATGCATCTGATCCACGTGGGTGCAGGTCCGCAGCGCAGCGCGTTCCTGTCCTCGTTCTTCGCCCTGGTCGGCACCCACGGCTTGCACGTGACGTTCGGCGTGATCTGGCTCGTGACCTTGATGTTCCAGTTGAACAAGCATGGCCTGACCCCGGAAAACGGCCGTCGCATGATGTGCTTGTCGCTGTTCTGGCACTTCCTGGACGTCATCTGGATCGGCGTCTTCACCTTTGTCTACCTGATGGGAGTGCTGCCATGAGCGACCACCACACACACGGCGATAGCCACCACCATGACAACCACGATCATGGCAGCCTGAAAAGCTACGCCATCGGTTTCATCCTGTCGGTGATCCTGACGGCCATTCCTTTCTGGCTGGTGATGACGAAAGCCATCACCAACTCGGGCACCATGGGCCTGGTCCTGCTGGCGTTCGCGGCTGTTCAAGTGGTCGTGCACATGGTGTACTTCCTGCATATGAACACCAAGTCCGAAGGCGGCTGGAACATGATGGCGCTGATCTTCACGATCATGATCGTGGGTATTGCCATGGCCGGTTCCCTGTGGGTCATGTACCACATGAACCACAACATGATGCCGGATCTGATGCCTGAGTACATGCATACGAAAACGGCTCCATGATGAGTCATACGCGCCCAAGCAACACCGGGCGCGCCCCTGGCGCCGCATCGCAAGATGCCGCGCCAGGCCCACGCGGCATGGCTGTGCGGTATGCACTGGCCCTGCTGGCGGGGATCCTGTTTGCCGGTTTCTGTGCCCTGGGCACCTGGCAAGTCAAGCGCCTGTTCTGGAAGCTTGACCTGATCGAGCGCGTCGAACAACGCGTACATGCGCCCGCAACGGATGCGCCTGGACCCGCAGCCTGGGCCAGCATTACGCTACAAACGGATGAATACCGCCACGTGCGACTCTCCGGTACCTATCTCCCCATTTTCAATACCCTGGTGCAGGCAACGACGGCACTGGGCAGCGGTTATTGGTTAATCACGCCATTGCGCCTGGCCGACGGCAGCACCGTGCTGGTCAACCGCGGCTTCGTGCCGAAACGCGCCAGCATCGCCGCCAGCACCCCAGCCGGCATCGTCCACGTGGACGGCCTGCTGCGCGTCAGCGAGACGGGCGGCGGTTTCCTGCGCGAAAACAGTCCTGCCACGCAGCACTGGTATTCGCGCGACGTGGCCGCCATCGGCGCCTCGCACATGCTGACCAAGGTGGCGCCATATTTTGTCGATGCGAAGGAAAAATCGGAAACGGCCAGCGACTCTCCCGTCGGCGGCCTGACCGTGATTTCCTTCCACAACAACCACCTCGTGTACGCCTTGACGTGGTTCGCGCTGGCCCTGATGGTGGCCGGCATCACCTGGTGGATCGTGCGCGAAGACAAGCGCCGCCGCGCCCGTGGCGCCCGGCGCCAGGAAAGCGACCATGCCGGGCAGGATTGAGATCCTGCCCAACCGCGAGGTGCTAGAACGCGGTGCGGTGGCGGCCGAGATGGAACATCCGGCCGGCCACCAGAACATGAAGCTGCTGATCCAGCTGCGCTGGCTGGCCGTGATCGGCCAGATCAGCACGATCTTCGGCGTGGGCGTGGGGTTGGGCATTGCCTTGCCCGTGCCCTACATGCTCGAAGTGCTGTCCTGCCTCATCGCTTTCAACCTGGCCAGCCTGCTGCGCTGGCACGAACGCCAACCCGTCTCGAACACGGCCCTGTTCCTCGCTCTGCTGGTCGACGTCACCGTGCTGACGGCCCAGCTCTACCTGAGCGGCGGCATCAGCAACCCGTTCGCCTTCCTGTATCTACTGCAAGTCATCCTCAGCGCCGTGCTGCTGGAAGTGTGGTCGACGTGGATCATGGTGGCCATCACCAGCCTGTGCCTGGCCGGCCTGGCCTTGCTGCCCGGCCCCTTGATCCTGCCGATCGACCCGGAGCGGGGCTTTTCCAGCCTGTACGTGCAGGGCCTGCTGATCTGTTTCATCCTGAATGCCGCCTTGCTGGTGGTGTTCATCACGCGCATCAACCGCAACCAGCGCGCCGGCGACGCCAAGGTGGCCGACTTGCGCCAGCGCGCGGCGGAAGAAGAGCACATCATCCGCATGGGCTTGCTGGCCTCGGGCGCCGCGCACGAGCTGGGCACGCCGCTGGCCACGCTCTCCGTCATCCTCGGCGACTGGCGCCGCATGCCGGAACTGAGCAAGAATAGCGAACTGCTGGAAGAAATCACGGAAATGCAGGCGCAGTTGCAGCGCTGCAAGAGCATCGTCAGCGGCATTTTATTGTCGGCGGGTGAGGCGCGCGGCGAATCGTCCGTCAAGACGACGATCAATACCTTCCTCAACGACCTCGTCGACGAGTGGCGCGCCAGCCGCCCGATCCAGGGTTTCGAGTACGATAACCGCATCGAGCACGACGTGCCCGTCGTCTTCGATTCGACCCTGAAACAAACCATCTGCAATGTGCTCGACAATGCGCTGGAAGCGTCACCCGAGTGGCTGCGCTTCGAAGCGACGCGCGAAGCGGACGCCTTGCACCTGGTCATCACCGATGCGGGCCCCGGCTTCGAGCCATCGATGCTGACGCACCTGGGTAAACCGTATCAAAGCAGCAAGGGCAAGCCTGGCGGCGGCCTCGGCCTGTTCCTGGTGGTCAACGTTGCGCGGACCCTGGGCGGCACGGTGACGGCGCGCAACCGGGTGCAGGGCGGGGCGGTGGTGCACCTGGCCTTGCCTCTGGCGGCCATCAAACTGGAAAGAGAAAGCGACCACCATGCAGGATGACCGTCTGTTACTGATCGTGGAAGACGACGCCGCGTTTGCCCGCACCCTGGGCCGCTCGTTCGAGCGGCGCGGCTACCAGGTCATCCTGGCCACCAATTTCGACGAGGCGAGCGCCTTGCTGGAGCAGCATTGCCCCGACTACGCCGTCGTCGACTTAAAGCTCAACGGCAACACCTCGGGCCTGGCCTGCGTGCAGATGCTGCACCAGCACGACCAGGAGATGCTGATCGTCGTGCTGACCGGCTACGCCAGCATCGGCACGGCCGTCGAAGCGATCAAGCTGGGCGCCTGCCAGTACCTGGCGAAACCGTCGAACACGGATGACATCGAAGCGGCGTTCGGCCACGTGGCCGGCAACGCCGACATCGAACTGACGAACCGCGCCACCAACATCAAGACCCTGGAATGGGAGCGTATCCACGAAATGCTGGCCGAGACGGATTTCAATATCTCGGAAACGGCCAGAAGGCTGGGCATGCACCGGCGCACGCTGGCGAGGAAGCTGGAAAAGCAGCGGGTGAAATAGGCACTGCGATAGCCCCGGCGCGGTCTAATCGTTGTCGAATGTCAGTTCGATCGTACTGTCATCGCTCCAGTCCTGCTCCCGCAACGGCGGCGTGAACGACGAGCCGCTGAAGGGCACGGGCGCGTTTTTGCCGTTGAAACTGATCGTCGCGGCCGTGATGCGGCGCGCTGCGGCAAAGCTGTAGGTGCCCTTTTGCGACACGAAATTGCACGGCCCGCCCATCGCGCTCATCGCCGTGCGCATGGCGAAAGGCAAGGTCTCCTTGTCGATGGCCCAATGCACTTCGCAGGCCAGCCGCAGGTCGCCCAGGCGGCGGACGGTGTCGCTGGTCGCCGCGCTCCTGACGTAGGGAAGCCACCGGACCGACCCCGCCTTGCGGTTCACCGTCAGCTCGGCCTTTTCATACAGCGGACCCTGTTCGACAGGCAGGCTGAAGATATTGCGCTCCCCCAGCGGTATCGCCATGCCCGCTTCGTCGCTTTCCAGCCGCAGGGCGATGGCGTGCATGTCGACGTCGGCGCGGCGCGGCTCCAGGACGAAGCGCAGCTGCGCGCCAGGCGCCAGCGCATGTTTTTCCTCGAAGCGTTTGACGCCCTTGAGCATGGCACTGTAGGGTTTCCAGTCCGGATCGCGCATGCCTTTGACATTGACGGATGCCGCCGCATCCAGCCCGGATGGTTCCACGGCCTGATCGGTATCCGCATAAGCCTGCACCGCGGCGCCGTATAAACACAGCAGAAGACCAGCTTTTTGGATTGCACGCATATCCTATCTTTCTACTCATCAGTGAAAACGTAAGTGTAGAAAAAAACAGAGGTACGAGCAGATGTTTAAGACAGAATGCAAATTTGGATGAACGGAGTGTATGAAATCGCTGAATTTCCCCAATACGCGCAACTGTATTTACGTCAATGCCATCAACAAGCCGGAAGCAATGACTGATTCAGTCAAGCACGGTTCATTCTCGGATAGGGCAAGCGGATGCATCGAAGGCTGCAGGATTACAGTTCCCTGTGCTGATTGAGTTCATGCAGCTGCCAGCCACTCCATCTTCTGCACCTGGATATGCGGATGGCTTTCCAGCGCTTCCCATTCCGGTAAGAAGACAAAGCCCTGTTTCTGGTAAAACGCGGCCGCGCGGGTGTTCTCCTGCGCCACGTCGAGCACCAGCCGCCCGTGGCCGTTATCGACGGCACATTGTTTCACGGCATCGACCAGGCCCTGCGCCACGGCCATACCCCGATATTGGGGATGTACCCACATGGCGATCAGGTGGCATACACCACCGGCGGCCACCACTTGCGCGGCCAGGCCGATCGGCTGCTCTCCATCGAAGGCGAGGAAAAACGTGCGCTGCGGCGTGCTGACGGCGCGCTGCTGCCAGTCAGCATCGGAAAAAGCGGCTGCGCTGGCGTGGTTGGCGCCAAAGGCCGTGGGGGCGTCGAGCAGGGCGGCCAGGCGCGTCGTTTTCAGGGCTGACCAGTCGCTGGCGGTGATGGGGCGAATAATAATAATATTCTTCAAATCTGCGACATTCCTTAACTGGTCGGCGCGGCCGTGGAGGACGAAATCTTCTTGTACGCTTCTGCCAGCATCGTGATGGTCGCCACGTCGTTCACGCTGCGTGCTTCGATGACCGTTTCGCCCGCGGCGATGGTGACATCGCCGTTCGCATAGCTGGCGGGAAAGCGCCGTTCGGTGATCTTCTTGCTGATGACATTGCGCGTATAGCGCAGCGCGACGAGCCGCTCGCCTTCCTGCTTGATGACGACATAGTTCGGGACGGTGGTGCGTTCCAGTTTCCAGGTGCCGATAAAGTCTTCGACAGGAGCGGCGCTGGCGTGCAGGGAGCAGCAGGCGGCTAGGGCGCCCAGGAGCGATTTTTTCATGGTGTTGACAGCCTATGCAAGAGTGGCCTGCGGTGCAGGAAAATACGTCCATCATGCTTGAATGGTGCCGCGTCTGTCCATTGGATGGCGCCAGCCATTTAAGTAATTGGCAATATTAACAGGGTCACCGCGTTGTTTGCTGCCGCTCGCATAATTTTGTTCACGCCGTGTTGTATGCGCGCCCTGACAGTTCCAACAGCGCCTTGGCCTGGGCTACCACCAGCAAGCCTGCGCGATAAAAGGCATCGGGCGAGGAGCTGACGTCGTCGACCAGCACTTCCGTGATCCACACGCCGCTGCTTGCCAGATATTGCGGAAAAGCGTCGCTCATCCCCTCGTGCAAGCCATTGCAGAATGGCGGCCTGGTATTCCTCGGGACAGGCTACCTTCCAACGGATGCCAGCATCCTGATTGTCATGAAATTGAATGCGCAATCCTGCCGTACGGAAGCGCCCGCCTAAGTGCTGGCTGAACCAGGCGAGGTGTTCTATCTGCAGGGGAACCTTGCTGTGCTGATTTGTCATGTAGTCCAGTCGATGTCAATGTTTGGCATTAGTGGCAGGATGGCAGTTGAGGCTGCCAGTCGGCATCGGAAAAACTTGCCGCGCTGGCGAGACTGGCGCCAAAGGCCGTGGGGGCGTGAAGCAGGGCGGCCAGGCGCGTGGCGTTCAGGGTTGGCCAGTCGGCCGCGATGGTGGGGCGTATCAGCATGCTCAATTGAAAACGATCGCCGTCTTGTGTTCGATGCTGAGCCGGCATGCCTCGTAAGCGGCCAGCCAGGCGACCAGTTCGCGTTCCAGGCCGTCTTCGGCGTTGATGCGCGCATTGATGCGTGCCGCTTCTTCATCGCTCAATTCGTCGCCAAGCAGGAATATGCCCAGCGCGGGAGCGACCGTGACCAGTTCAGCGCGCAGGCTGTACGAGGAACCCAGCATGCCGCCCAGCAGCGCATGCTCCTCATCGGCAAAAATGACTTCCTCGAAGACGAGGGGAAAATAAAAGCCCTCGCAATCGGAATGGCAGATCAGGTGGCTGTCAAGGTCATCTTGCGCTGCTTCCAGCACCGGATCCCCGCTTGGATCCTCGCCTTCGGTCAGTGGTGTGGCACGCCATTGCGCATCCAGGCGCGCATGGGCATATGCGTGGCGCAGGTAGTGCAGGAAGCTGTATGGAAAGGAGTCGAGCATGACGCGCGAGTCCAGTTGCGGCAGCGCGACCGGTTCGCTGTGCTGTGGCAGTCCCGCCTTTTGCAGCAGTAGATTGGCTTCCTGAAAAGCGGTGACGAGCCACTGCGCGCCTTCCGGGTCTTCTTCCTGCAAGTCTGCAAGGGCGCCGACCGAAATTGCTAATCCCATGTATGAACTCCTCAATTGCGCATCAGTCTAAACCATTTGCCTTTGATCATCATTTACGACTGGTCCCACACTTCGATCGTCAGCAGTTGTCCGGGCGCGCACGCGGCGATGCGCTGCGGATGCACAGTAATGCAGCCAGGCCAGCCCGTAAGCTGGTCCTGTGGAAATTCTCCTTCCCGCGCCTCGGCAATGCCGGCCTGCAGCAGGGGAACGATGTCGCTTGCCAGCGCCGTGTAGCGATTGGGGAAGCCGTTGAAGGACAGTTGGGTCGCCTTGCCTTGCTCGCATAATTGCGCGATCCAGTCTGCGCCGAACAGGCCCGCTTCCCAGGTGGCGAGAAACGCTTCCTTGTTGACTTTCGTCATATCGGCCAGCTGTTCCGGCGTTTCGGTCGAGATAATGGTCCACCAGCCTGACATAGGGTTTCCTTGTGAAAAGTAGAATTTAACGGGTCATGGCGCGGCGCAGCAGGTAGCTGAGGCCATCGACGGCCGCCACCATCAGCAGCATGGCGACGATGACGGTGGCGGCGTTCTGCATCTGGAACAGCGACAAGTGATATTTCAGCATCTGCCCCAGACCGCCCGCGCCGACGACGCCGAGGATGGCGGCGGCGCGGATATTGTTTTCCCAGCGGTACAAGGTGTAGGACATCATCTGCGGGCTGCATTGCGGCAAGGTCGCGTACAGGAAAGCCACGGCGGGGCGCGCGCCATTCATGCGCAAGGTAGCGGCCGGCAAGGGCGGGCAATTTTCAAACGCGTCGGCAAACAGCCGGCCCAGCACGCCCACCGTGTGCAGGGCCAGCGCCAGGGTCCCCGCGAACGGGCCCAGGCCGGCGGCGATCAGCAAAATCGAGGCCCACACCAGTTCCGGGACCGAGCGCAGCACGTTCAGGATGGCGCGCGTGGCGTTGCGCGCCACGTTGCCGAAGCGCCCGCTGGCAGGCAGGGCCAGCAGGACGCCCAGCACGGCCGCGATCACCGTGCCGATGGCCGACATGGCCAAGGTCTCGAACGTGGCGACGCCGACTTTCATGAGGAAAGGGCTGGCCAGTTCCGGCGGGGCGAAGCCGTGCAGGAAGTCGGCGCTCGTGCGCACGGCGTCCGCGCTGAAGAACTCGCCCCATTTCAGGGGCAGGGTGGCGAAGCTGGCGATGACCAGCAGCACTAAACCGGCCAGCAAGGCCCAGGTGGACCAGCGCACGCGAGGGGAAACAGGCAGCATGGATGTGTCGCCCTTCATGCCAGCCTCCGGCGCAGCATGGCGGACACGGCATCGGCGCCTGCCACCAGCAGCACGAACACCATCAGCATGGTGGCCAGTTCACTGCCCGCCATCATCTTCATCGATTCATCCATGCGCTGACCCAGGCCGCCCGCGCCGACAAAGCCCATGACGACGGAGCCGCGGATCGCGCATTCCCAGCGGTAAATCGTATACGACACCAGTTCGGCAGCCGATTCGGGCAGGGCGCCGTACAGCAAGGCTTTCAGTCTGCTGCTGCCATTGTGCAGCAGGGCGTTGCAGGCGGCAGCGTCCGAAGATTCGAGGATTTCCGCATACACCTTGCCCAGCATGCCGCAATACGTGAGGGCTATGGCGATCACGCCGGCCGTCGGTCCCAGACCGACGATACGCACCAGCAATAATGCCCAGACCAGTTCGGGCACGCTGCGCAGCAGCACCAGCAGCGCGCGCACGCCATGGCGCACGCTCGAGGCCAGGGGCGACACTTTGCCGCTGCCGATGCGCGAAATCGACAGGCGCTCCGTCACCAGCAGGGTCAGCGGGATGGCGCCCAGCATGGCCAGCGCCATGCCGGCCGTGGCCATGGCGATGGTTTCCCAGCTGGAAATGGCCACCAGTTGCAAGAATTCCAGCGAATGGGCCGGCGGCACGAAGCTGGCAAGGAATTGCCAGGTGGCGGCCAGGCTTTGCGCATCCCATAAAATCCACGGCTTGAATTCGGCTTGCACCAGCATCGGCCACAGCACGAGCAGCACGACGGCAGCGGCGCTCAAGCGGCCGCGCCAGGCGGGGTCGCGCGGCATGGTGGCGTTGGTGCTCGTCAGCAAATGGGCCTCGCGGCGTCCAGCTTCGTTGCCACGGCCTCGAACTGCGGCGCCGGATCGGCCTTGTTGCGGTACAGTTGCTCGATCATGGCGTCGCTGACCTTGGCGCTGGCCGCGTCGAAGACGATCTTGCCGTCGCGCAAGCCGACGATGCGCGTAAAGCAGGCGCGGGCGATGTCCACCTGGTGCAGGCTGCAGATCAGGGTGGCGTTGCGCGCCTGCGCTTCGGCCTGCAGCACATGGATCGTCTGCAAGGCGAGCGTGGGGTCGAGCGCGGACAAGGGCTCGTCGACGAGGAAGACTTGGGCATTCGACACGAGCGCGCGGGCCATGCCGCAGCGCTGGCGTTCGCCGCCGGACAGGCGGTCGACCCGCGCATACAGTTTATCCTGCAGATTGAATTTGCCGAGCGCTTCCCACGCGGCGCGCGGGTCGACGGGCGCCAGCAGCGAACGCATCGCCGTCCACAAGCTCCATTGCGGCAGGCGTCCCGCCAGCACGGCGTTGACGACCCGCTGGCGCGGCGGCAGCGGCGGCGTTTGCGGCGCCAGGAACAGGCGCGCGCGCAGGGCGTGGCGCGCGGCGCTGCCGACTTGCCAGGGCGAAGTGCCCAGGATGTTCAGGGTGCCGGACTCGGGGCGCAGCGCGCAGGCCAAGGTGTGCAGCAAACTGGTCTTGCCGGCGCCGGAAGGGCCGATCAGGGCGATCTGTTCACCCTGGGCCACGTCCAGGTCCAGCTCGCGCAGGGCCAGCGCATTGCTGGCGGCGCCCGCGTGATGGACGCTGACCTTGTGAAGTTGGAATGTCATGCGATGTTTCGGTTTTTTTTGGGCGGTGTCGGATTACGCCATGCAAGTGCAACGTAGGTCGGATTCGCGGTGAAGCCGCGTAATCCGACACAGTGAAGCCAACAATGTTGTCGGATTGCGGCCTCCGGCCTAATCCGACCTACGGTGAAACGCGTCGGCGTAAATTACTTCAACAGCTTCGCATCGCGCGCGGCCGCTTCGATGTCCTTGTAGTTCTCGGCCTTGGTCGGGATGAACCTGGTGGCGCGCTGCAGCTCGAGGATTTCCTTGCCTTCCGGCGTGGATGGGTCCAGCGCCAGGAAGGCGTCCGTCAGCTTCTTGCGCACGACGGGGTTCATGTCGGCGCGCACGCTCCAGTTGTAATCGTAGTAGCCGGGCGTCGTGTAGAACACACGCACCTTGCTTGGGTCGACCTTTTTTGTTTCGACCAGTTTTTCCCACACGGAAATGTTCAAGGTGCCCGCATCGACCTTGCCGCCGGCCACGGCCGCCACGGTGGCGTCATGTGCGCCGGAAAACGCGATGCGCTTCATGTCCGTATCCGGATTGATCTTGGCGGCCAGCAAGTAGTAGCGCGGCATCAAATGGCCGGAGGTCGACGATTCCGAACCGAACGTGAAATTCTTGCCTTTCAGGTCGGACAACTGGTTGATGTCCTTGCTGGTGGTCACAAAAACCGAGCGGAATTTCGTGTCTTCCTCGCGCTGCACCAGCGGCACGATCTTGCCGCCGCTGCGCACGTTCGCTTGCACGAAGGTAAAACCACCGAACCAGACCATGTCGAGCTTGTGATTGATCAAGCCTTCCACGGAGGCCGCGTAATCGGTGACGGGCGTAAATTCCACCTTCATGCCCAGCTTTTTCTCCAGGTAACTGCCCAGCGGCTTGAACTTGCGCTGCAATTCCGTCGGCGCTTCGTCGGGAATGGCAGACACGCGCAACACTTGCTGCGCCTGCGCCAGGCCGCTGTGGATGGCCAGGGTGGCGGCGACGGTGGCCAGGATGGCAGGGAATTTAGAGAATGTGGTCATGGGACTGCCTTTAAAAAAATTGTTCATTAAAATACGGAAACCCCGGTCGTACCGTCCTGCATCTCGCCGATGACGACGGCGTCGGCAAAGCCTTCGGCGCGGAAAATCGCCAGCACTTGCTCGACGGCTTCCGGCGCGCAGGCTACCAGCAGGGGGCCGGCCGTTTGCGGGTCCGTCAAAATCGCCTTGTCGATGGCACTGAGGCTGTCGGACAGGGCCACTTGCGCGCCGTAGCCCTGCCAGTTGCGGCTTGACGCGCCTGTGATGTTGCCATTCTGCGCCAGTTGCTGCACTTGCGGCAGCAGCGGCACGTCGTCCATGGCGATGCGCGCCTGCAACTTGGCGCCGCGCGCCAGTTCCAGCGTATGGCCCAGCAAGCCAAAGCCCGTCACGTCCGTCAGCGCATGCACGCCGTCCAGCAGGGCCAGCTTCTTGCCCGGGGTATTCAATTTGGTGGTGTTGTCGATCAAGGACGCGTAGCCATCCGCATCGAGCGCATTCTTCTTCAGCGCGGCCGACAGGATGCCCACGCCGATCGGTTTACCCAATACCAGTTTGTCGCCGGCGCGCGCGCCCGCGTTGCGTTTCACCTGCGACGGGTGCACCAGGCCCAGCACGACCAGGCCATAGATCGGTTCGACGGAATCGATGGTGTGGCCGCCCGCGATGGGGATGCCGGCCTGGGCGCAGATGGTTTCGCCGCCTTTTAATATGCGGCCGATGGTTTCCACCGGCAGCTTGTTGATCGGCATGCCGACCAGGGCCAGCGCCATGATGGGCGTGCCGCCCATGGCGTACACGTCGGAAATGGCATTCGTGGCGGCGATGCGGCCGAAGTCGAACGGGTCGTCGACGATGGGCATGAAGAAATCCGTCGTGGCGATCAGCGCCTGCTCGTCGTTGAGCTGGTAGACGGCCGCGTCATCGGAGGTTTCTATGCCGACCAGCAACTCCTTCGGCAAGGGGAAGCCGCCGCTGCCCTTTAAAATGTCGGCCAGCACGCCGGGCGCAATTTTGCAGCCGCAGCCGCCGCCATGGGCAAATTCGGTCAATCGGATCGGGGTATCTGGTGTTGCTGCGCTATCGGACATGGTCGTCATCCTGCTCAAAAAGGTCGTTAAAAGCTGCGCCGGCGCTTACGCGGCGCTGGCGGCACGGGGTTCGCCGACGATAGCACATAATGCGCGCGCGGCTTGCTCAAAGGCATGGTCTGAAATGTCGGGCAGCACCAGCGGCGTTGCCTGGGCATAGCGGCTGAAGTTGCGGGCGATCGATTGCCGGTAGACGGGATCGTAATGTTGCACCAGCAACTCTTCCACCAGCGCCTCCATGCGGCCAGACGTGGCTAGCTGCTGCCAGTGGGCAATTTTCTCCTTGCCATGCAGCTGCGTCAACAGGGCCAGCTGCACGTTCAGGCGCGCCGGGTCGCCGACGAAATGCGCATAGTCTTGCATCAGCAATTGCACGCGCTGGTCGGTGGCCAGCCGCACGTCCGTGCAAGCGGCCGCGCGCACCTTTTCCATCAGCGCATCGGGCACGCGCAGCCGGCCCACTTTCTTGCTCTCGGACTCGATGAAGACGGGCAGTTGCGGGTCGAAAGTACGCAGTTGCTGCCACAGCGCGCTTTCAAACGCTTTCTGCGATGGCTGGTCCGCTTCGGGCAAGCCGCCCAGCACGGAGCCGCGGTGGGCCGCCAGGTCTTCCAGGTCGATCACTTGCGCGCCTTGGCTGTCCAGCACCTGCAGCAAACGGCTCTTGCCGCTGCCCGTGGGGCCGCACAGCACGTTGATGAAGTCGAAGTGTTCGGGCAGGGTGGCCAGCTCGGCGTTCACGTGGCGCCGGTAATCCTTGTAGCCGCCCTCGAGCTGGGTGACGGGCCAGCCGATGCGCGCCAGGATGTGCGCCATGGCGCCGCTGCGGTTGCCGCCGCGCCAGCAGTAGACCAGCGGGGACCAGGAATGTGGATGGCCGAGGAAACCGTCTTCGATATGCCGCGCAATGTTCTTGGCCACCAGTGCGGCGCCCAGCTTCTTCGCCTCGAATGCGCTCGTCTGTTTGTACAGGGTGCCGACGCGCACGCGTTGTTCGTCGTCCAGCACGGGCAGATTGATGGCGCCCGGCAAGTGGTCTTCCGCGAACTCGGACGGGCTGCGCACGTCGATGATGGCATCGAATTCATGCAGGCGTGGCAGGATGTCGCCAAAGGGCAGGACTGCAGGGTATTTCATCGTGGCGCGGCTGCCTGGAATGGGGAAAGACGTATTATCCCCGATAAAGGCCCATGCCGTGGAACTAGCCTAATAGCCTGCCTAGCAGCGGCGCCAGCAGCACCGTCACGATGCCCGAGAAAATCATCGTCAGGCTGGCCACGGCGCCTTCTTCCGTGCCAACGCGGCGCGCCACGGACAGGCCAAAGCCGTGCGCGGCCGCGCCATACGGGGCGCCACGGGCAATGCGCATGCGCAAGGGCAGCAGCTTTAATAACGGTTTGCCCAGCATCAGGCCGAACAAGCCCGTCATCACCACGAAGATCCCCGTCAACTGGGCCGAGCCGCCCATGTGGCGCGACGCTTCCAGCGCGAACGGCGTCGACACGGAACGGGCCAGCAGGCTGCGCGCCATGTCGCCATGCACGCCCAGCAGCCGGTCCAGCAGCAGGGTGGCGGCCACCGATGCGACGATGCCGGCGCAGCTGCCCAGCGACAGGGCCAGCCAGTGCTTGCGGATCAGCTTGCGCTCCTGGAAGATGGGCAGGGCGAAGGCGATGGTGGCCGGCCCCAGCAGCCACGGCAGCCAGCGCGTCTCGCCGAAATACGTGGCGAACGGCGTCGAGGTGGCCTGCACGATGACGATCAGTATCGCCGAGGTGCAGATGGCGGGCGTCAGCAAGAAATGCGGGTGGCGGCGGTGCAGCGCCTGGTTGGCGTAGAACAGCACCAGGGTCAGCAGCAAAAACAGCAGGGACGGGACCAGGGTGCTCATGCTGCCGCCCTGCCTGCGCGCTGGCGCAGCAGTTTTTGCAGGCGCAGCTTGCGTTCATGGCGGCACACCCACTCGACGGTGAAGGCCGTGGCCAGCATCACGCTGGCAAAGCCCAGGCCGATGTTCACGAACAGCATCAGCCCCTGCGATTTCAACAGCTGCGTAAATTGCACCACGGAGACGACCAGCGGGATGAAAAACAGCAGCATGTTGGCCAGCAGCCAGTTCGCGCCCAGTTCGATGGCGGCCGGCCGCACCCAGCCCGCCAGCAGCAGGGCCACCAGCACGAACAGGCCCACGACGCCGCCGGAAAACGGCAGGTGCAGGGCGTAAGCGGCCTCGTCGGCCAGCCACCAGGCGCAGGTCAAGAGGCCCACTTGCCACGCGGTCTGCGCGGGCCGGCGCCAGACGGGGATGGAGGGCAGGGCGGCGGTGGAACAGTGCAAGGCTTTCACGGCAGGCTTTCAAGCGGCAGGGGGAAGTTTTCATTGTAGAGACCCTACATCAAAAGATAAAATGACTTAAACTCATGATTATCATTCGATATTGGAATGCATCATGGATATCCGCTCCCTGCGCTACTTCGTCGAAGTGGTCGAGCAGAACAGTTTTACGCGCGCGGCGGCCAGGCTGCACGTGACGCAGCCCACCGTCAGCAAGATGGTCCAGCAACTGGAACAGTCGCTGGACCTTGCCTTGCTGGACCGCGCCGGCAAGCGGTTTACGCTGACGGACGCGGGCAAGGTGGTGCTGTCGCGCGCGCATACCTTGCTGGCCCTGCACGCGGAACTGAAGGTGGAATTGCGCGACTTGCAACATCTGGAACGGGGGGAGCTGCGCGTCGGCGTGTCGCCGCAAACCCACTCCACGCTGGCGCCGTGGCTGGCCGAGTACCACCAGCGCTATCCCGGCATCGAGCTGAAAATGTATGAGAGCGGGACGCAAGCCATCGAACGGGACTTGCGCACGGGCACTGTGGAACTGGGTACCATGCTCGACTACCCGGGCAATGCGGCCACCTGGCAGGATTTCGAAGCCTTGCCCCTCGTGCGCTCGCCCCTATGCTTGCTGGCGGCGCCCGGCTCGCCGTGGCAGGGACGCGCTTCCGTGGCGCTGGCCGAGCTGGCCGACAGTCCCTTCATCTTCTATGGCGCCGCGTTTGCCCTGAACGACATCGTGCAGGATGCCTGCCAGCGGGCCGGTTTTGCCCCGCGTATCACGGGCCGCAGCGGCCAGTGGGACTTCATTGCCTCGCTGGTGCGGCTGGGCGTGGGCATCTGCCTGCTGCCGAAGATGTATTGCGATACCCTGGATCAAACGCAATTTGCCGTCATCCCCCTGGCCGGCCCGCCCGTGGAGTGGAATCTGATGCTGGCCTGGCGCCGCGGCGGACGCCTGTCATTTGCCGCGCGCGCCTGGCTGGAACTCGTCAGGGCGCGCATGGCGGGCGCGGCGCGTTTACAATAGGCGACTGTCAACTTCCGCCCGACCAGATGAATCTCAACGCCAGACTCAAACGCACCGCCGGCTCACTGATGCTGGGATTGTTATGCACCGTGGGCCTGATGAGCGAAATGGGCTATGCCCAGGCCGCCATTCCCGTGTATGGATACTTTGTCAAGAATACCTACCCGCACGACCCTCAGGCGTTCACCCAGGGCTTGCTGTTCAAGGATGGCCATCTGTATGAAAGCACGGGCCAGAACGGCCAGTCCTCCTTGCGCAAGGTGGAATTGGCGACGGGCAAGGTCTTGCAGAAAACCATGCTCGATAAAACAGTGTTCGGCGAGGGCATCACGGACGTTGGCGATGAGATCGTGGGCCTGACGTGGATGTCGCAGACCGGTTATGTGTTTGACCAGAAAACTTTCAAGCTGAAACGCACCTTCAGCTACCAGGGCGAAGGCTGGGGCCTGGCCAGCGATGGCAAATTTGTCTACATGAGCGACGGCAGTTCCGCCATCCGCGTGCTCAATCCGAAAACCCTGGCCGAGGTGCGCCGCTTCGAGGTGAAGGCCGAGGGCCGCTCCATCGGGCGCCTGAATGAACTGGAAATGGTCAACGGCGAGCTGTTCGCCAATGTGTGGGGCGCCGACGTGATCGCCCGCATCGACCCGGCCAGCGGGAAGGTTGTCGGCTGGGTCGACCTGACGGGCTTGCTGCCGCCCGCGCAGCGGGGCACGGCCAATCCCGACGCCGTGCTCAACGGCATCGCTTGGGATGCGCGCGGCAAGCGCTTGTTTGTCACGGGCAAACTGTGGCCCAAGCTGTTCGAGATCGAGCTGATCGAAATCCAGCGCCACTGATGTTTCCAATTGGGCAGTGTTGCTGACGAGGAATCGTCTATGATGTGCATCCTTCGCCCCTTGCGACCTTTACAGGATGCCATGCTGTCCCTTTCTTTCCCCCTGCGCCGCCTGGCGGCTGCCGCCAGCTTGCTTGCCGCCGTCCTGCCTGCCGCGCAGGCGCAAACGCCATACGTGCCGGTGATGAAGCAATACGGCGACTTTGTCGTCACGCGTGACCGCCACGACCCGCTCGTCACCTTGACTTTCCGCAAGCACGGCTATTGGCCCGGCGGTGCGCGCGAAGTGGTGGAAGTGCGGCCCATCAAGGCCACGCGCGAAGGCCAGCGCATGCTGCTGGCCTTTACCAAGGGCTATACGGGCCAGGGCACGATACTCATCGGCGTGCAGAATGGCGAACCGCTGATGCGTCCCATCAGTCCCATGCAGCGCGATGACATGGTGCGCACGGAACGCGACCCCGAATGGGGCGTGCCGCAGCCGGGCCGCAGCGAGGTGCTGCTGTTTCCCCGCGACGGCCGCGCGCTCGATACGGGCACGGGCGAACTGCTGTGGTTTGACGTGCCGGGCAGCGTCAGCGGCGACTATCCGCATGCCATGCTGGTCTCCGTCTCGCCCGACGGGCGGCGCGGCGCCTATCTGACGAATGCGCTGACGAAGGTGGGGATTATCGTCGCCACGCGCGACGACGGCGTGGCCGGCGTGCTGGCCTTGCCGCCAGACACCTATCAACGGTGGCTGAAGCCCTTGTCGGAAGCCGCTTCCGGGCAGGCGCGCGCCGCCATCAAGGCGGGCCAGGGTCGCACGGATTCGAACCGCATCCGGCGCGAACTGGAGCTGGCCTGGTTCGGCCAGCAATTTCAATGGAAACAAGGCAAGAACGGCTTGCAAGTGACGGGCCTGGGCCTCAGCTCCGCGCCGCCGGAAGGAAAACAGCCATGACACACCCCAAACTCATCGCCGGCTGCCTCGCCGCATCCCTGCTGGCCGGCTGCGTGCATGGCGAGCTGTTCCCCAAGGATTATCTGGCGCAAGACATCGACAGGCAACAAGCGTTGCTGGAACTGGACGTCGTCTTCGGCAAAGCGCCCGATGACAAGCTGACGTCGCGCGTGACGGCGCACAACAGCGTGGAATACGCGGGCGCGCCGCATATCGTCGTGCCTTTTTACCAGAAGGGACTCGGCTTCGACCAGGGTTTTGCCGGCACCTACATGTTTGCCGTGCCCTATCCGATCGCCAAGGTCGAGACGGCCACTGCCAGCAGCCGTGTGTTTGGTCAGAAACTCGAAGGCCAGCAGCCGGGCAGCCCGCGCTACCGCTTCCGCGTGCCGGGCAAGGCGCAATGGAACAGCAATGAAACCTTCATGCTGAGCTTCGAGCGCAAGGGCCGGCGCGAAGAAATCACTTTCCGCTTCAGCAATGAGCAAAGCTGCCCGTCCGCCTTCCTGACCACCACGCCACACTATGGCTTCCCGATCAAGGTCGTCGCCACCTTCAAGGAAAATAAAGGCTGCCTGAAAGTGTGCGACAGCCGCGAGCAGTGGCCGGGTTTCTGCGCTTTCCAGCCGCCGCCGGCCGCGTGACTTGCATGATGCAAGCCACGCGCCGGTGCCTTGCTTATACACGCGCGCGTTTTGCCGATTCTATTCAATTGTCATCGAATGGCAGCCTGAAACGCCTATTTTCAGCTTGAAAGGCAAGCTGAGTTGCCACTCGGCCAGCGCATAAGTCTTGCCGCAAAAATATCTTTCTCAGGCGTATGATTTCCTTGCCGCGATCAGCGCACCCAGGTGGCGCGGGCGCGGCCCGATATCCGAAACGCATCCTGCCTGTGGAGATACAGAATGAAAATGCCCGTTTTAGGAAGCACACAGCCCGCCATCACCAGGCGTGCGCTCGATATGCTGGACACCGACAAGGCTGCCGTGCGCGCCATCGCCCAGGCGGCTGTCAGCGTCGAGCTGTTCACCATTCCCCTGTACATGGCCACCATGTATTCGATCCAGGGCACGCACCAGATCAACTCGAAAGGCGTCACCTATTATGAGGGGCGCCAGTGGCCGGGTATGGGCACGACGGCCCGGCCCGAGCTGCAGGAGCAAAAGGCTTTCAATATCATCTTCAGCGTCTTCATCCAGGAAATGCTGCACCTGCAGATGGCGGCCAACCTGGCCACGGCCATCGGCACGGCGCCATGTTTCACGGGGTCGGAGCTGCAGTCGCCGGACCATGGCTGGACCTGCTATGGCAAGGCGTGCACGGTGATCCCGCACATCGTCGACTTGCAGGACACGTCCGGCTATCGCCACGTGCGCGTCAACCTGGAAGAATTGAACAGCAACCAGTGCGACCTGTTCCTCGCCATCGAGCAGCCCGAGGAGCAGGCACGCGCCCAGCTGGCCGAATTCGACCGGCACAACCACAGCAAATACTTCCCCGAGGTGCCGTTCGACGGCTGGACGCCGGCCAAGCACGTGCAGGACTTGCCCCTGTTCGGCACCATCGGCTATATGTATGAATGCTATGCGCGCTACATCAGCATCGAATACGCGGATGGCCAGACCCTGTGGCAGAAACTGTTCGTCAATGGCTCGGTGCAGCAGGACATGTTCAACAGCCAGGTCCAGGGCCACGCGCGGGCGGAATTTCCCCGCTTCGACACCTGTTTCGGTCCGCAGGACCAGGATGGCGGCCAGACGGGCTCGTTCAACAAGGCCATCGACATGATGGCGGCCATCACGGACCAGGGGGAAGGCAGCGAAACGGCCATCCAGCGCTACCGCCGCGACGCGGGCAGGCAGCTGATGGCAGTGCAGCCCGACTACCGCGAAGACCTGGCCGCCTTGCGGTGCGATTATCCGTCCTACGCGAACAATGGCAAGGATGCGGAATCGCGCGACGCGCAAGCGCGCCACGACAGCGCCCCGTTCGACCACTACGAGCGTTTCGGCCAGGTCAAGGCCATGCTGCCGGTAAAAACCTGGGCCGGCTGGCACGCGGAAGGCGGGCGCTGGCGCGAGGCCATGCTGACCAACGAGCGCTACAATCCGGCCACCGCGCCAAAGAATATCCCCGCGCCGGCGGCCGTGGCGGGCGCCCTGAACCGCCTGAAGGATGCCAGCGGCACCCTGGATATGCTGAGCACGGTAGCCACGGGCGCCCTCTATGGCATCACTTCCGTGCTGGACAAATACTGGCTGAACCAGCAACTGGACTTCCCGTATCCGTCGATGGTGGGCGCAGGCGACCGCATGGCCATTTGCTGGGCCGTGCTGGGCCAGGCGCCGAACCTGGCGACAGGCGTGCCGCTGGCCGAGAAAGGCGTGCTCTACCATGCCTGCCAGGGCATGCACCTCGAGGGCGAGGCGTCGTCCACCTGCGCCGCGCTGGCCGTCTACCATACCTGCCGCGGCTCCAACGGTTGCCACGCCCAGGGCGGCTGCGGCTTTGCCCAGGCCGATACGGGCGGCTCGTCCTGCGGCCACTCGGTGAAAGTGGCCGCGGCACCGGGCACGCCATGCTACGTGCCGCCGGCGCCGGAGGAAGATAAAGTCTACAGCGCGCCCAGCGACAACAAATGCGGGGGCTTCGGTGGCTGCGCCGTGCCGATTTCGGCCTCGCAGCTGTATCCGAACACCACCAGGAAGGAACCGCCCGAGCCCGCCACCATGACCCTGTACGATTTCGGCCCCGCGCCCGAGCACCGCAGCATTGCGCTGGGCCAGACCATGAGCTTCGCGCTGGGCGAGAATGTCTACGACAAGGCCTGGGAAGCCTATGGCAAGGTGATGGCGGCGCGCGGCACCCCGGTGGGCGCGCCGCCTGCGCCCACCGACCTGCGCCTGGCCTTGCCGCCGTCGACCTGATGCCGCGCGCCATGCATGGGGTGCACCCGCGCCTGGGCCTGCCGAACCTGGGCCTGGGCGTGGGGTTGCGCCCGTCCCATTACGCACACATCCTCGCACATGGCCCCCAAGTGGACTGGTTCGAGATCATCAGCGAGAATTTCGTCGACAACCACGGCTATGCGCGCCATGTGCTGGAGCAGGTGGCGGCGCAGGTGCCCATCGTCATGCACGGCGTGTCGCTGTCGATCGGCAGCAGCGATCCGCTCAATCTCGGCTACCTGCGCAAGCTGCGCCACCTGGCGCAAGAGATACGGCCTGCCTGGATTTCCGACCACCTGTGCTGGACGGGCACCGCCTCGCTCAACAGCCATGATCTGCTGCCGCTGCCGCTGGACGAGGCCAGCCTGCGCCACGTGGCGGGGCGGGTGCGGCAAGTGCAGGAATTCCTGGGGCGGCCGCTGGTCCTGGAAAACCCCAGCACCTATGTGGAGTTCGCCCAGTCGAGCATGCCGGAATGGGAATTCCTCGGGCGCCTGGCCGAGGACACGGGCTGCGGACTGTTGCTTGACGTCAACAATGTCCACGTCAGCGCGCATAACCACGGCTATGACGCACCCGCCTACATCCGCCAGTTGCCGCACGCGCACATCGTGCAGATCCACCTGGCCGGTCCCACCGATTGCGGCGATGTGCTGGTCGATACGCATGATGCGCCCGTGCCGGCCGCCGTCTGGCGCCTGTACGCGCTGGCACAGCAGCTGACAGGAGGGGTCTCGGCCCTGCTGGAATGGGATGCGGACATTCCGCCATATCCGCAGTTGCTGGCCGAGCTCGACAAGGCGCGCGCCGCCGAGCGGGGCGAGTTCGCTGAGCTACCGCCGGCCGCTGCAGGCGCGGCCTCGGCGGCCACCTCCACGCCGCTGGGTTTTTACCTGGAAACCGTCCATGCATGAGCTCGATGGCAAGACCGCGCCGCTGGCGCAGGTGCAAGCGTGGTTCCTGACGGCCATGACGGCGCCGGGCGGCGCGGCGCGCGGTGCCCGGCTGGCCAGCGAACGCCACGGCTTGACGCAGGAGCAAGTATTGAAACCGGCCAGGGGCGGGCCGGCGCCGCTGCACATCCATGCGGACGGCTATGTGCAGCGCCTGCTCGAATGCCTGCAGGCCGACTATCCCGTCCTGCGCAAGGTCATGGGCGACGAGCTGTTCCCGTTCTTTGCCCGCGCCTATGTCTGGCGCCACCCGTCCGCTTCTGCCACCTTGTATGACCTGGGCGGCGGCTTTGCCGGCTTTCTTGCCGCCAGCCAGCGTGCCGAAGGCGCGCAAGGGGCAGACTTGCGCTTTCCCGTCGAACTGGCGCGGCTGGAACGGGCGCGCAGCGAGGCGGGCAGGGCGCCGGGGCTGGAAAAACTGGCGCCGCCCATGCCGGCTTCGGGCCTGGACTTGCTGCTGGGACAGATGCGGGAGTGGCGCCTGGCGCCGTGCACGCGGCTGCTGGCCCTGTCATTTCCCCTGTGTGCTTTCTGGCAGCAGGCGCAGGCCGCGCCGGACGACGCCGTGCCGGCCCAGCCCGGTGCCAGCGCCACATTCGTGGCCATTTCGCGCATGCATTATCGGCTGGTCATGCAGGAGTTGCAGCCATGGCAGTTTTACTGGCTGCAGGCGCTGGCGGGCGGCGCGCCGTTTATCCTCTGCGCGCAGCAGGCGGCGCAGTCCAGTGACAGGGCGCCGGACGAGGTGCTGGCCGACGCCATGCTGTGGCTGCCGATGGCGGCCGCAGCCGGGCTGATCACCATCGCTGCCTGAGCAGGAACCGGCGGACGCAAAAAAGGCCGATGGAAATCGGCCTCGATGACAACTGTAGGTGTTGCTTAGCGGTAAAACGCTTCGACTTTGCCCTTCAGCTTGATCTGCAGCGGACGGCCGCGGCGGTCGAGCGACTTGGTGGAAGCGACCTTGATCCAGCGTTCGCTGATGCAATATTCTTCCACGTCAAGACGTTCCTTGTCGTTGAAGCGGATACCGACGTCGTTCTCGAACACGGCTGCAACGTGGTAAGGGCTGCTGGGGTCGATCGACAGGCGATCGGGCAATGGGGGTAAGGTGGTGGTATCGTTCATGGGCGTAATTATCGCCCAGAATGCCGATCCAGACAACGGGCAGCGCATGCTTATCTGGCCGCCATGCGACATGGCACGTCCGCATTTCTTTTCCCAGCCGTCCTCGCTCCCTTACAAATGCCGCGTTTCCTGCGGCGGCGTGTCCCAGTCGTCGTGCCAGCCATCGACAAAGGTGACGGGCACCCGCGCCAGTTCGGCCGCCGAAGAGTCATCGAGGCAACTGACGCTGATGCCGACAAACGGACCGCTGCGCGCAGAATCGCCGTGACCAAATGGGCGCACGCCGCAGTGGCGGCAAAAATAGTGGCGCTCGCGGCCGGCACCGAAGCGGTATTCGCTGAGGTCCCCCTCACCGGCCAGCAGGCGGAAGGCCGTGGGGGGCACCAGGCTGGCCCAGCAGCGCACTTTCAGGCAGAACGAACAGTTGCAGCGCAGGCTCGGGGCCGCCAGGTCGATCTCGGCCGCGAAGCGCACTGCGCCGCAGTGGCAACTGCCATGGTAGGTTTTTTTCATCGTGGGCCAATCACAGGATTGCCGTACTGTCATGCAATTGCTGGAATTGTGACAACTGCTGCTGCATCAGCCTGGCATACTGGCCCCCCGCGCGCAGCAACTCGGCGTGCGTGCCTTGCTGGCATATCCTGCCGTCCTCCATGACGATGATGCGGTCCGCCTTGACGATGGTGGAAAAGCGGTGGGCGATGATGATGGTGGTGCGTTCTTGCATCAGGGTATCGAGGGCGCGCTGCACCTGCTGTTCGCTGGCGGCGTCGAGTGCGCTGGTGGCTTCGTCCAGGATGAGGATTTTCGGCGCGCGCAGGATGGCGCGGGCGATGGCGATACGCTGTTTCTGTCCGCCGGATAACTGCACGCCCCGTTCGCCCACCAGGGTCTCGTAGCCATCCGGAAAGGCCGCAATGAAGTCGTGCGCGTGCGCCAGGCGCGCCGCCGCCAGCATCTCTTCGCGCGTCACCTGGCGGTCCGGCACGGCAAAGGCGATATTGTCCGCGATACTGCCGGAAAACAGGGCCGGTTCCTGCTCCACCACGGCCATCTGGCGGCGCAGCTGCGCCACGCCCAGCACCCGCGCATCGATGCCGTCGAAGTGCAGGCTGCCCGTAACGGGCTGGTAATGGCCCAGTACCAGGCTGGCGATGGTGGACTTGCCGGCGCCGGACGCCCCTACGAGGGCGATTTTTTCGCCCGCGCGTATGGAGAGGCTGACGCCGTCGAGGGCCGTGGCTTGCGTCCGCTCGGGGTAGGCAAAGCGTACTTCACGCAGCGCGATGTGGCCCGCCAGCGGCGGCTGCGGCGCCGCGTCGGGTACGGGACGGTGGCTGCGCAGGATGTCGAAGATGCGGTCGGTCGAACCCATGGTGCGCATCCAGGTGTTCCAGAATTCGCTGATGGAGCCGGCCGTGTCCGTCACCATGCTGGCATAGATGACAAAGGCCGTCAGCTCGCCCACGCTCAGGCGGCCCTGGCCAATCAGGTGGGCGCCGAAGCATAGCGTGGTCAGCAGGGCCACGAAGGCGAGCAAGCCTTGCGCGCCCTGGAACACGGCCAGCAGCCGCGTGCCGGCCAGGGACACGTCCAGCAGTTGCCGCATGGCTTGCGCGTAGCGGGCCATGGCGCCGCCCTGCTGGTTGAAGGCCTGCACCAGGCGCGCATGGGCAAAATACTCCTGCGCCACCTTGCCGCTGGCGGCCAGGCTGGCTGAAATGGCCCGCGCGCGCTGCCGGTAATTGCTGCCTGATAATTTGCCGAGATACAGGCTGATGGGAATGAACAGGGCCAGCGGCAGGCTCAGCATCGGTGACAATTGCAGCAGCATGGCGATGCCGCCCGCAAAGACGCACAGCGAGCGCAGGGCATTGGCCGCGCCGATGGTCAGGCTTTCATGCAAGGCCGATACGTCGGACGTGAGCCGGCTGTTCAGCTCGCCACCATGGTGCTTGTCGAAAAAGGCGATGGGCTGGTTGATCACCACGTCGAACAGACGCCGGCGCACGCCCATGACGATCATGTGGCCGCTCGATTGCAGCAAATAGAAGCGCGCGGCCGAAGCCAGCGCATACAGCAGGCTGAAGGCCAGCATGGCAGCCACCATGCCTGGCGTGACGCCGCGCCGGGTGAGGGCGGCCACGTTGTCGATGAAATACGCGATGGCTTGCGGAAAGGCCAACTGCGCGCCCACGGTGAGGGCCATGCACAGTAGGCCGGCGGCAATACGCCAGCGCACGGGATGCAGCAGGCGCAGGCGTTCAAAATGGGGGGCGAAGTGCAGATGGTTCATGCGGCGCGCTCCTGCGAGGGTTCGGCGTTCAGTTGCCCGACGAGGGCCAGCCAGTCTTCGTCGCCGATCAGGCCGGCCGCTTCCACGTTGCCCTGGTGATTGACGAATACATAGGAGGGCGAACTCATCAGCGGATTCAGGCGCCGGTAGTCGCGCAGCGCGAGCTGCGCCGTGGCTGCACGCAGGCTGTTGCCGGGCAAAAAAGCGCGCAGCCGGCGGGCCGGCTCTTCGCTGATCAGCCACAGGGTCAGGCCCGCCTCCCGTGCCAACGGTAGCAGCTGTTCGACGCCGGCCAGCTTGGCTACGCATTTCGGACAGCGGCTGGCCAGGAACAGCAGCACGGTCGCCTGGCCGCTGGCGCCCGGTTGAAAGCGCGCGCCGCCAGTCAGCGGACGGGCTTGCACGGCAGGCAGGGGCTCGCCTGGCACCAGCGCCGTGGGCGCGATGCGTTCGCGGCGGCTGGCGCGCAGCACGGCCAGGCTGAGCCAGATATTGCCGGCGACGGCGAACGCCAGCGCCGCCAGCACCAGTTGCAAGGTCGTGGAATCCATCAGTCTGCTTTTGCCAAAGTGGCGATGTCGTGCAGGGAAATAATGGCCACGCATGCGATGGCCGCCAGGCCGGCGGCCAGCATGCTGGTGGTCACGGGCAATGGCGTTTCCTGCGCCAGCGCAAAGTAGGCGCCGTTGATGCCGACCACCAGCACGTTGCGCAGCAGGTCGTAGGGCGAGACGGGCCGCGCCGCTTCGCCAAAGCAGCTGCAGCGCACCACGCTGTACGTGAAGTAGCGGTAGGCCAAGACGGCGGTGAGCGTGCTCAGTAGCAATAGCGACAGCAGCATGGGCAGGCGCGTGCCGTCCGTCAGGAGCGTGCTCACCAGCAGCCAGCATGAGAGCGATAATTCGGCCATTACCAGGGCCGGTGCCGCCCATCTGGCGAGGATGGGCGGCACGCCGAACGAGGTGGCCAGGTTGCCACGGAAGGCGCCGTAGCTGCGCAGCTTGCCCACGCCTGCCGCCAGCAGCAGCAAGGCGATGAAGCAGCGTGCCGTGTCGGCAACGAGCGCGGCCAGCAGCGGCGTCAGCATGCGGCCCGCGCTTGCGTGGTCCACAGGGGCGCGAAGCCGCCCGGACGCTGGCGCCGCAGCTGCACGCCGTCGCGCGAGGCCAGCAGGGCATCGTTCCACGTTTCGTCAGGGGCGCTGCGCAGGGCGCCGCCCACGTTCGCCTGCAATTGCGTCGAGATGGCCCAGCCCAGACGTTCGGCGTGGGCATTGCGCGCCATGGTCAAGCCCAGCTGGGCCAATTCCTCGCGTGTCAAGGCATAGTTGTGCGAGTGATACCCCGTCACCAACTGCGCGACGATGGCGCGCCGCGCCTCGGGCGTGGCATCGGGCAATTGCCACGCCAGCAACTCCTCGCCGATCTGCGCCAGTTCCAGGGTGGTACGGTAAAAGGCCGTCAGGGAAGGAGGGAAGATGCTGCCGCATAGCAGCGATAGCGATTGCTGGCGCGCTTCGCTGGCATCGACGCCGAACCACTGCTGCGCCATGTCGCCGAAAACCTTGATGTCGAGGCTGGAAAAAGCGCCGCCGTCGACGCCATCGAGCTGCGGGTCGATGGGCGAGAACAGGGCCAGGTCGCCGGCGATGATTTCATCGGCGCCCAAAGCCAGCAAGGTGGCGGCTGACTGGCAGTGGAAGGGCACGATAAAGCTCAGGTGGCGCGCATGCTGGCGCAGCACAATGGCGATGCGGCGCGCCGCGTTGACGATGCCGCCGCGCCCGTGCAGCACCACGTCGAGGCGCGCCACGGGGCCGATAGCCTGGCACAGCTCATACAGGGCGGGCAGCAGTTCCATGTCCAGGTGCGAGGCGGCCAGGACGATGGCCCGGCTGTCGCGCGCCTGCTCCAGTTCGCGCAGATGAAGAGGAATCTGGCTCAGGTCTGGCTGCGGCATACGGCTCCTTTGATCAGGGTATCGGCCACGCTTTCCAGCAGGGGCAAGGCGGGCACCAGTTGTTGCACATACAAAAATTGACCAACAGGATTGTTTTCCAGGAAAACATATTCGTCGTCGGGCGTGACGATGAGGTCCATCGCGCCATACTCGAGGCCATAGCTGTGCACGAAATCGAGACAGCGTTGCCGTATGTCATCCGGCAAGGTCGCTGCTTCATAGCGGATGGGGGCCGACATGTCGCGCGAATCAATGGCTGTGCGCGCATCATCCTGGGAATACAAACGCGCGGCAAACAGTTGCTTGCCGATCACGGTGATCCGCAATTCGTATTGCTTGGCGATATATTGCTGGAACTGGCAGCTCAGTTCGCTGACGGCGTCCAGGCTATCGAGCATGGCGTCGTCAACGATGGTGGTGCCGATCCCGGCGCTGACCCTGTCAACGTCGCCGACCGCTTCGGCGGCCAGGCTGGGCGTGGACATGCTCTTGAAAATGATGGGGCCGCCGACGGCTGCGCGGAAAGCGCGCACGTCGTCCGGCACGTTGGTAATCAAGGTGGCGGGCACGCGAAAGCCCATGCGCGCGGCCCGCGCGAGCTGTTCGCCTTTCCACTGCGCGCCGCGCAGCGCCAGCGGATGGCTGAGCCAGTAGCAATCGAGTGCATACAGTACGCTGAAGATGGCTTGCTCCGTTTCCAGTTGCGCGTAGGCGCGTTCCTGCGGCGCCAGGTCGGCGCTGGCATAGGCGTACTCGGCCGGCTTGCGCAGCCAGACGGCGCCCACTTGCTGCAAGTCCAGCCAGTCGCCATCGGGCAAGCGGCGCAGGCGCGCGCTGGCGCGGCCGTCCTGCAGGCGCTGGCACAACTGGTAGTCGCGGGGAAAGGCGTCGAGGTTGATACGGAAGGGAGCATGGCCGCGGGCGGCCAGGATCGGGGTGACCAGGTCGGCATGCAAGTCGCCGCTATGGCTGATAATCAATACCTTCTTATGCATTCAGGGTCCTGCGGCGAAGGAAAATAAAAAGCCTTGCCGTGGCAAGGCTTTCAGCTGGCTAAGGTATTAGCAGTACACGCCCGTATCGTTGGGCGCAAAGCGCGAGCTGTCGCGCAGATTGTAATCTTCCGGATCGCCGTAATACGTGCAGCCGGCCACGGCCACGCCATCGCGCACCTGCCATGGTTGTTTGACTTCCTTGCTCACTTCCTTTTCGGCCAGTTTGAAAGCAAACAGCTTGGTTTGATTCTGTTTTTGCATAGTCATCCTCTTGTCGTGGTTAAGTGCCGCTTGTATGGATCGCCAATGGTGCAGGCTTTTGCATATTAATTTTCAATTAACGATGCGTGAATCGATAAACGCTCAAGATTAATATTTCAATGAATGCTGCACGCAGGGAAGTACTGCGCCGCAATTGGCGTTGATGCATTAAAGTCGAGATGGAATAGAACCCCGCCAGGGGCGAGGTGCCAGGGCGCTGCTAAGATCAGCAATACTGACCGCTGTCGTTCGGCTTAAGGCGCGAAGAGTCGCGATACTGGTCATTGGTGCCCACTGCGGTGCAGCCGGCCACGGCGACGCCGTCGCGCACCTTCCAGGCGGTGGCGGGCGCCGCCTGTTTTTGTACCTTTTTCTCAGCCAGTTTGAATGCGAACAATTTGGTTTGGTTTTGCATTGTACTATCCTCTTGTGGTGGTTAAGTACGACCTGTTTTGCGTGCCAGTTGATTTGGCTTTCAAATGCTAATTTTAAAAAAATTCCGCGTCAACCAATAAATTGAAAATTTCAAAAATAGATTTCAATCGATATGAATGGCGCGCACGGGAAAACTGCGCCGCAAATGGTGCGAACGTGTTTGCATCGGGAATTAAATGACATTCCCTCCATGAGTTGAATGGATGCTGGTGCGGCGCTCAGCAGAACTGGCCGGTATCGCGGGAATTCATGGTGGAAGAGTAGCGGTATTGGAAGCGGTCGACTTCGCTGCAACCGGCGACGGCGACACCGGTGCGTACTTTCCATTCGGTGGGCGGCGTAGGCAGGGTTGATATCTCTTTCTCAGCAAGCTTGAAAGCGAACAATCTTGGTTGGTTTTGCATTGTACTATCCTCTTGTGATGGTTAAGTACGGCTTGAGCTGTCGGCCACGGTGAATGGCTTTACGATATTAGCGCCGCAACATTTAGGCGTCAACGTGAAATTGAATTGTGCACGAGATTATGTTTTTATAATAATCACCAAATATCACGCAATGCACCGATGTTATTATCAATCGATAAATTATGATTGCAGGATTTAAATGTCAGGATGGCGGGAATATTATTGCGCCGCACTATCGCGGTGCATGCGGATAATTTTGAGGGGAATGGATGGGGCTTGCGCGGGGTGGTGCACTATAATGGCGCCTGCTTAAGAGAGAGGAGTCGCAACATGGACATGGACATGGACATTACCGACAGCCTGCGGCAACTGGCATACGTGCAGGCCGCCGCCTTCGTGCAGACGCTGGACCGGCGCGATCCTGTTGCGCTGCAGCGTGACTGGGGCCTGGCGCCGGGCGTGGCCGACGAGGTCATCGAGCTGCTCGACAGCTATTTTGCGGCGAACCAGGCCCTGTCCCTGGCGCCGCTGGCGCAAGCCTTCGTGCCGGGCAAGGGTGGCCGTCCCGCCGTCGATGTGTATGCCACCGACGCCGGACCGCTGGGCCTGGAATGCCTGTTGCTGGCCGACGGCCAGCCGGGCGAAGCGATCTTGCACCTGGAAATGTCCAGCCACGATGGCGCGCCGCGCCTGCATTACCACTACATCGGATCCTGATAACCATATGATTGAACTTATCAGCGAAACACAGCGGCGCATCTGCGACAAATACGGCTTGCCGGCGCAGGCGCCCGAGCCCATGGTGGCCCTGGCCATCGGCAGCCTGGACCAGTCGCCCATCTATGGCACGCGCATCGCGCTGCCGGAAAACGGCACCATCAGCTGGTTCATCCATTGCGGCGAACACGACGACGCCAGCGGCTTTTACCAGCCCCTGCATGCGGAACACCTGCAGCAGATGCTGCCGCAGGTGCTCGATTACCTGGCCTTGCCCAGCGGCGCCAAGTTCATTCTCGACCGCGAAGGATATGAAGACGTGTGGCTGGAAGAGTAATTTTCTGACCGGCAAGATTATCGTTGCCGTTAATAAATAGGTATGGGATGCTGCGGTTCCGTTTTCGCCGGTCGAAAGCCGCATCTTGAACTCGCGCCTCCCGTCTGTGCTTCTGGTCATGGCGCTTGCCGGCGTCCCCGCTGCCGCCTTGGCTGCTAATGCCGCACCCGCCAGCGGGCCGCAGGCATCGCGCACGGAACACGACATCGCCGTCTTCCAGCTTGGCGTGCAACTGTACCCGCAAGGGGCAAATGGCCACCGTACGAGGCCGACGGCGAGCGGGCGCAAGGCATCACGCATTACCGCCGTTTGCTGGAAATGGACCCCGGCAACACGCACGCCGTGGCGCGCCTGCACGCCTGGGTGCCAACTAGCGGCTTGCCTGGGCGGCCTTGCCGTGCTCGGCGCCGTGCATGGACAGGTAAGCGGCCAGGTTGTCATCATCGATGCCCAGGGCGCGCAAGACCTCGGCCGTAAAGCTGACGGGCGCCGTGCCGGGCGCCGTGATGACGCGCTGGTCGGCCACGGCCCACGGCACATCCTGATACAGGGCGGCGCCCGCATAGCCGGTCTGCGTCAGGTTGTCCGCGCCATTGGAGGTGTGGCGGACATTGTCGAGCACGCCCGCCTGCGCCAGCACGCGCGTGCCGTCGCAGATGCCGGCCAGCACGATCTTCTTGTCGCGGGCGGCGCGCAGCAAGGGACTCAGGTCGGGCGCCTTGCCGCTTTGCCAGTGGCTGCCGCCACACACCATCAGCAAATCGAGTTCATCGAGCACAATCTCTTCCAGCGCCAGTTGCGGCGTGACCAGCATGCCGCCGGATGAGGTGACGGGCAAGCCGCCAGGCGTGGCGAACTGCGTGTAAAAGCCGTAATACAGGCGCGCCGTGGAATTGAGCAGGGCGGTTTCCCAATCGGCAAAGTTCTCGGTCAGAATGGTGATGGCACGTGTCATGAAAAGTCCTGTCGCAGGTGAAGATATCAATAGTACAGGCTGGCTGGCTAGCCTGCTGGTGCCGAAATCATAATAAAAAGCACTGACAATTTCTGTCAGGAGCGCACGCAAAATGATGGTACAAGTTGCAACAGGCTGCGCTACAATCGCGGGCCCGTCCCTGTTCACGATTTATTATCCATCGCTGCCATGCTGATTCTGTTTTGCCGTGTCCTGTTCAGCATTGCTGGCCTGCTGTTGTTCTTCCTCTTCGATCAGTTAAGCGCGAACGAATGCCTGAAATTGAGCGTCTTGCTGGCGGCCATCCTGCTGGGCGTGGGCGGCGTGCTGCACGCGTGGCGCTGCAGTGCCGGTGCGATCACCGTGCTGGTGCGCGTTGTCGTGCCCGTGTTTTATCTCGACGCCGCCATCAAAGGGTTTTTGCGTGGCTATTTTGGCATGCGGCCGAATCCGAATGCGGTCTTACAGGCCATGTTTGCGACAGATCAAGCCGAAACGCACGAGTTTTTCGTGCACAACAGCGTCGCCCTGGCGCAAGCGGCCGGCTGGTTTGTGCTCGTCACGGCAGCCGTGCTGCTGGCCGACCGCCAGCTGCAGCGCTGGCAGGCGGCGCGCGATGTTGCCGCGCCGGGCCTGCCACAAAAATGCTTTGCCGCCAGCATGGCCGTCTTTCTCGTGCTGCTGCACGTCAACACCACCATGCGACGCGAAAATCCAGCCCTGTTCTGGCCGCTGCGCTACCAGCAGTACTGCGCGCAGCTGGACGCCATGCAATCGATGCGGCATGCGCTGACGGCGGACATGGCCGCGCCGCGCGACTGGAATGTGCGCTATGCGGGCGAGGATGCGCGCACCGTCATCCTCGTGATCGGCGAGAGCACCAACCGCGCCTCGATGTCGCTGTATGGCTATCCGCGCGCCACCACGCCCCGGCTCGACGCCATGCGGGCTCAGCTGCTGGTATTCAATGACGTGATTTCGCCAGCCGCCAGCACGGTGGAATCGATGATGACGATGCTCACGCCGGCCGATATCGGCAACCCGGACGCATGGATGGCCAAGCCGAATCTGCTGATGCTGGCCGAGGCGGCCGGCTACAAGACGTTCTGGGTGTCGAACCAGACGCGCAACGATGGCTGGATCGGACTGCTGGCGGGCGAGGCCGATGAAAGCGATTTCATCAACTACGGCACTGGCCGCGGCGAAAACAATTTTGATGGCAACCTGTTCCAGCCGTTCGCCCATGCGCTGCGCGACGCGGCGCCGAAAAAACTCATCGTCGTGCATTTGCTGGGCGCCCATCCCAGCTACGACATGCGCTATCCCAGCCGCTTTGCGCATTTCGACCGGGCGCACGACGCCGTCAGCGCGCAGATGGAACACCAGGGCCGGTCGAGCTGGATACGCCACCAGCGCGACGAGTACGACAACGCCATCCGCTATGGCGATTATGTGCTGGGTACGCTGATCGGCATGACGGAAAAGGCCAAGGCGAACCGCGCCGCCTCCTTGCTGTTCGTCTCCGACCATGGGCAGGAAGTGGGCTACAGCCGCAATCACGCGGGTCATTCCGCCTCCGACAAGAGCGGCTATGAAATTCCCATGCTGATCTGGAATAGCCGGCAAGCGCCGGCATCGGCGGCCGCGCGCGCCGCGCTGGAAAGCCGGCCATACCAGACCGACAAGCTCGATGCGACCGTGCTGGGTTTGCTGAAGATCGAGACGCGCTATTACGCCGCGCATGACGATATCCTCAGCAGCGCCTTTACTCCCGTGCAGCGCTTCATGAATGGCTTGCAGTACCAGCGCGGCGCGCCGCTGGCCCGTTGAGCCACCAATGAAAAAGGCCCGGCGCCGCCGCAGATGGCGGCGGGCCGGGCCCTTGGGGTACTGCGGATGACTTGCGGATTACTTCTCGGCGAACGCGCGCTCGACGACGAAGTCGCCCGGCGTCGAAGTATTGCCTTCCTTGAAGCCACGCGCTTCCAGCATTTCTTTCAGGTCGCGCAGCATGTCCGAGCTGCCGCAGATCATCACGCGGTCTTCGGCCGGGTTCAGCGCCGGCAAGCCCAGGTCTTCGGCCAGCTTGCCGTTCTCGATCAGTGCCGTGATGCGGCCCATGTTGCGGAAATCCTCGCGCGTCACGGTCGGGTAATAGCGCAGTTTGTCGCTGACCATTTCACCCAGGAATTCGTGCTGCGGCAGGTGCTCTTCCAGCAGCTCGCGGTAAGCCAGTTCATCGACCTGGCGCACGCCGTGCACGAGGATCAGCTGGTCGAAGCGCTCGTAGATGTCGGGATCGCGCACGATGCTGAGGAAAGGCGCCAGGCCCGTGCCCGTCGACAGCATGTACAGGCGCTTGCCTGGCAGCAGGTAGTCGGACACCAGGGTGCCCGTCGGCTTGCGGCCGACGATGACGGTGTCGCCCACTTGCAAGTGCTGCAGACGCGACGTCAGGGGGCCGCCCGGCACCTTGATACTGAAAAATTCCAGATGGTCTTCGTAATTGGCGCTGGCGATACTGTAGGCACGCAGCAAGGGCTTGCCATCGACGCGCAGGCCGATCATGGTGAAATGGCCATTCGAGAAACGCAGCGACGGGTCGCGCGTGGTGGTAAAGGAGAACAGGGTATCCGTCCAGTGGTGCACGCTTAAAACGCGCTCTTCATTCATCGAACTCATAGTATGTGTTGGCTGGTCAAAAAAATGGTTAGTTGCTGGCAACTGCTGGCAAAAGTGAAACCCTGTGTAGGCCCAGACGCTATTGTACCGGCCTCTACACGAAATTGTTACCGTCTATCGCCGCCAATTCTGCCGCACGCGGTGCCAACATTATAGTGCGAATGGCAAGGCGGGGCTGAAAACTGCCGTGAAAGACGCAGGCAGCAGGCGGACTCTTGACTTGGCTCACTTTTTCAAGGCGCCGCTCCAGGGCTGTCGCCAGTGCGTGCAGGCGTGGCCGTGACGACGCCCCGCAAGCGCCGGCGCAGGGCGGTATTGGCCGGTTCGGACACATAGCGGGCGACGAGGGCGGCCGCCAGCGCCGTCGCGGCCAGGAAAAGCGCCAGCCACGGCAGGCGCTCCGCGTAGCCCAGGCCCGCCTTGTCGACCACATTGCGCATGGCGGCCAGTATGATGATATGGAACAGGTACAGCTCATAGCTGTGCCGTCCCAGCCATGGCAGCGGACCGTGGCGGCCCTGGCTGGCCGCCTGGCCCGCCGTGGCGCCCACGATGAAGGCGGCGCTGGCCAGTGCGATCGCGCTGAAGCCGAAGACTTCATGGCCGCCGATGCCGCGCACATACAGGGCCGCCAGAGCCAGGCCCGCTAGCCAGCGCAAGAGTTGCCCGGCACGCGCACCCGGCTGCCAATGTTGTGTCAGCAGGGCCGTCAGGCAGCCGATGGCGATGGCGTCGAAACACGCGATATAGCCATACATGAAATAGATTTCGTTGTCCGCGTGCAGGCTGCGATAGACGGGGCCGGCCACGATGGCAACGCCGCACAGCAGCATTATCCGATGGCGCTGGCGCAGGAAGCGGCACGACAGCGGCAGCAGCAGATAAAACATTTCCTCGACAGATAGTGACCAGTACACGTTCAGGCAGTAATTGAAATAGCCGGCGCTTTGCATCAGCACGTTGTGCCAGAAGGTCAGTACGGAAGCGATGGCGATGACGAAATAGCTGGCTGGCAAATCCTTGCCGCCGTCCGAATTGGCAAAGAAGGGCACGTCCAGCACGCCCAGCAGCACGATCAGGGACAGGGCCAGCAGCAGAGAGGGAAGCAGGCGGGCGATGCGGTAGGCATAAAACGCCGCCAGGTCGATGCGCGCCAGGTCGCCCCAGCGGCGCAGCGAGGTCGAGCTGATCAGGTAACCGGAAATAACGAAGAACATGGTCACGCCATAGTTACCCTGGTAGGCGGCGCCCAGCAGCCAGCCAGGCAAGGCCGAGAGCGGGCTGTTCTTCAAGCCATAGGCCAGCGCGAAGTGCAGCACCAGCACGCACAGGATGGCCGCGCCGCGCAGGGCGTCGATATGATGGTTGCGGGCTTGCAATGGCGTCCTTGTCTGTTTGGCAGCATGAGGGGCGATTATGTGAGCGATGTCGCGCGTAGGTCAACGATTTTGCAATTGCCGGGAACGGCGCGCTGAATGGAGCAGGGGCGTGGGCGCCTTGCGTGTATGATATTGCCGAACAGAATTGTTGGGCATCTGTCATCTTGCGGGCGCGCTTCTTGTGCCTATCGGCCCATGAATCTGCGTGCGCGATTCCGACCGCGAGGATGCCTGACCCACAGCGAAAGGTAATAAAGATGTATAAAACAGTGCGCGACCTGTTCCTGCATTTCAAGGAAGCCGTCCCATTCCGCCTCGTCCCCGCCCTGATCTGCACCGCCTTGCTGGTGAGCATGCTATTGCTGCCGGCGCCGGACGGCTTGACGCCCAAGGCCTGGGGGCTGGTGGCGATTTTCCTCACCACTATCCTGGCGATCATTCTGAAAGTCATGCCGATCGGCGTGATGGCCATGATGGCCATCGTCATCGTGTCCTTGTCGCAAGTGACGTCGACCTCATCCAAGGGCGCCATCACGGATGCGCTCAGCAGTTTCTCGAATCCATTGATCTGGCTGATCGTCGTGGCGATCCTGATTTCGCGCGGCCTGAAAAAGACGGGGCTGGGCAGCCGCATCGGCCTGCTGTTCATTTCCCTGCTGGGCAAGCGCACCATGGGCATCGGCTACGGCCTGGCGATTTGCGAACTGGTGCTGGCGCCATTTACGCCAAGTAACACGGCACGCGGCGGCGGAATCGTCCACCCCGTCATGAAATCGATCGCCAATGCCTTCGATTCGGACCCGGCCAAGGGCACGGAAAAGAAAGTCGGCACCTATCTGGCCCTCGTCAATTACCACGCCAACCCGATCACGTCGGCCATGTTCCTGACGGCCACGGCGCCCAATCCCCTGGTAGTCGACTTCGTGGCCAAGGCCAGCGGCCAGAGTTTTCACCTGACGTGGACCACCTGGGCCCTGTGCATGCTGCTGCCGGGCCTGGTCTGTCTGCTGGTGATGCCGCTGATCATCTACTGGCTCTCGCCGCCGGAACTGAAAGCGACACCGGACGCCGTCACCTACGCCAAGGCGGAGCTGAAAAGCATGGGTCCGCTGTCGCCGTCGGAAAAGGTCATGCTGGGCACCTTCGCCCTGTTGCTGCTGCTGTGGGCCAACGTGCCCGCCATGCTGTTCGGCCCCGCGTTTTCGCTCGATGCGACGGTGGTGGCCTTTGTCGGCTTGTTCGTGCTGATCATTACGGGCACCATCGACTGGGACGACGTGCTGTCGGAAAAGAGCGCCTGGGATACCCTCGTGTGGTTCGGCGCACTCGTCATGATGGCCGAGCAGCTGAACAAGACGGGCGTGATCGCCTGGTTCTCGGCCGGCATGAAGGCGGCGATTATTGCCAGCGGCATGGACTGGCTGCCGATCGCGGGCGTCCTGGTGCTGGTGTTCGTCTTCTCGCATTACTTCTTCGCCAGCACGACGGCCCACATCAGCGCCATGCTGCTGGCCTTCCTGACGGTGGGACTGCACCTGATTCCGGCCGCATACCACGTGCCGTTCATGCTGATGATGACGGCCGGTTCGGCCATCATGATGACCCTGACGCACTATGCGACGGGCACCTCGCCCATCATCTTCGGCAGCGGTTTCGTGACGATGGGCAACTGGTGGCGCGTCGGCTTCATCATGTGCGTGGTGGAACTGCTGATCTTTGCCGTCGTCGGCACGACCTGGTGGAAGCTGCTCGGCTACTGGTAAGCAAAGTGGCTAGGCGGCGCGGTTGCCGATCTCGATGCCATGGGGGCCTCGCGGCGGCCGCTGCACGCCCGATTCGAAGCGCAGGAAGGCTTCGCGCAAATGGTCTTTCAGCAAGGTCTCGTCCCAGGGCTTGGTGATGAACTTGTACACCGAGCCTTCGTTGATGGCTGCCGTGACCGAATGCAACTCAGGATAGCCGGACAGCATCACGCGCACGATCTCCGGATAGATGCCTTTGATGCGGCGCAATAGTTCGTTGCCGGACATGCCCGGCATGCGCGCATCCGTGAGGATCACGCCCACTGCGTGGGCGGCCACCAGTTCCAGCGCTTCCTGCGGCTTGCTGGTGCTGAGTATCTGGTAACCCTCCTTGCGCAGCGAGCGGCGCAGGGCGGACAGGATATGCTCCTCGTCATCGACCAGCAGCAGCACGCGCTGCGGCGCCTCCGCATGGCAGCTTTCGGGCGGCAAATGGGTGCCGGCATACAACATCTGATCCATCTCGGCGCCGGGCAGGGGGCGGCTGAAGTAATAGCCTTGCATGGCGTCGCAGCGGTTGGTATTGAGAAATCCCAATTGCCCCTCCGTTTCCACCCCCTCGGCCACCGTGGTCATGTGCAGCGACTTGGCCATGGCGATGATGGAGCGGGTCAACGAAGCGCCATCCACGCTGTCGGTCACGTCGCGGATGAACGATTGATCGATCTTGACGACGTCGATGGGAAATTGCTTGAGATAGGACAGGCTGGAATAGCCGGTGCCGAAGTCGTCCAGCGACAAGGTGACGCCGATGTCTTTCAATTCTTCCAGCGCTCCCACCACGAGGTCGCGGTTTTGCATCAGCACGCTCTCCGTCAGCTCCAGTTCCAGGCAGTGGGCCGGCATGCCGCTGTTGGCCAGCACTTCGCGCACCAGTTGCGGCATGTCGACCTGGCGGAACTGGCGCGCCGATACGTTGACGGCCATCGTCAGGTGCGTAAAGCCGTAGGCATGCCAGACGCCCAGCTGCGCGCACGCCGTGCGCAGCACCCATTCGCCAATGGGCACGATCATGCCCGTCTCCTCGGCCAGAGGGATGAAGCGGTCCGGCGGCACCAGCCCGATGCCGTCGCGGCGCCAGCGCAGCAGCGCTTCCATGCCATAAATCTTGCCGCTGGTGAGGTCGACCTTGGGCTGGTAGTGCAGCTCCAGTTCGCCCAGCGCCAGCGCCTGGTGCAGCGCGTGCTCGATTTCGGCCCGCTCTTCCACCAGCACCCCCATCTTGTGGTTGTAGAACTGGTAGCCGTTGCGCCCCTTGTCCTTGGCGCTGTAGAGGGCCGCATCGGCCGTCTTGAGCAGCATGTCGCCGCTGTCGCCGTCGGAGGGAAACACGCTGGCGCCGATACTGGTGCTGACGTGCAAGGTATGTGCGCCCAGCACGAAAGGATCGGCGAACACGGCCAGCACCTTTTTCACGATCTGCTCGGCCGTCTCGATATCTGACAGGTCCGTCAGCAGGATGGCGAACTCGTCGCCGCCCTGGCGGGCCACGGTGTCGCCTTCGCGCACCGCCAGCTTCAGCCGCCGGGCCACTTCCTGCAGCAGCGCATCGCCCACCGGGTGGCCATAGCTGTCGTTGACGAACTTGAAACGGTCGAGGTCCAGCATCAGGGTGGCCAGGTGCAAGCGGGTGCGGCGGGCATGCGCGATGGCCTGGCCGATGCGGTCGTTCAGCAACTGGCGGTTGGGCAAGTCCGTCAGCGCGTCGTGGTTGGCCAGGTATTCGATGCGCAATTCCTGCCGCTTGCGTTCCGTGATGTCCTGCACGGTACCGCGCATCAGCAGCACCTCGCGGCCTTCGCGCACGGCCTCGGCCTGGTGAAAGACGATGCTTTCGCCACCATCGGGCCGCAGCACCTTGTGTTCCAGGCCGTAGCTGGTGCCGCTGGCATGCAGTTCCATGAAGGCATCGAGCAGCAGGGGCCGCTGGTCTTGCGGCAGGCATTGCAGCAGGCGGTCGAAACTGGTGGGGCCGGCATCGGCGTCCAGGCCCAGGATGCGCGACAGTTCCGGCGACCAGTAGCCGTCGCCGGCGGCAACCCGGTATTCCCAGTTGCCGAGGCGGGCCAGCGCCTGCGCGTGGCTGAGGCTTTCCTGGATACGGCTCAACTCGGTCAGGGCGCTGCTGGCCCGCAGAAGGTAGCGCAGCCGGTGCGCCAGCAAGCGCCATTGCATCGGCTTGGAGATAAAATCGCTGGCGCCCGCTTCCAGCGCCTGCTTGATGGAGTCATCGTCGTCGTTGCCGGTCAGGACGACGATGGGCACGTGCGCGCCGCCGGGCAGCCGGCGCAGCTGCTGACAGCATTCGAAGCCGCTCATGCCTGGCATGGCGACGTCGAGCAGGACCAGGTCGGGCACGCCGCGCTGGAAGGCGGCCAGCGCTTCCAGGCCGCTGGCCGCTTCCTCGATGCGGAAGCCTTCCGGCTCCAGCGCTTCCGTCACCAGGATGCGCGTCATGGTGTCGTCATCGACCACCAGAACCAGTGCTTGCGGGGGCAGTGCGGTATTCATATGGCTTCCTTTTCAATGGCCAGGGCGGCGAGGACACGGTCGAGTTCTTGCTGGATGCCGCGGATATGCTGCAGCGCGCTGCCGACGTCATTGCCGCGCGCGTATTGTTCGATTTCACGGCAGGTGGCCGACAAGCCCAGCGCGCCAACGTTGGCGCAGCTGGACTTGAGCGTGTGCGCCGCCAGCTGGACGGCTGCGGCATCGCTGGCCCCGGCGGCCACTTCCAGCTGGCCCAGCAGGCGGGGGGCATCGCTGTAGAACAGGTCGATGATGCGGGCCAGCACGTCGGGACGGCCGGGACGCCGCATGGCGCGCAGATTTTGCAGGGCGGCCGCGTCGAGGATGGCGCCAGGCAGTGCAGCCGTCTCCAGCGTTTCCACCGTCTCGTCGGCTGCCGGCGCGGCGGCCGGCGGGCGCCAGCGGGCCAGCACGGCCAGCAGGGCGGCGCGCGTATAGGGCTTGGCGAGATAGTCGTCCATGCCCGCGTCCAGGCACAGTTCGCGGTCGCCGAGGATGGCATTGGCCGTCAGGGCAATGATGGGCGTGCGCTCACGGCCTTGCTGGGCTTCCATGCGGCGCAACTGCCGGGTCGCTTCGAAGCCGTCCATTTCCGGCATCTGGCAATCCATCAGGATCACGTCGAAAGGCTGCCGCTCCCACAGGGCCAGCGCGCGCCGCCCGTTGCCGGCCGGCGTGGCGTGGTAAGAGGTATCTTCCAGCATGGCCAGGGCGATTTCCTGGTTGATTGCGTTGTCTTCCACCAGCAGCATGCGCAGCGGCGCCTGGCCTGCGGTCCCGCCGTCAGGCGCAGGCGGAGCGGGCAGGCCAGGCAGCGCTGGCGGCGCGTCTGCGGGCGCCACCTCGCCCACGGCGACGGTGACGGCGAAGCTGGAACCCTGGCCCGCCACCGACTCGAGGACAATGTTGCCGTCCATCATTTCCGCCAGTTGCTTGATGATGGCCAGGCCCAGTCCTGTGCCGCCGTATTTGCGCGAAGTGGTGCTGTCTGCCTGGCGGAACGGCTGGAAGACGGCCGCCGCCGCTTCCGGCGCCATGCCGATGCCCGTGTCGCGCACTTCCAGGCGGATCCGGCCGGCAGCGGGGCAGCTGACATCGACGGAAATTTCGCCCCGTTCGGTGAACTTGGTGGCGTTATTGAGCAGGTTGGTGAGGATCTGGCGCAGGCGCACGGGGTCGCCGCGCACGTGCTGCGGCACGTCGGGGGCGATGCGGCAGGTAAATGCGATGGCCTTGCGCTCGATGCCGTTGGCAAACAGCGCCACGACATCGTCGATCACCTGGCGCAGGTCGAAGGGGATGTGTTCGAGCACCAGCTTGCCCGCCTCGATCTTGGAAAAGTCGAGGATGTCGTCGATGATGCTCAGCAGGCTTTCGCCGGAACGGTGCACCGTGTGCACGAAACGCTGCTGCTTGGGACTGAGTTCAGTGCGCTGCAGCAATTCCGTCATGCCCAGCACGCCATTCATCGGCGTGCGGATCTCGTGGCTCATCTTGGCCAGGAATTCCGACTTGGCGCGGTTGGCGGCGTCGGCATCGGCCTTGGCCTGTTTGAGCGCCAGGTCGCGCTGTTCGATGTGCTCGAGCATGCCGTTAAAGCCCTGGATCAATTGTCCCAGTTCATCGCTGCCATGCTGCGGCACGCGTACCGACAGCGCGTTGCCGCGGCGGATATGGGCAATCGCGTGGGACAGGCGCGCCAGCGGCCTGGCGATGGAAGCGCTGATCAGTCCGGTGATGGCCACGCAGGCCAGCAGCAGGACCAGCGCGATGCCGAGGATCAGCATGAAAGCATGCCGCACGCCATCGCGCACCTTGGCCACCGCGTCTTGCTGCTGCTCCGTGATGCGCGCCACCTGCTGCGCGGAATAGGCGGCCTGTTCGCGCTCGAAGGCGCGCACATGGTCGATGACCTCGTCCAGCGCCGTCCGGCTGTCGAGCACGCTGCCCTTGGCTTGCAGCAGCCGCTGTCCCGAACGCTCCACCGCGTCCAGGTAGGTGTTGACGCTGCGCGTTTCGGCCAGCAAGCCCAGCTGACCTATGCTTTGCAGCAAGGTCTGCATGGTGCCCATGTCGCGGTGCAGGGCGCTGATGTGCAGTGCGATCTCGTCTCCCAGGCGCGTGACGTCGCCGGCGGCCGTGGCAAGCATGACTTCGCCCACGCCGATGCTGATGGCGTCGACCGCCAGGTTGATGTCGCCGCTGGCGTCCTCGATGCGGGCCGAGGTGCGCATGTAGCGGTTGGCCTGCGCCAGCCGGTCGCGCCCGATGGCCAGTTGCAGTTCGATGGGGTCGAGTTCCTCGGCCAGGCGCAGGTGGGCGCTGGCCAGGGTGGCGCTGATTTGCTCCTTGAGCGCGGCATAGCGCGCCTGCTGCGCCGCGCTGGCGCCGCCTTCGGCCAGCAGCCCGGCGCGCAAGGCCATCAGGCCGGCGGCGGGATCGAGCGTCTGACGCGCCGTGGCGAGCAGTGTCGCCCGCAGCGCCTGCTGGGCCGGGCTGATGTCGCGCTCGCCGCTTCCCGCCAGATGCGCGACTGCCGCCGTCAGCCGCTCGCGCAAGGGCGCGATGCGGAAACGGTTTTTCACGGCCTCCGTTTCGGCCAGCGCAATCTGCATGTCGAGGATGCTCTTGCGCAAGTCGGTCAGGTAGCGTGCGTTCTGGTTCAGGCGCTGGCTTTGCAGCTGCACCTCGGCGGCCGTGGTCTGGGCCTGGCTGTCGACCAGGCGAATCTTGCCGCGCGCGCCCTTGGCGGCGGCCTTGATCTGCGCCAGCACTTGCCGCATCTCCGTCGCCTGCGCCTTGTAGTAGGCCTCGTTTTCCAGGCGGGTGCGCACGGCGACGCGCATGCGCTGGAATTCCTGTTCGAAAGCCGAGTGATAGCGGGGCGCCTGCGACTCGCCGTGGCGCCGCAAGGCATTGCTGATGCTCTCGGCGGTCTGGATATTGGCCACTATCTTGTTCGACACCTGCTCCAGCTGCACCAGGTCTTCCGCCTTGCCCAGTTCGAAAAAATCCGATGCCATGTCCTGCACGGTATAGCGCAGGCGCAATACGTCCGTGTACAGTGGCACGGTCCGGTCGGTCAAGCCGTGCACATGGGTTTCGATGCCTTTCACCAGCAGCAGGCTGGCCGCCGCCATGGCTGCCACGCCCGCCAGCAGGACGGTGGTACTGATGATCAGTTTAGTCCTGATTTTCACGCCAGGCTCCAGGCGCCGGCCCGGCCGGAACGATCCTGCCGTCGGCAATGCGGGTCAGGAAGACGGCCGTCGACGCCTGGTGGTCGCTTGGCCGCAGCGTCACCTGCATGCCTCCGAGGTCGAGCCGGTCGAACGTTTCGAAGCTCTGGATCAGGCGCTTGCGCGTGAGGTCGGCGCCCGTGCGGCGCAACGCTTCGACCATCAGGGTGGCCGAGATGCAGCCTTCGAAACTGACGAAAGACAGCCTGGCCGCCGGCACATGCCTGGCCAGCAGCGCAGCGCAGTCGGCGGCGATGGGCAACTGGCGGTCTTCCGGCAAGGGCACCACCTGCGAAATGACGATGTTGTTGCCTTCCTTGCCCAGCAGTTGCAGCAGGCTGTCCGTGCCGACAAAGGACACGGTTGCCAGGGCTGCCTTCAGCCCGGCACCGCCAGCCTCGCGCACGAACGCGGCCACCGGCGTGTAGGGGCCGGCCATGATCACCGCTTGCAGGTCGTGTCCGATCAGAGCCGCCAATCCCGCCTTGACGGCCGTGGTGCCGCGCTGGAAGGAGCCCTTGGCGACGAGCTCCATGCCGCGCCGTTGCAGGGCGCGCACGGTGCCGTCGAGCACGGCATTGCCGAAACCGTCATCCTGGTACAGGACGCCAAAGCGCGTGACGCCGCGGCTGGCGAAATACTGCACCAGGGCATCAGACTCATCGTCATAACTGGCGCGGAAGTTGATGATTTCATGCACCACGGGGCGGCGCAAGGTCATCGCCCCCGTAAACGCGCCCATCAGCGGCACCTTCATTTCCTGGACGATCGGCATGACGGCGTTGGTGGTGGGCGTACCCACGTTGCCGAACAGGGCGAACACCTGTTCCTCCTCGACCAGCCTGAGCGTTTCACTGATGGCGCGGTCCGGATCGTAGCCGTCGTCCGCGACCACCAGCTCGATGCGCCGGCCATGGATGCCGCCGCGCCGGTTCGCTTCCTGGAACACGGCCGTTGCGCCATCGAGCATGGCCCGCCCCAGCCCCGAGGCGGCGCCCGTTTGCGCATTGACCATGCCCAGCCGGACTTGCGTGTCGGTGACGCCCGGTTCGGCGGCATGGCCGATGCCTGCCCCCAGGGTAATCGCGAGCCAGCAGCATTTCCGGAAGAAGCGCATGAGCTACCTTGATTGAGTTTGATCGTTATCAAGAGGTATAGGGTTGATAACGAGTATGGAGGAAATTACCAAGGCAAAACTCACACATAGTCACATTCGCAGTCACGGCGCTAAAAGCAATCCCAAGGCGACTCAAGACACGGACAATTGCAGCACCACCTTGCCGCGCGCGCGGGCGAAAGCGGCGTCCGGCGGACCGACCAGCGAGACGACGCGGCTGCCAGGCTTGACGATGCGCACGGCTTTTAAACGTGCCGAGGCCGCCGGAACCGGCCTGGATAAACACTTTTTGGCCCGGCTGGAGCTGCATGTGCCTTTGCATGGCTTGCCACGCCGTCAAGCCCACCATGGGAATCGACGCCGCGTGCACGACATCGAGGTTAGCCGGGGTCGGGCGAGGGACGGGGCAGTTCCGCAAACGCCACGTGATCGGGGCCGCCGTACTGTTTGAGTTGCAATGCTTGCATGATGTTCTCTCTGAATGCTGGAAAAAGTGCTGGCCTTCAGGCCAGGCGCAGGTCCTTGCGCAAGCCGGCGTCCAGCAGAGCGGCGGGCATGAAACGGCGCATCAGGCGCAAGCGCGCCGCCAGCGGCCCGGCCGTGTAGCGCAATTTCGGCTGGCGTGCCTGCGCCGCCGCCAAGACCGTCTCGGCCACGACGCCAGGGCCATCGGCGCCGGCCATCAACGCTTGCAGCCGGCGCGTGACGGCCGCGCCGACTGGCCGGTAGGCGGACAGCGGGGCATCGGGCGCCAGCAAATTGGCTTCGAACGTGGTTTTCGTGTAGGCCGGTTCGATGACGCTGGCGCGGATGCCCCAGCCCCGTACTTCATGGTCGAGCGATTCGGTGTAGCCCTCGATGGCGTGCTTGGTGGCCGAATACAGCGCGCCGTAGGGCATGGGCAAAAAGCCCACGACGGAACCGATATTGAGGATGCGCCCGCCGCCCTGGGCCCGCATGTGCGGTAGCACGGCCAGGGTCATGCGCACGACGCCATGGAAATTCGTGTCGAAGATGGCTTGCGCCTGCGCCATGCTGCTTTCCTCGGCGCCCGCCGGCGCCACGCCGAAGCCGGCGTTATTCACCAGCAAGTCGATGCGGCCTTCGCGCTGCATCACCTCGGCCACGGCGGCAGCGACAGACGCATCGCTGGTGACGTCGAGCGCCAGCATCGTGTCGCCGTGTACGCCGGCTTGCGCGCTGCGGCGGCTGGTGCCGTACACCGTATAGCCGGCTTGCGCCAGGCGCTGGGCCGCGGCCGCGCCGATGCCGGACGAGGCGCCGGTGACCAGGGCAATCTTGTGGTTTTTCATGCTAGTTCCTTCAGTGGTTGACAGCGTGGGACATAAGATATGACGATCGTCATATTGTTGTTTAAAAAAAAGCCCGGGACGGATCAGCGCCACGGGCAGGGCAATTAGCCGGGCGTTTGAAACTGCGCCAGGGTGGCCGCGCACAGCGCTTCCGACAGGGCTGGCTCATCGACGGCGCGCGCGAGGATGGTGGTGCCGATCATGGCGCATACCGTCGCCATGGCTTGCGCGTGCGCTTCGGGCTGGCCCCAGTTCGGCAACTGGCGCGCGAACAGGTCGATCATTTCCTTGATGTGAATGGTGGCGGCGCGCCGCACCGCGGGCGCCTGGCGCGGCATTTCCGAACCCAGCGCCGAGACGGGACAGCCCACCTCAATGGCGGCGACGTGTTCGGGCGACAGATATGCGGCCAGCATCGCCTGCAGCGCCTGGCCGGGCGGAGCGGCAGCGGCCACCCTGGCCGCCAGCGCCACCGACTCGGCGCCCGCCCGGTCGCCCGCTTCGGCCAGCAGGGCGTCGCGCGAGGCGAAGTGCGCGTAGAAGCCGCCGTGGGTCAGGCCCGCTTCCTTCATGATGTCGGCCACCCCCGTGCCCGCATAGCCGCTGCGGCGGATGGCGCGCGTGGCCACCTCGACGATGCGTTCGTGGCTGGCTTCCTTGCGGCTTTGCGCCGGGGCTTTGGCAGTTGAGTTGTCAGGTGGTTTCTGCATGACGGCCATCATATCGCAATTTTCAACACCGTGCACGCGACAAGCCGCAGCAGCTGTTTCTCGGCTGCGGCTCGTATTTGAAGATAAACTAGCTTTTCAGGCTGCAGAAGGAAGCATAGTGGTCTTGCGTGTAATAGCGTTGCACCAACTTGCGTTTGCCCGCCGGGGTTTGCACCAGCAATACCGCGCGATGCGAGCCCGCTCCGCCATCGCCGCCGATACCCAGATAGTATTCATAATAAACCTCGTCCTTGCCGGCGGCGGGCAGGCGGCCTTCATTGTTATTGAAGACGGTATTGCCGGCACCACCGGCCACCGCGCGCGTCTTCGCGTTGCGGTAGGCGTCATATTCGCTATTTTGCGGGGTGGGCAGGGTTTTGCTCGGTTCCCTTTTGCCGCAGTCGGGGATTTTCGCCGCATATGCAGGGGACGATAACAGGGCGCCTGCCACAATAAGACCCAGCGACCAGATTGTCGCGCGTTGAGTTTTCATCGATAAGCTTTCGTTGGTGGTGCGTTCAATGGATGGGTTTCTTTGGATACGGCCAATGTCCGGGCGGCCGGCGTAATCTCTGCAATACCGAATATAGTTAAATATTTAAAAATATTACTATTCAATTGTCACGTGCCGAAACATGGCTGCATGTCTTCAACAAAGAAACTGGATGAGCGCGCTGCGAATGGCGGCCAAGACCCGCTGGCGCAATGAAATAGCCCCCAATAGCTTGCGGCTATTGGGGGCTATCAGCCGTTCTAGGCGGTAACGCCCGTGCCGGCGCGTTTCAAGGGACGAGTGCCAAGCTCAGGCCGGCTTGCGCTTGCCTGCGGAAGCGCGGTTCCAGCCGTAGCCGGCGATGATGATGGCCAGGATGGCCGCCTGCGCCAGCAAGGTTTCCAGCGTTGGCAGGATGCCCAGCAGGTCGATGCGGATGAAGTCGACGGGCGTGACGCCGACCCAGCCCGCTTCCTGCAGCGCGGCCACGCCTTTGCCCATCAGGATCACGGCCAGCACGGCCACGAAGGCGGACGTCCACGAGAAGAATTTGCCGATAGGCATGCGCGCGCTGGTGCGCAGCAAGGCCCAGGCGATCACGACCAGCAGCACGATGGCCACCAGGAAGCCGCCCAGCAGGGCGCCGCCATTGCCGTCCGCCGCCAGGGCGGAATAGAACAGCACGGTTTCAAAGACTTCGCGGTAGACGGCGATGAAGGCCAGGGCGAACAGGCCCCAGGCGGAGCGCCGGCTCATCGCCGCCGTGAGTTTCTCGTGCAGGTATTCCTGCCAGCGTCCGGCGCTGCTCTTCTGGTGCATCCACAAGCCTACGCTGAGCAGGACCAGGGCCGCAAATACGGAACCGAGCCCTTCGCTCACTTCACGGCTGGCGCCGCTGATGGTGACCAGATACGTTGCCGCCACCCACGTCAGGCCGCCCGCCACCAGGGCACTGGCCCAGCCCGCATGCACGTAGGGCAACACGTCGTTGCGCTTGGCCTTGCGCAGGAAGGCGATGATGCCGATCACGATCAGCAGCGCTTCCACGCCTTCGCGCAGCAAGATCGTCAGGGCGCCGATAAAGGTCGTCATCGGTTCGGCCTTGGCGTCGCCCAGTTCCGCTTCCACGTGGGTAAACAGTTGCTGCAGCTTGTCGCCGGCCGCCTCGGCGTCGGCCAGCGTGCCCTTGGCAACGGCGGCACGGTAGGCCAGCATGGCGTTTTCCACGGCCAGCAGCAGGGATTTGTTGCGCGCGCCGACCATCGGCTCGATCGGCTCGAAGCCGTCCAGGTAGGCCGACAGGCCCAGGCGCGTGGCGCCCGCGCGGTCGCCCGCGCGTATGGCGGCCAGGCTTTCCGCCAGGCGCAAACGCGACAGGGCCAGGCCGGCCGGCTTGTGCGCCTCGGCCTTGCCCGGATGGCTGCGCAAGTACGCCGTCAAGGCGAGTGCCGCGTCCGCGCCCAGCTTGGCGGCAACGGCTTCCTGCGTCAGGGTCGTCACGGCGGCCAGGTCCGCGTACAGTTTTTTGCTGCGCGGATCGTCCTGCCACAGCTTTTCGCCGCGCGCGCTCGCCGCCGCATCGTGCGACATGCCGCCGACATAGAACGCCAGGTCCCAGCGCTCATTTTCGGACAGCTGGCCAAAACTGGCCATCGAGGTGCCGGCCACGCCTTGCGAAATGACCTGGTACAGCGCCATCAGGCTGCGCGACTGCGCCCGTTCGCCATCCGTGAAAGCGATCGGCTTCGGTTCCAGGCTGGCCGCCAGCGGACCATCGCCGCCACCGGCCATGCCATGGCAGGACGCGCACTGGGCCGCATACAGGGCCGCGCCGCGCGCCAGGTTGGGCAGTACTTTTGGCGCCACGGGAATCGGATACGCGGCAATCAGCAAGCCATTCGCATGGTGCGCCAGGCGCCTGACTTCCACGCCGTCCGCCTTGGCGACGACGGCTTTGCGCAGGTCGGCGATGGCGGCGGCAATGGCCGCTTTCGAGGCGTGGGCGGGCAGGGCGGCGATCTGCGTCGTCGCGTTGTCCGTAAAATCGAGCATTTCCGCGTATTCCGCCTCGCTCACTACCTTGCCGTGCTCGACGGCGCCGCTGTAATCGACGGCAACATAATCAATCAATTGCCACAATTGCTTGGCACCGGCGCCGGCATCGGTCGCTTGCGCCTGCGCGCCGCCGGCCAGCAACAGGCTGAGGCTGGCAGCGACGAGTGGATAGCAGACGAGCCATTTTTTCACTTTAATGAACATGATTCTCATTCTCATTTCTTGTTAACCCGGCGACTATAGGACAGACCGTGCGGGGTGTCAACGGCGCACGGCAGCGCGCGCGGGCAAACAGCGCCGCCCCGGTCAATATGCTTGACCAGGGCAGCGTGCCTGGAGAATGGAACGCGGGGGAGTGCGGGCTATGGCTTCGATGCCGGTTTCGCGTACAGGCCCCTGGCCAGGCCATTGTCCGCATCATCGACTTTCAGGCCACCCTTGACGACGCGCAAGGCCAGCTTCTGGAATGCCTGGCCCCTGAGCCATTGAGGGTCGGTGACGGCGAATGCGGCGATGCGTTCCTGTGCGCGCTCGGGCGGCACGGCCAGCCATTGATAGTCGGCGTTGGAACCCTGGCGGCGCAAGCCGGCGCGCACCCAGCGCTCCGACGCCGGCATGCGGACGATGGCGTCGCCGTTCGCCACGCTGACGGCCGTGGCCGTCTTGCCGCTGTGCGCTTCGAACTTCACTTCCACGCCGGCCATCGGCCCCAGCCGGGGGAAGCCGACGATGGCCACCCACAGTCCTGTTTCGGACGGTTTCTGAATGCGCATTTCCGATTCATCGAACACGCGAAACTGCGGTTCCTTGCCGCCGTTGCCCGCCTCCAGGGTCACCGTGTCGCCGGCAACGCGCCACTCGCCGCTGGCTTGCTCGTCGGTATTGCCATAACTGAGCATCCATTCGAAGGTGCCATCCTTTTTCAGCAGCAGTTCGGAACCCGTTTCCATGACGCCTTGCAGGTAGTAGTGTCCGGGCAGGGAGGGGGCAGCCTGGTCGGCCGCGCTGGCAGCAAGCGGCCAGGCGAGGGTGGCGCAGGCCAGCAGGCAAGAGAGGGAGGGAAGGCGGGAGGTTTTCATCGGTGTGTCCTTTATGATAGGCTCTGTCCTCGGCAAATAGGGGAAATGCCGGAATCTTCTCTTGGCAGCGCTGTCTGACTCTGCATACTCACCACACAGGGAGCAGATCATGCCGCCAGCCGAA